>JAWXBZ010000034.1:0-54798 GCA_034440375.1 Candidatus Eiseniibacteriota bacterium
GACAGCGTCACTGGTTTCTCGAACTGGATGCCGTGGGGGCCGAGTTCGAGGGTCATGGAGTTGGGGTGGGATTGGTGGATGGAGATTTCGGTGTCTTCGGTAAGGGCGCCTGGGGGGAAATCGAGCTGGTAGCGGCCGAGGCGGACGGAGCCGCCTTCTTCGGCGCTGACGAGGACGCTGATGGCGGGTCCACGGCCGGCCTTGAAGGCGACGGGCGGTGTTTGCTCGGAGGCGGGCAGGGTCAGGGCACGGGGTCCGTTGCTGGATGAGCTAGGGGCGGTCGTGACGTCCGTGCCGCAGCCTGAGGTCAGGATGGACAGGGTAATGATCGCGGCGGCGCCGACTGCGTTCTTAAAGATCCGAGCGTGCATTTGAACCTCCCTCGAGTTCGTGATTGCTGCCATTCCGGTTGGGAGGTAAAGCAAGCTCGTGTCCATTTGACATGGGGCCGGGAGTGGCAGGCGAAAGAGTCGATGTCTAGATCTTTAAGTTGTTTATTTTCATTTGCTTACATGGATGGCTTTGATCAATGACGCCATCTCGCCGACCGTTCGGGGCTCTGATTCGTGGTCCGAAATGGGTGAGATGTCCCCGCGAGAGGGCCTTTCATGAACCACGAGACAGGTCGAGAGAGCTATAAGTAGTTTAATTTCAATTGGTTATGACTATTATTGGCTGGAACCAGCCGATGGTGGGTGGGAATGCCCGCTCAGCCGGCCTGTCGCAGGCGAACGCTCTGAAGGCGGGCCAGCTTGTAGCGGAAGGCGCCTCGTCCCAGGCCGAGAAGCCGTGCGGCTTCGGTGGCGTTGTTGTTGGCCGTCTCCATCGCCTGGGTGATGAACACACGCTCGACGTCCTCCAGCGGGATGGGGCCACCCTGAAAGTCGATCTGAATCGACTGGGCCGAGATCCGGGCTCGCTCACGGACAGGGCCAGCCACGAGGAGCATGGGAAAGTCTTCAACGCTGAGCGGCCGGCCGTCGGCCAAAAGGACGGCTCGCTCGAGGCTGTTGGCCAGCTCTCGAACATTTCCGGGCCAGTCGTAGCGCCGCAGGCGTAAAAGGAGCAGTTCATCGGGTTGGTGAACTGTTCGACCAAACTTGCGGCCGAAGGCCGCCACGAAATGCCGCGCCAGGAGATCAATGTCATCGCGCCGCTCTCGCAATGGTGGAAGGTGAACCCGGACGACATTGAGACGGTGGAAGAGATCACCCCGGAACCGACGATCCTCCACCTCGGTTTCCAGATCACGGTTGGTCGCTGCCAGAATACGCAGGTCCAGCTTTTTGAGCTCGTGACCGGCCAGTCGGCGGACCGAGCGTGTATCCAGAACGCGCAGCAGTTTGGCCTGCAGGTCGTGACCCATCTCACCGATTTCGTCCAGGAAGAGCGAACCCCGGTCGGCCAGCTCGAAAAGCCCGGCCCGCGACCGTGTGGCGTCCGTGAAGGCGCCCGCCTCATGACCGAAGAGTTCGCTTTCCAGAAGGCTCTCGGGGATGGCCGCGCAGTTGATTTCCAGGAATGGCTGCTGGGCGCGTTGACTTTCCGCGTGGACAGCTCGTGCAACCAGTTCCTTGCCGGTTCCACTTTCACCCGTGATGAGGACGGAGGTGTCGGGCGAGGCGGCTACCTGGCCGATCAGGCGGCGAATGGATGTCATCGAGTCGGACTCGCCAAGTAGTGTGTCGGCGCCTCCGACGACCGGCCGACCCGTCCGCTTGTCACGGCTGCTCGTCACCCGTTCGACAACCGCCTCTAGGCGGCCGGGGGCAAACGGGCGCAGGAGTACCTCGCGGGCCCCGGCCTCCAGGGCCTGAGCGTCCCGTTCGTCCGATGGCCGATCGGTCATCAGGGCGATTTGGCAGGCCGAATTCTGTTTCTTGAGAAGGGCTTGAAGCTCGCGGCAGAGTTCCGGATCACGAAAGGAGAGGAAGGCGGCATCGACCGCCGTATTGCCGATGCTGTCCAGTGCCGATCGGGCCGCACCAAAAGCAAAGACCCGGTGCCCGGCGGCCCGGAGGCCGTCCAGCCAGGACTCGCGAGCGGAGGAATTTTCCTCCACGATCAGGATTGTCAGACTCAGAGGAACCTCCGCGGCGGGGAGCAGGTCCCAGGGCGACGGCCCCTCCCCAACCGGGGGGTTATCGGCTGGAATGCTTCGGATCTGAAGGGGAATCCGCAAGGGTGGCAATCATGGCCCCATGAATCAGCCCGTTGCTCGCTACAAGGCGGCCCGTCCGGATCACGGCCGGCTCCCCGGCGTACCCCGTGAGGCGCCCCCCCGCCTCGGTAACGAGGAGGCTCCCGGCGGCGACGTCCCATGGAGCCAGTTCTTCCTCCCAGTATCCGTCGAACCGGCCGGCGGCCACATAGGACAGGTCCAGCGCGGCCGCACCGGCACGCCGAATGCCCCTCGCCCGCAGGGCGAATCGGCTGAACTCCGCCAGGTTGTTCCGGGGAGAGGTGCGAATGTCATAGGGAAAACCGGTGGCCAGGAGTGAAGCGCCGAGGTCCGCCCGCGTGCTGACATGAACTGCCCGGCCGTTGAGCGTTACGCCCCTGCCCCTGGCCGCCGAGAAACACTCCTGCCGGGTCGGATCGAAGACGACGCCGAGTTCGATGACTCCAGCCCGCTCGAATGCGATGCTGACGGCGAAAGTCGGAAATCCGTGGGCATAGTTCGTCGTGCCGTCGAGCGGATCGACGATCCAGAGGCCGGAGCCGGTATCGTCGGATCGCCAGCCTTCCTCGGCCAGGATGCCCGTACCGGGAAACTCAACGGTCAGGCGTCCGACAACAAGTTCCTCGGAGCGGCGATCCATCTCCGTCACCAGGTCGACTTCCCCCTTCAGCTCGACGGCAATGTCGCTACCGAAGCGGGTCATCAGAAGTTCACCCGCATCACGGGCAATCCGCTCCACCGCAGGAACCCAGGATTGGAAGTCGGGTGGCGGACACATTGGCCCAGTGTAACAGGCGGCTGAACGCACGCGGCAGAACCAGGACGGGCACCCGGCACCTCTGCCAAGAATCCTGATACAGTCGCCACCTGATGACGAAACCATCGCTGGACGGAATCTTCAAGCCTCAATCGGTGGCCGTGGTCGGCGCCTCGAACCGGCCCGGAAACATTGGCCGTGAGATTGTGCACAACCTCATTGAATTTGAATTTCAGGGGCCGGTATTCCCCGTCAATCCGAAGCTCCGGACATTGCACAGTCTCAAGGCCTATCCGTCTGTCGACGCCATTCCCGATCCAGTCGATCTTGCGGTGATCGTGGTGCCCAAGGAACAGGTATCCACGGTGGTGGAGGCGTGCGGACGAAAGGGAGTGAAGGGGCTCGTGGTCATTACCGCCGGCTTCCGCGAGGTCGGCGGTCTTGGAATCGCCCGTGAGGAGGAGCTGGCGTCGTTGCTCAATCGCCATGGCATGCGGATGGTCGGACCAAACTGCATGGGCGTCATCAACACCGACCCGACCGTCCGGCTCGATGCCAGCTTCGCGCGGACGCTGCCGATCACCGGCGACATCGGCTTCATGACCCAAAGCGGCGCGCTGGGCGAGGCCATTTTATCCATCGCCAGCAGGAAGGGAATCGGCTTCTCGATGTTTGTTTCGGTAGGCAACAAGACCGATGTCTCGGGCAACGATCTCCTCCTGTACTGGGAGAACGATCCAGCCACCCGGGTCATCCTGTTGTACCTCGAAAATTTTGGTGATCCCAGGCGATTCACGACCATCGCGCGGCGCATCACCCGAACGAAACCGATCGTGGCCGTCAAGGCCGGGCGCACCACCGCCGGGGCGCGGGCCGTATCAAGCCACACTGGTTCGCTTGCCGGGCGCGACATGGCCACTGATCTGCTCCTGACGCAGTGCGGCGTACTTCGAGCGGCCTCGGTGGAGGAACTGTTCGATCTGGCCCCGGCTTTCTCCATGCAGCCACCTCCGGCTGGACCACGCGTCGGCATCGTGACGAATGCCGGTGGGCCGGGCATCCTGGCCACCGATGCCTGTGTCGGCCTCGGACTCGTGGTGGAGAGCCCCTCCCCGGCCACCCGGGAGCGCCTGGCGCCCATTCTGCATCCCGAAGCCAGTCTCGAGAACCCGATCGATCTCCTGGCTAGCGGCACACCCGAAATGTACGGAGCGGCCACCCGCGCGGCTCTCGATGATCCGGCCTTCGATGCGCTGATCGTCATCTTTGTGCCACCTGTCATGACCCGCTCGGAGGAGGTGGCCCGGTCCATCGCAAATGAGGCGGCCGGAAGTCCGAAGCCGGTCATGGTCTGTTTCATGGGGGCCGAGGAGGGAGTGCCGGGGGTGGCGGAGCTGCGGAGCCGTGGTCTGCCGGTCTATACCTTTCCCGAGTCGGCGGCAAATGCGCTCGCGGCCCTTCACACCTATCGCCAGTGGCGCGACCGCCCGGATGGCCGGGTGATCGACATGCCCGTGGATCATGAGCGGGCCGCCCGCGCGCTCGAGTCGGCACGTGAGGCCGGCCGTGACTGGCTGACCGGACCGGAAGCCCGCGAGGTGGCGAGCGCGGCCAGACTCCCGGTGGCGGTGGCCAGGACGGTGCGATCCCCTGCCGAAGCCATGGCCGCATCCGTCGAAATCGGCTTCCCGCTGGTCCTGAAGCGGGACGGGCCGGGCAGTGAGCACAAGTCTGATTCCGGCGGGGTACGCGTCGGAATCCGGAATGCACCGGATCTGGAAGCTGCCTTTCACGACCTGGGTGGAGGAATCGAGCCCCTCGTTCTCATGGAGATGATCGAGGGCGGCCGGGAGTTGATTCTCGGCATGATCATCGATCCCATGGCCGGGCCGCTGCTCATGGTCGGAACGGGTGGCACTTACGTTGAACTGTTGCGGGATGCGGTGTGGAGGATCCATCCGCTGACCGACCTCGACGCCTCCGAGATGCTGCGAACGATGACGGGCTACCCGATCCTGACCGGTTATCGAGGCGAGGTGGCGGTCGACACCCGTTCGGTGGAATCCGACCTGCTGCGGCTATCGGCGCTTGTCAGCGCGTTTCCGGAGATCGTGGAGTTGGACATCAATCCCTACATCGCCCGGCCGGGTGATGGGATGAATCGCATCGTCGATATCCGGATCCGGCGGGAAACAAGGCCGGGGCCGGATCAGCCCTCGTCGAGGGACCCCTCCTGATCGGAAGTCCGGAGCCGTTCTTCCAGGAAGGAATGCAGCCGAATGGAAACTTCCTCGGGGATATCCTCGCAGCGAAATTCCCCGGTCAATTCCACGGTACGCCGGAACGACTTCAGAAACTGGTCACAGGCCGGGCACGCCCCGAAATGGGACTCGAGCAGCGCCTTCGTATCGGGCTCGAGTTCGCTGTCGACGTATTCGGTCAGCAACTGTATGACGTCATCGCAATTGAACATGATGGCAAGGCTCGACTTCAGCCTGGTCCTCCGAGGAATTCGCCCAGCTGGCGCCGGAGCACCAGCCTGGCCCGGTGAAGCCGTGACTTGACGGCCGGAATCGACAGATTCAAGGCTTCCGCGACCTCCTGGTTGGAGAGGTTCTGGATATCACGCAGCACGATGACCGTCTTGAAATCGTCGGGCAATGACTGGATGGCACTCTCGAGCGCTTCCCGCGTCTCCTTGTTGAAGAGGGCCAGGTCCGGCTTCTGCGACCACTCGCTCCCGACCTCGTGCATGGACGACTCTTCAATGATCGGAAGGACATCATCCAGGGAGACTGCGGCATGCCGCTTCCGCTGGTTCAATCGGGCGAAGGCGGCGTTGGCGGTGATGCGGTACAACCAGCTGCTGAACGCGGCATGGCCCCGAAAAGTGTGGATCTTGCGGAAAACTGATAGGAATACATCCTGGATGACATCGTTGGCATCCATGTCGTTGCCGGTTAGACGCAGGGCCAGCTGGTACACCTTTCCCTCGTAACGTCGGACCAGCTCGGTAAAAGCCGCATGGTCCCCCTCCTTCACCCGTTCGACCAGAGGCAGGTCATTGTCTGCCTTGAGAGGGCCGAGCGGGCGCGGGTTGACCTTGTCGGATTCGATTGGTGGTGTTTCAGCCATGATCTGCATTGTACTCGGGCTGTTGGATACCCGACACCCCCCGCTCGATTCGACGAAGGACGACAAAAGTCAGATCGTCGGTGAAATCGGAAGAACGGGTGAAGGCACGGATGACCTCCACGAGCTGCGTGCGAATCTGGAGGGCCGGGAGGTGCCGGCATGAGGCCAGGGCTACGGTCAGGCCGTCCCGGCCAAACTCCTCACCTTCGGGGCTCTGCGCCTCGATGGCCCCGTCCGTGTACAGCAACATGACATCACCGACTCGAAGCTCCACCCGCCCCTCCGGGTAGCTCGCCTCGGCAAAGACGCCGAAAGGCAGCCCACCCTCTTCCAGGTAGACAACCTCTCCCGTCTTTCGAATGACGATTGGCGGCAGATGACCCGCGCTCGAATAGGTGAAGACACTGCGGGCCAGATCGATGACCCCGTAGATGGCCGTCACGAACTCCAGCTCACCCAGACTCTGGTACAGAAACGTGTTCATGCGTTGGCAAACGACCGACAGTGAGTAAGTATTGCGGGCTTCGGTCCAGAGCGCGGCCCGCAGACTGGCCATGATCAGGGCAGCGGGCATCCCTTTTCCCGGAGACGTCGGCGATGACGACTCCCCAGTTACCCTCCGAGATCGGGATGTAGTCGAAAAAGTCGCCGCTGACCTCCTCGGAGCTGATGTTGTAGCCCGACACGTCGAAACCGGTCCAGTCAGGATCGCGCTCCGGCAGGAAGGTCAACTGGATCCGGCGCGCCAGGGTCAGTTCCCGATCGAGCCGTTCCTTGTCCAGTTGCTGTCGCAGATGTCTCGTCCGCTCGATGGCCACGGCGGCCTGGCTGGCGAATGTCTCGAGCAGGCGGAGTTCACGGGGCGTGTAGGCGTTGACCTGATCGCTTTCCAGGTTCAGGACGCCGACGACCTCCCCCCCGACACGGAGCGGTGCCACCATCTCGGCCCGGGTCTCGGGCCGCGCGGCGATGTACCTGGGTTCGGTGCGGACATCCGGGACAATGCTCGACTGGCCGGTCTTGGCGGCCCATCCGACGATCCCCTCGCCGACCTTGAGATGAAGGAGGTCGTTCATTTCCGGCCGGTATCCGCGAACCGATTCGGAGGCCACCTCAAGCGTTCGGGCATCCAGCAGAAAGATGGCCGCCGCATCGTAGGGAATCACCGTGGCAACCGAGTCGATGATCGAGTTCAGCAATTCCGAGGAGTCGATGGACAGGCTGAGCTTTTGTGCCACGGTGTAGAGCAATTCATTTTCGACCCGTTCACGGCGGAGCCGGTCGAGGAGAAGCGTACTGTCGAGCAGCACGGAGACTTCATCGGCAAGTATCTCAAAGAGCTCCAGCCCTTCGGCCGTTCCCCATTCATCATTGCGCGCACTCGGCACTTCGATGAATCCAAATCGCAGCCCGCGACGGATGATGGGCGCGGACAGAGTCGTCCGGATGCGCAGCCCGAGCCGCGCGTAGCAATCGAGCAGGGGTCCATAGCCCGTCTCGCCCACCGACAGAAACAGGGGCCCGGGATCGGGCGGTCCGAGTGGCGGGGCGGGACTGGTCAATACATGGGTGTACTCGGCCGGGGGGCCAGGAGGTGCGACAGCCACATGGCCGTGCTCGGTGCCCCGATCGTCACGGCGCACGACGAGGGCGCAGGCGTCGCCGCCGGTTTCCCCCCGCACGATCTCGGCCACGGCCGCCACGACTGATTCCAGTCCCTGTCGGGGATCGATCTCGTGCAACCGCTGAAGAAAGCGCCGGAGCCGAAACGACACCGAACCGGTCGGGCGGATCTCACCGGAATTCATGCCCTGTCCCCCGGCGCCCAGGAATCCGCGTAGGTGAGGCCGGTGCCGGTATTGAAGAGCACGACCCGCTCGTCCGGGCGCACGCGGCCAGCCCCGAGCAGTTCCTTGAGTCCTGCCCAGACGGCTGCCCCCTCCGGCGCGACGAACAGCCCTTCGGCTCTACCGATCTCGCGCCAGGCGAGATGAATGGCGTCATCATCAACGGCCAGTGCGATTCCACCGCTCTTCCGAACGGCGTCAAGTATCAGAAAATCGCCGATCGCCCGGGGAACCCGGAGGCCGCTGGCAAAGGTTTTGGGATCGGGAAACGGTTCAGCGCTTGAGGCGCCCGATTCAAAGGCCCGGACGATTGGAGCGCAGCCGGCGGCCTGGATGGAATAAAGTCGCGGACGCGCTTCACCGATCCAGCCCAGCGTCTCCAGTTCATCGAAGGCTTTCCACATGCCGACGATTCCGGTTCCGCCACCAGTCGGATAAAGGATGGCGTCGGGAAGTTTCCATTCAAATTGCTCCGCCAGTTCAAAACCCATCGTCTTCTTTCCCTCAACGCGATACGGCTCCTTCAGCGTCGACAGATCAAACCAGTCAAGACCCGCCCCGGCAAGGGCCATGGCGCGGCCGGCATCGGTGATGACGCCGTCGACAAGCGTCACGCTGGCTCCGAAGGCGCGACACTGAATCGCAAAGAGCGGGGGCGTATCGGTAGGGATGAATACATGAACCGGGAGTCCGGCCCTGGCTCCGTAGGCCGCTGCGGCACTTCCGGCGTTGCCGGCCGACGGCAGGCTGAGCGCCTTTGCCGCGCGGGCCCGGGCCATCGTCACGGCCACCGACATCCCGCGGGCCTTGAACGAACCGGTCGGATTGGCCGACTCGTCCTTTATCCAGAGATCGGTCATTCCGAACTCCACCCCGAGACGCAACGCGGGGATGAGCGGCGTCATTCCTTCGCCCAGGGTCACCGGCTCCTCGTCCGGCCCGGCCGGGAGCAATTCGCGGTAACGCCAGAGCGTTGGCGGCCGGGCACGCAGCATTTCCCTGGTCAGCGAATGTCGGACTTCGTCCAGCCGATAGCGGGCCAGCAGCGGGGATCCGCAATGACAGAGATTGGTGAGAGATTCCGGGGAGATCGTGTGGCCGGCGCGACCGCACTCCAGGTGGGAGAGAAACCCGGACACGCCGAAGGTTACCGGCTCAGCATATAGAGAATGCGCCCGCAATTCTCGCAGACCTTGACCGGCTGATGTGCGCTGATCTCGGAGTAAAACGAGCCAGGCAGGCCCTGGAAACAACCCAGACAGGTCTTGTCCTCTACCGGTACAACGGCACGGCCATGCTTCTTGGCCAGACGTTCGTAGATCACCAGCCAGCGGGTCTCGATCGACTGGGCCAGGTTGATCCGCGCGGTCTTCAAACGCTCAAGGCCCGTCATCTCGAAGCCGAGCGTCTTGAGTTCCTTCGCCCGTTCCGGATCGGAGATTTCCCGAATCATGAGATCCAGATCTTGCAGTTGGACCAGGAGGCGGACATTGTCACTCATCGTCATCCACCTCGATCATGATGGCCGCGAAGGCGGCGAAATCGCGCGCCGACAGGAGTTTCTTGCGCACCCGGGCGCTCTTGACCAGTTCCACGATCTTGCCGAGCAGCGGCAGGTAGAGATTGGCCCTCTCCTGCGGAGGGGCGGCGGTCAGGAAGATCAGATGCACCGGCTTGCTGTCCATCGCCTCGAAATCGATTCCGGGCGTCGAGCGGGCCACCACGACCATCAACTGGGAGATGGCCAGTGAGCGACCATGAGGTACGGCTACGCCCCGACCGATGCCGGTCGATCCCAGCTGTTCCCGCTGGCGGAGCATCTCGAGGAGAATCTCGCGGTCCCGAACCTGCTGACCGATTTCCAACGTCTCCACCATTTCCCGGAGTGCTGCGTCCCGGTTGGTGGCTTTCAGTTCGGGAATGAATCGTTCGATCTCGAAGAAGTCTGGGAGGCGTATTTGCACAAGGCTTGGAGTATATGAGTCAACGAGCCTCGCGTCAAATGAACCGTTGTACCAGTGATTGAACCTGCGCGTCGGCGCGCGTCTGCGAATACTGAGCTTCGATCAGTGTCCGACCGGATTCACCAAGTCGCCGGACGAGTTCGGGCTCGGAAAGCAACCGGACGGCGGCACGAGCCAGCTCGGCGGCATTCCGGCCCAGGAGCCAGTGCTCACCGTCATGACCGGCAAGACCGCCGATGCCGGTCGGAGTGGCCACCACGGCCCGTCGGGCGGCCAGGGCCTCGAGTAGCCGAATCCGAAGGCCACCACCAAATCGGAGGGGGATGATCACGACGGTCGCGCGTCGGAACAGTTCGGACAGATCGTCAACCGGGCCGATCACGATGCCGCCGGCCGACCGGACTTGCCGCGCCAGATCCGGGGCGAGTCCGCCACCGGCCACTTCAAGACGGGCGCCCGGGCGAGCCCGACGAATCAACGGCCATATCTCATCGAGGAGGTAGTGCAGCGCGTCGACATTGAAATCGGCCTGGTAGGCGCCGAAAAAAAGGATCGTCTCCGAATCGGCGCCGGCCGGCAGGTCGAGCGCGTCGCTATCCACGCCGAACGGCACTACCTGGATTCGCTCGATATCGATCCCGGAGAGCTGCGACAGGGCGGCTCGATCGGCGGAGGTCAATGTCCAGACCTCGTCCACCGAGCGGCAGGCTTCGGCCTCGCGACGGCGTTCGTTGTCGTCGAACATCCCCGTCGATCGACGGCTTGCTGCGATTTCAAAATCGGCGTCGTGAGCCAGCAGAACCCGACGCCGGGCGGGAATCCGATCGAACGCCCGGTAGGTGTACCAGTACTCAAAGATGGCCAGATCGAACGGCCCGGCGCCGGCCTCGCGCCCTGCCCGGTCAATCAGCGCGCGGGGCGTTGCGTAAAGCGCCCGCGGCGAGTGTCCGGCCAGGAGGCTCTCGAGGTGAAAGGCGGCGCGGTAGAAGGCCCGGTGCGCGATCGATCGCCGATTCGGCGCCAGCGTCGTGATCACGCGGATGCCAAACTTCCGTTCCAGTTCCTTCGCCGACCCCAGGTCGTCACGGTCGAGCGCTGGTGCGACCAGCGTCACGTCGTGGGAAGTTGAGAGTGCCCGGAGCAGGCCCACCGTAACCCGGCGCGTCCCCTGCGTTGCCGGCCAGGGCATGATCGGCTTCACGATCACGATCCTCATGACAGCGTCTCGTCGTACACCGCGATGGTGCCGGCGATCATCCGCTCCCGCGTGAGTCGTTCCAGGAAGCGGGCGCGCGCGGCCGCGGCCAACCGGTCCCGCGTCTTCGCGTCGACGGCTAATTCGATCAACGCGCCGGTCCAGGCGGCCTCATCCTCTGGTGGGACAAGTCGCCCAACCGAGTCGTCCACGATCTCGTCCAGGCCGGGAAGATTCGAGACCACCGGCACCGCCCCGGCTGCCATCGCCTCGGCCACGACAAAGGGAAGCCCCTCGATCAGGGAGGGAACGGCCACGACATGCGCAGCAGCGATCTCCAGTGCCGCCGAATCGAGAGCGCCGGTCATCCGGACGCGGCCGGCCAGCACTCCTTCCTTGGCCTTCTGGGCCAGCAATTCCCGGTCAGGTCCCTCACCAACAATGACAATCTCCATGTCCACGCCGCTGGCGATGGCGGCAGCGGCGGCGCGAAGCAACACGACCTGCCCCTTTCGCGGTTCCAAACTCCCCACCACGACCACCCGAAACGGTAGGGGTGGCCTCAAGGTCGGCGTTCCAGGGTCTTCCACACCGTTGTAGACCACGCGGATACGATCACCCCTGACCCCGTGGCGTGAGGCAAGCAACCCGGCATGAGCCTTCGAGATGGTGATGGTCCGATCGATGAGACCGCCCCACAATCGTTTCTGAGCCACCCGACGTCGCGAGGGGGCGATGTCGGCAATGTGCTCGGTGGCCACAACGGCACGTCCCGGTCGCGCCATGAGGCGCGCCCACCCCCCGCATCCCATTTCATACGGGCTTGGCATGTTCATGTGGACAAGGCGAGGATTGATCCGGTCAATCGCCCGGGCCAGTTCAAAGGCGCCGAGAACTCCGCGCCGGCGACGCCATCGAACGGTTTCAACGCCGGCAGTGGCCAGATGACCGGCGAGGTCGTCAAGCAGCGCCCGATCCGGAAGGAGGACGACCGGTCGCCATCGTCGTCGGTCGAGCCCCGCACCGAGCCGCAGAAGGTAGCGCTCCGCTCCCCCTTCGTAGCGGGCGTCGGAGACGAGGGCAATCGGGATCACGGGACTGTGCCGTCCCGCCGGGCGGCGGGATTCGGTGAGTCCGAACTCAGTAGGCGCCGTCGCGCGATAGCACGGCGGGGAGAGTCCGAAGCAGAATCTTCATGTCGAGCTTGAACGAGCGGTGCTGGATGTACTGGAGGTCGAGGCGCATCCACTCGTTGAATCCGAGCTTGCTTCGTCCGCTGATCTGCCAGAGACAGGTGATGCCCGGGGTGACATCGAGTCGGCGTCGTTGCCAGGGCTCGTACTTCTCCACCTCGTCCGGAATCGGCGGGCGGGGCCCGACCAGGCTCATTTCGCCGCGCAATACATTGATCAGCTGCGGAAGCTCGTCGATGCTGGTTCGTCGGATGAAGCCGCCGACACGCGTCACCCGCGGATCGTTGGCCAGCTTGAAGACCGGCCCATCGACCTCGTTCAGGTGGAGCAGCGAGTGACGGTTCTCGTGGGCGTCGACGACCATCGATCGGAACTTGAGGAAGGAAAACGGGCGGCCCCCCTTCCCCAGCCGCGTCGAGCGGTAGAGAACCGGGCCGCGGGAGGAAAGGATGATGGCAAGCGCGATGATCGGGAATACCGGCAGCAGCAAGCCGAGCATGGCCGACGAGCCGACAATGTCGAGAAGCCGTTTTCCGTACCTCTTGTAGAGGCCGCGATCATCGACCGTGAAGTCGGCGGTGACCATGGCCGGCCGCGCGATGCTGACCGCACGATTAACCTGTCCCCTCGCCGGCGTGGCGGCAGATGCCAAGCCTGAGGATGCCAATGAAGAACTCTTCATCAGGGGTTCGATCCCTTCTCGCGGTTCTCTTTTTGCCGTCTTGAACATGAGGCAGCTCGTGTTGTAGTCAGCGGCACTTGTCGACAAAAAAAGGAGCGTTCCAACCGACTCAGCGTTGGACGGCAGCTCCCCTGCTTGTCGCCAGCATTCGAACCGTTCCCATGGTGATCGGCCGGAGGGTATCACTCTCCAGTTGTCCGTCACCCGACTTACTCAAAATCCCGACCGGGCGGACTGAACTCATGGCCGCGCGGATCCGGGGTCGCATTGGCACCGTTGCAATCGGGATCGATGACTTCAGATACCTTCTGGGATTCGAAGGTGGTCATTCGGTATTCATCATCTTATAAAGTGGTCGCTAGATGCTCCTCCGTAAGTTGATGAGGCTCTTGTGATTGGGAAGTGAGAGTATCACGCGTCATGAAATGACGTCAATTGGAATCGCCCTCATGATGGTCCGGGACAACCCCCGCCCGCGACCGCGAGGCCGCCAGCCCGATAAGGGCGTTCAGGAGGAGCATGGCCATGACCAGGGCCGAGTAAGCCAGGGCTTCCTCCCGGGTCCGCCCCATGCGTTGGAAGAGAATGACCAGCGCCACGTCCCGGGTTCCGATGCCCGAGATGGAAATGGGCAGAAAGGAGGCCACAGCAGCAGCCGTCACTGCCACTATCAGAGAGGTGAGGGGAAGCTCCAGGTTGATGGTTCGGGCGAGCAGCCAAGCCTGAAGGTAGTATACAGCCCACCCGGCCAGCGTAAGTATTCCCACCCGCGCCAGAAGCTCACCCCGGAATGATCGTGATGCCAGGAGCAGCGCGCTGAGGGTCTCGGCCAACTTCCGGCGCAGGCCCCCCGGACCGGTCTGCTGGTTCGGTGACCGTGAAAGGATGTCTCGCCACCGCCTCGTGGGGCCCCACAGGATGAATCCGGCGGCCGAGAGGCCGAGGCCGAGGGCCACGAGACTGCCCAGGTAAAGGCTCCGAAATGACCCGGCCAGTGGAATCAGCGCCACGCTGCCGATGAACAAAAGACCGAGGACGTCGAATATTCGATCCCAGATCACGGTGGCCATGGCCGGGCCAAGGGGAGCGCCACGCCCCGTCAGGGAGCGGACACGGACAAACTCTCCAACCCGGCCCGGCGTGACCAGCCCGGCGAAGAGGCCTTCGAGATAAGCCCGGTAGGAATCTCCGAACGAGATGCCGTCAATGCGAACGGCCCGCTGGAGGTCTCTCCAGCGGGCCGTCTTGAAAGCGATCATGGGGAAGATCATGAGCCCCGCGGCAATTAGCGGCAACGGTTTGGCCCGTTTCAGAACCCCGGCGATGGCGGCCGGATCACTGCGTACGACGAGGAAGACGAAAAGTCCGAGGCCGATGGCCCGGAGAAGCCAGGCCAGCCGCGGATCAGATTTCACGCAGTGAGGTGGCCCCCCGCGCGTCCATCCCGAAAATCTTGAGACCGGCCGATGCCTTGCGCATGAACTCGCCGACGGACCGCACGCGGCTGCCGACCTTCAAGACGTAGGAAGGGCGCTGGTAGAACGCCTTGTAAGAGTGAACCAGGAGTTCGAACAGCTCTTCCTTCTTGAAGTTCTCGAGCCAGTACTCCGGCTCGAAGTCGGCGGTCGGGTTCTTGGCAAACTCGCGCCAGAAGTCCTTCTTCAGAATCCCCTGCTTCAGCCCTTCGAAGTAAACCTCGGTGGCCGGGAAAGGGGTCAGGATGGTGAGGTGGATGTAATCGGGGTCAATTCGCTTGGCCAGGGCGATCGAGTCCATGATGTCCTCGCGCGTCTCGCTGGGGTTGCCGATCATGAAGTAGGCCAGCGTTTCAATGCCGGCCGCCTTGGTCATCTTGAAGCCGCGCTCGACCTGGCTGATCGTCAGCCCCTTTTTCAGCACCTTCATCATCCGGTCATTGCCGACTTCGACGCCGTAGTGGATTCGTTCGCAGCCGGCCGCCTTCATCTTGGCCAGCAGTACTTCGTCCACCGTATTCACGCGAGCGCGGATGTCCCAGCCAAGTTTGATGCCCCGGGCCAGGATTTCGTCACAGATCTCGTGAACGCGGCGCTTGTTGATCGTGAAGGTATCGTCGTAGATCAGCGTCTCGCGAATGCCGAGGTTGACGATTTCCTCCATCTCGTCGACGACGCTCATCGGCGAGCGCGCGCGGAAGTTCTTGCCAAGATGGGGGCGATCGCAAAATGTGCATTTGTAGGGGCAGCCGCGGCTCGTGAACATGGTCGTGATCGGCTGGTGCTTGGCCATCAGGTGCGTGTACTTGGTGTACGGCGTCAGGTCACGGGCCGGGAAGGGCAGAATATCAAGGTCATCGAGGAGGGGGCGACTTCCCGTATTGACGATCGAGCCGTCCTTGTCCTTGAAAACGATTCCGGGCACCTTGCGCATGCCGGCCAGATCACGCAGGTTGTTCATGAGGTCGGCGAAGGTCGTCTCGCCCTCGCCGATGACGATGACATCCACGAACGGCAGGCGGATGGTTTCGGTCTGAAAAATATGGACATGAGGTCCACCCAGAGCCACCACGATGTCCGGGTTGACTGCCTTGGCAATCCGGCAGATTTCCATGACGTCGAGGATCGTGAACGTCATGGCGGTCACGCCGAGAAGGTCAGGCTGATAATCGACGATTCGCTGGCGGATGGCCGCGAAATCGAGGTGCTCGACCTGCGCGTCGCAGATGGCGACATCGTGCTCGGTAAAGGCCCGGAGATAGCCGGCCACGTGAAGAATTCCGAGCGGCGGATGGTGCCCCCGCTCCTCGTCAATAACCGTGGGGTTGTTGGCCACAACGGTGTGGAGATCGGGCGGATTCACAAGGAGTGCTCTCATCGGTGTCCCCTCTTGTCGATCAGGTCCGCCAGCATGCCAATCACGGCGATCTGGAGTGCGGCCGATAGAAGAACGATGACCGAAATGTCCATCACTCGACCCAGTACGAACTTGCTGTAAACCAGCAGCACGATGGCTGCCAGGAGAACAATCCCGCTCAACGGCATGAAGATCTTGAGCGGGTTGAAATAGAGCGTCGTCCGGACAATCAGATTGGTAAATCCAATCGTGTCCCGGATCGGGTGGATTTTCGACTTCCCTTCCCGTTGGTGGTAGTCGATCGGCACGTACTTGACGCGATAACCGTTGGACAGCATTGCCAGCGTGATCGTCGTCGTAAACGAGAAGCCGGAGGGAAGGATATTGAAAAACTCCCGTGCCACCGATTTCCGGAAAACTCGAAGTCCGGAATTGAGATCAGGTATGTCCACACCCGCCAAGTAATTGGCCAAGAGATTCAGAAACTTCTTCGCGGGTTTGCGAATCAGTGGAATCTTGACCGTCTTACCAGTACGGGCACCGACAACCATATCATAATATTCCATGTGGCCCAACAGTTTTGCGATGTCCTCATTAGGGTAGGTACCATCAGCATCAGTAATTACGATGATATCGTGCTTGGCGGCAAGAATTCCCGTCTTAAGTGATTGTCCGTACCCCCGATTGACGTCATGTCGCAGGACCGTAACCCCGGGTACTTGAGCTGCCTCGTAGGTTCGATCGGTCGATCCGTCGTCAACGACCAGGATCTCACCCGGCAGCCCCAGTTTCTTGACCTGGAGCAGCACGGGCCCGATTCCCCGCTCCTCGTTGTAGGCCGGTATCAAAAGGGTTACCGGAGGCAAACTCCGGGTACCGGCGGTTTGAGCACTGGACAACTCGACATCAGTCAGCGACATGCCTGATTCTCCCCTGGTGACACACCCTGCCGTTATCGCCCGACCCCGCCTGAGGCGGGTCCGGGAGATATCCCCCTGTTGTCGGCCGGCGGCGGGACCGGAACCAGCGGAATCCATCCTGATCGCCGGAGGCCGCCCCCCACCACCGGTTCGGCCACGACAGCCGCCCTCCTGGCCCGGACGACATTCAGCGTGGCCACGACCATTCCGAACACGATCCAGGGCCAGAACTGGTAGTGAGGGCTGCGAAGATACTCGATCTTGAGCTGGTCGATCGCGAAGATGACGATCACGATGTGCCAGGCGAAAAGAAGCGACTCCGGATAGTCCCGCCCATTCAGCTGGTGTGTGCCCCAACGGAAGCTGCTCGTCGCAAGCCGCCCAAGAATCCACAAGAAGGCGGCGGCACCGAAGATGCCCACGGTATGGAGATAGTAGAGATAGCCGTTATGGGGCCAGAAAAAACGCGTCAGCTTCTCTCGCCCGTGCTCCGCGAATTCGTAATGTGGCCCGTGTCCCACCCACGGCTTCTCCATGGCCCTGGCCAGAATGTCCGGCCAGAAGGTGCGGGAATCCGGCATCCCGTCAACGATTTTGGTATCAAGCAGCCGTTCAAGAACAGAACCGGAAACCGTGAAGGTGGTGAGATAGAACTCGACGCCGCTCCAGACAATGACGGAGAGGCCTACCGTCATGAGGAATGTCTTGAACTTCGTGCGCTTTCGGAGCAGGAAAAGCATGTAGATCATGCCCGCCAGGAACGCAATCGTAGCACCGCGCGTGACGGTGGCCATCAGCACGAAGAAGTTGAGCAACGTCAGTGCGCCCATGAGGACCCGTTCACGTCGGGCGGTAGCCTGCGCCACCTGGAACATCATGATCGGCAGCATCAACGCGTTGAACTCCGCGAACAACTCGAAGTCCTGGAACGGGCCGCCGACGCGGAGCCCATGTTCGATGGCCGACGAATTGTAGTACGCGCCCGAAAGAATCCACCCGGGTATGATCGGAATCCCGGGCAACGCCAGTTCCCAGATGGCCGTGAGCCAGCAGGTGACGGCCATGATCGTGATGATTCTCATCATCCGTTTCAACGTGGCCTCGTCCCGAACCGTGCTGACGATCAGATAGAACACGAAGATCCCGGCCAGGATCGTGCTGAAGTTGATGAGACCGAATTTCAACTGCTCGGCGTAGGTGACTGCATTGAACGACAGCAGGTAGACGGCCACCAGCAAGAGAACTGGCAGATCAAGAATAGTGCGAACCACCGGCCGGGCGGTCCGAAGGCCAATCTGCGCCAGCCACATGGCCGTGATAAGAAAGACGAAAATCGTGTTGCTCGAGGCATAGACGGTTGGAAATGGGTACGGGAAGAGCAGGACGAAGGCGGCCAGCGAGATCGGGATCGGGAACCGCCAGGCGGCATAGAGAACGAAGATCCCCACCAGGGCCTTGATGACACGCCCCTGCGGCTGACTGATCTGCTGTCCCAGGAAGTAACCGATGAGAACGGCCGCCAGTAAACCGAGCACGCGCTGCAGCCAGATGTTGTCGAGGCTGAGCCAGGTGGCTCGGGTCATGCCGCGACCCGGTGGCTTGTCGGTCCTGATGCTCATTCGACGGTCATCCAACCGACCTCGGGCCCTTCATGTCGATCCTCATCGGAGAATAGATCGGCCAGGGTGAGGACCGGGTAAAGGCCCACCTCGTCCAATGACAGCTCCAATCGATATCTCCCTGTGATAATCTGCTGTGGGACAATGACTTGAAGGCTATCCAGCAACCATATGCCCGCAGGGCAATCCTCCGGCGAGCAAAGACCACAAAATGGCATTTCGACACCACGGGCCCGGAGGCTTCCTCCCAGGCGTGGCTCGTCCAACAACCTTCGATGGAGCTTCGAGAATGGCCCGGGCGCGCCCAGCCGATCAACATCCTCGTGTTCGAATCGGAGATGGGCCTCGAATTCCCGGTAGTCGACGGGCCACACCCGTCTTCCTCCCAAGTCTCCGAACCGCCACGAGGCTGGCAATATCATCGGCTCTCCCCGCTTGACCCGGAGGTTGGACGGAAGGGATTCTACGGCAAGCTCCGCCCCTGGAGTGCTGACGTGGACGGCGTCCTTGTCTGGGGCAACACCCGGCGTCAAACCGCGCGAACCAAAGGCCGGCCCCGTGCGCCGCCCGGCCCCGAGGCGATAAATTCGAAAGTCCCCGACCACGGCGACCGAGTCCATCCAGCCTGGGAGTGGCTGGAAACGGGCAGCCAGGGCGTGATTATTCCGCGGATCGCGATGGGCTCCGAATTCATCGATCCGCCGCGGGCTGATTGGATTGATGACCAGCCAGCCGGCTCCCTCCTTGATGCAGCCAGCAAGTGCCTCCTCGATCGGTACGCAGGTCGAGAGCAGCGCGGCTGCCACCCGGAGCCGTTCAAGGGCCCGGGAATCACCCGGGGGAGCATGCTGATGCAGCGTCACCATGACCCGACGCCCTGTCATCGCCGGGATCGCATAGCTGGTGATGGGATCGGAAGCGATCACGGCGTCGAGAGGCAGCAACCGATCGATGGCAAGTGCAACACCGGGCGGTAATGACTCGGGCCCCACCTCACCCGTCCTGGTGAGTCGGTCCAGACCTGATCGGAACGATGATGCCCCCACCAGCAGCATGATGGCGATTACGCCACCCGCCGCGAGCCGGGCCCACCTTCGACTTCCGGATTGAATTACTGCCGTTGCCAGCAGGACGAATGCCAGTGCCGGTGACCAGACCAGCGCGAGCTTGTTTGCCACGGAACCGAGCTCGCGTCCAACCGGGGCCAGGAGCCAGGGGTTGAACAGCAGCGATGCCGGCACAAGAACCGTCGCAGCCAGGTATCGATGCGACCGACGGTGATCAATCAGTACGAAGAGAAGTGCCAGCGGGAGCGCCAGCAGCCCCGCCAGACCGAACCAGCCGATCAGCTGGATCGGTGAGGCGATCGGTCCCGGGCCCAGTTGCAGCCAGGCCATCGACTGACCATGGAGCGGATTGTCGCTGGCGGCACTCAGAAAGAGACGCGCCGCCTCGACTGGTAACGCCCCGAGACAGAAAGCGCCGAGACCGACCGTGGATGGGATCGCCGGGCCGACCGTACCCTGGGGCCCATTCCTGTCGCCCGGGAAAACCATGAACAGCCGGTAGCCAAGCAGTGGCGCAATGACCTGGACGGGCGCGTACGCATGAACCGCCGCTGCCGCCGCGCCGGCCAGGAGGGCCCACCGCGCACCCCACCCGGCAAGGAAACCGGCGATGATGGCCCAGGCGAGTGCCAGGCCGGCATGGCCTCCATAGGCGGACTTGAAAATCCAGGTCGGATCGCCGGCCAGGAACAGGAGCGCGGGCAGCGCCATCCAGACGCCCGGCCCGAAACCATTGGTCAGGGCCATGACCAGGGACAGGAACGCCGCCATCGAGAGGGGCGCCAACAGTGTTGACGATGCCTCCCAGACAATGGATGGATCAACACGGGCCACGACCGCGGCGCTCGCCAGCGCGAGGTGGGTCACACCCTTCCGTATATCAAGTCCTTCCGATTCCCCTGGCCCGTAAAACGCCCCGGGGAACTCGACCCGATCCGATTCGACGAGGTGACGAATGGTGGCCAGGTGATCGAGCGCATCGTCGAATGGGCCGAGCGGCGTGCCGATGCGGAGCGCCATCAGAAGCGTCAGGATCAAGGCCGCTACAATCGCTGCCCGGCGATTGCCCTGCCCCGAAGCCCCCCCCCCGGATGCCAACGGTTTTGCGGCGGCACCGGACACTCGTGACGAAACGGCCGACACGGCCGCCGTCACGACGACGAGCAGGACACTGAGGATTGATAGCGGCACGCCCGCGAACCCGAGACTCATCAGCAGGAGATGCGGCAGTGGGATCAGCACGGCGCCAACCGCCACGGCAAGGATCAGGCCGGCCGCCGGATTTCGTGTGGCGGATGCCGGCCATGCGAAACGGCGGAGAAGCGGCCATGCGGCCAACGGCAGGCCAAGAAAACTCGCGATCAGCCCGAGACAAGCCGCCGCTCGATCCGGAATCGGTGCCTGCGCGAGGAGCACGGCCACCGGACCGAGCCACGGAAGAAGCCGACCAGGGGTCATCAAAGATCTCAACGAACGAGTCCCGTCAGGCCGAACCGCCGTCCGCCGAAGCGTCCGTCAGCGAGAGGTTTGATTTCCAGAGGTAGTAGAGGCCAAGCGCCGTGATCGGAATGAATTGCGTGGCGTGATACACGATGGCGAAGGAGGCCGCCTGTTCCTTGGTGACGCCATCGAATAGCAAGAGTGCCCAGATGGTGGCCGCCTCGAACGTGCCGGCGAAGCCGGGGCCGGAAGGGATCATGAGTCCGAGCGAGACGACGACGAGCAGGACGATGCTGGCGTAGAACGGCACGGGTAGATTGAAGGCCCGCATGGTCAAGTCGAAGCTGAGCATCACCGAGCCCCACATCACAAGGGAAAGGCCGAGGATGGCCAGGATGTGGCCCCCCTTCGCCAGAACCTCAAGACCGTCGATGAAGGAGTGAAGCAGCCGGCCGCCCTTGTTGCGAGACGCTTCGGGAAGTGAGCGGGTGAGTCGTTCGACAATCCGGACGACCAGGTCGCGTCGTTGCCGGAAGAATACGAGGACGCCGAACATCACGAACGTGACCGCGATCGCCAGGGTCCCCATGAACTTGATCTGGGGGCTCAGTTTCACGAGCAGGATCACGATGCCGAGGCAGAAGACCAGCGTCAGCATGTCGAACGCGCGCTCGATGACGATGGTGGCGAAGGCAGCGCTCTTCGAGACGCCGTGAGCCTTTCCCACTGCGTAGGCCCGGACGAATTCTCCCAGCCGGGCCGGCAGGACATTATTGGCCATGAATCCGATCATCGTGGACTGGTACAGGCCGCCCACCGGGACCCGACGTATCGGATCGAGCATGAACTTCCAACGATACGCGCGGAGCCAGACGCTGCCCAGCGTCACCAGGACCGTCAGCAGGATGTAGAAGTAGTTGGCCCGGCAGATGGCGTCCCACGTCTCCACCCAGTTGATATTTCGAAAAGCAAAGTAGAGACACACGATGCTGATCAGCAGGCTGACGGCGATTTGGATCCGTTTTATCATGGATTTGGTCTCTCCGGCCGAATGAGCAATCGGGTCAGCCAGGGGGTGAACGGCAATCGGGATCGACGCAGGAGTTCCGCTTCCTCTTCTTTCAGCACACCGAAGAGTCGGAGTCCGGCCAGATAGAGCAAACCCGCCGCCAGAACCGCCAGAGCAACGGGCACCTTACCATGCACAAACAGTCGGGCGGGATAGATCAGGGCACAGGGAACCGCGGCCAGGAAGACCCTTCCAAGGAAACCCCATGGTATCTGGGGACGCACGCCCAGCCGGCGCAGGAGCAGGGTATTCACGAACGGCGAGGCAGCGATCACCAGCATCATGGGAATGAGGGCGCCGGTGAGACCGAATCTTGGAATGAGTAGAAAGTCGAGTCCGACCAGCACGATCGAATTGCCGAGATACTGCCAGAAGCTGTACCAGGGCTTTTCCAGTACATAGAAAGCCATGGTCATCGGCGTCGAAAAGAACGACAGTGAGAAGACGAGGAACAGGAGCTGGCAGTAGATGCCGGCCGGGAGCATCTCCTCTCCGTAAAAGGCCACGATGGCCCGATCGCCGACGGAAGCCCCGATGATGGCGATGGGTATGACGAGGAGAAAAAGCAGCTTGTAGTAGACGGTGATGGCTCTCGCCAGCGTCGCTCGGTCACGCGTGTAGATCTCCGAGAATCCGGCCATCAGGAGCGGCCAGATGGCGCCGGGAATGAACTCAAGAATCATCTGCGGCATCCGGTAGGCCAGATCCCAGAATCCGGCTTCGCGGAGAGTGCGGAAGTGAGCCAGCAGGATGGATTCCGACTGACGCCAGGTGATCAGGTTCATCACCGAAATGGCGGCAAAGGGAAGCGCGTATCGGAACATGGTCGGGCCGGTCAGTGTGTCGACGCCTCCCGGTGGACCCGAGGCCGAAGGCCCGGCTGCTTCCTCCCCGATCCGGGCAAGGAGACGACTGACCCGCCGGGCCAGGATGGCTGCCATGAGTGCCTGTGCCAGCCCGGTTGCCACCAGGACCCCGGCCACGCCGAAACCCTGCCTCAGGGCCAGGGCAGCCAGTGCCAGGTACGACAGTGCGCCGCCAAGAATGACGACCGACAGGCTCCGCGAATCGTAGAAGGCCGTGCTCAGCGTGTTTGTGGCCAGGAAAGCCAATTCGGCCCCGACCAGGACCGCGCCGAGCAGAAAGAGGTCGGCCATCGTTGGAAATGAAATTCTGGCCACCAGGTCATGCGACATGGCAATAACCAGGATGGCAACGATCCACGCGATGAACTGTGGCAGCACAACGAGCCGGAGCAATTGCCCCGCCATTTGCGTGTCACCCCGGGCCCGGGCCGTCGGCAGGTAGCGCAGTACCGCCTGGCCCAGTCCGAGGCCGCAGAGAGCGGTGACAAAGGCCAGCGCCGTCCGCACGACCGTCAACTGGCCGTACCGGTCCGGGCCGAGCGCCCGCACCACGATGATGGATCCGATCAACGACAGACCGAACTGAAGGAGGCGGGTGATCACACTCCAGCCGAGTGCGCCGCCAACGGCGCCGACGGTGGCCGAGTGCTGCGGTTGACGTATCGGGGTCCGTGTCACGAATCTTCGCTCGCGCCTGAGGGGTCCCGGGTGGCGATGGACAGCGGCATCATCGAGCGAAAGTATCCGCGCAGGTCGAGAATCGACGTGAGCGGCACGGCGGGCGGGTCCTCTGCCAGCAGCATGGCATCCGAGGCGGCATCATCGGGGGTGTACCCATGCATGCCGGCCAGCGGCGTTCGGCCCATGTAGGAGGGGCATATCAGGACGCCAGGGTCGGCCAGCGCGATGACCGCACCGTAGCGATCATCTTCGAAGTCGATCCCCTCCCGCCGTTGCCCGGCGGGGGTGACGATGGAAAGGCCGGGCGTATTGCCGATTGTCTCCACGAGCCGATCGACAACAGCCGGCCGCTCGCACCAGAAGCGAAGAAACGTCGAGTCCAGGAAAACGCGATAGTCCGGTCCGTCGCGGAGCGCGGCACGTGCCAGGACTGGTCCGGGGTCGAGGACGGTGTGGATGTCGGTCATTCCATGATCTGACACGACCGCCAACCGGGTAGGACCACGCTTCCCGGCCCCCGCAAGGAGGGCATCGAGTCGGGGGCGGTATTCCGTCAGCCGATCCATCACCGGGCGGCCACGACTTCCGTGCGCGTGCTGTCGCGCATCGATTTCGGTCAGGTACAGGAGGTAGACCTGGGCGGGATCCACGCGCTCCCGTTCGAGTGCCGCCTCGAGTTTTTCGTCATCGGGAACTCGCCAGTCGGAGACGAAGGATCGGATGCCGGAGCTCTCGAGGTCGTCCACGAACGAGCCGCCGGGAAAGGTGCCCGCCGCCCACGAATCCTTTCGCTCGATGTAATCGAGATTGGCCAGCTCACGATACGGGACGTCATACAGTCCGAAATAGCCGCGAATGTTCGCCCGTCGGCTCCACCAGCCGGCCAGTCGTCGGCGGACGCTCCACCGATTGAAGAGCGGTGCCGGCAACCGCGCCAGCGTCCCGGCACCGGTGAACGGCGAGTCCGAAGGCCGACGGGCCCGGAAGTAGAGGCACCAGTGTCCATGATCGCGGGGCCACTGGCCGGTTAAAAGACTCGGGATGGCCGCGGAGCTGTAGCCGAGAATCGTCCGCAGCCGCTTACGAAAAGGCAGCCGATCGGCAAGGAACTGGCTCGACCCGGCCAGCTCGGCGCCAAGGGCGTCAACGACCAGGATGATGAGCGTCTCGGGGCGGCTCATGGATGCCAGGCTTCGAGCTGGCGACGAGCGGAGGAGCGCCAGTCATCACCGAGTCGTTCCCCGCCATGGCCGTACAGGAGTGCCGGCAATCGGCGACGGAAATCGTGGTCGCGGTCAAGCCAGAAGGGGCCGCCACCCACGCCTTTCGAACGCTCGGACAGAAAGCGCCGCGGGCGACGAAGGGCTGACCAGAATCCCTGCCGCATGACCGCCCGGCTCCAGCAGTTCCAATCACCGAACCGGTGGCCAAGGCGATGTGCCTCGACATGGCGGAGCATGGCTTCATGCCACTCGCCGACCCTTGTCCATCGGTCGACCAGGCGGTCGGCACCGTCGTCGGGAATCAGCGGGGACAGTTTGAACCGTGTCGACTCAAGGAAGGCGGCACGGAACTCATCGGCCTGATCACCAAGAGTGCTGGAAAGTTCAAGTTCTGCCAGCCGGCGCGCCCGCTCCCGATAGGAAACATCGTATCGCCTGGCGAGGAGGAGGGCTGCTTCCCCCACGGCGAGCACGCCCTTGTGCATGGCGTTCACCGTGAATCGACGGCGATGACGATCGAACGTGGCACTGTCGGTGACCGCCTCCTCCAGGTGGAGTCGTGCCCAGACCAGGCCCCATCCGCGATTCACGAGAAGTCGTGTCGCCTCGACCAACGGCAGGGTGGCCGGATTGATGGCCGGCATGCGGTGAAGAGCATCCGGCGGCCCGTCCAGGACCCGGTGGCCCGCCTTCAACTCGTAGGCGAATATGGTGTCAAGTGGAGGTCCTTCGAGAACGCGCCGCTGGATGACGCCGATGTCGACGAAATCGATGTCGAGACGGCGCGCCAATTCAACGGAGAGCGGAGGAATCACGGTCTCGTCGACGTATCCGTCGACGAGTATGGTGAGGTCATAATCATTGAAGGCGCGCCAGCCATCACCTGGAACGGACAGAACTCCGCCCTCACCCCGTCCAAAGCCGCCGATAAGAAGGATGGCGCGCCTCTGGGGCAAGGGAACAGCTCGCTGGATCGTCTGGACGATGTCGTCAAGATCGGCAGCCACGCGCGCTTCCGCCGCGGGCGTGGCCAGGGTGGTGAAGGACTCCGGCAGGGCTCGCCCCTTGTTGGCGCCTAGAGCCGCCGGTAGATGAAATCGGGAATGACATACTGCTGGCGGTTGAGGATGGCGCCGAGGACTCGCCCCTGGAACTTGTCGATCGCCTCGATCGCACGCTGAACGATTTCCCGCTTGGTCCTGGCCGCGCGCACGACGAGAACAATGCCGTCCACCTGGGTGGCCAGCGATACCATCTCGGGTGAGTCGAGGACCGGCGGTCCATCGATCACGACATAGTGGTAGTGATGGCGGAGCCAGTCCAGCGGGGCATGAAGGTTGTTGGTGGTGCACAGGCGAAGGGGGCTGTCGGCAGTGGTCCCCCCCGGCACGATGGCCAGGTTGGGCAGCGAGGTGCCGACAAGCGCATGCTCGATGGTCTGTCGTCCGTCAAGCACGCCGGCAAAGCCGTAATGATCGTCGACCGATGGCAGGCGGCGCTCGACGCTGCGCAGGTCGGCGTCGACGAGAACCACCTGCAGCCGTTCGTCCTCGGCAAGGAGCCGGGCAAATGCCGCCGCCACCGTTGAACTCCCTTCGCCGGAAATCGCCCCGGCAAACAGGATCGTCCTGACGGCCCGACCGGGCAGAAGCTGGTCGATGGTTCCCCGGAGCGTTCCGAGCTCCCGCACGAACTCGAGCGGCAGATCAAGACCGGAGGGGTTCAGCGTGATTTCGGCCGATCGCGGCTTCACCGGCTCGAGGCGGGCCGGCGACGCATCGGCGGCGCGAGGGCCATCGGTTCGCGCGAGAACCCAGGTTGACGTCTCTTCCGGCGGGCCCGACGGCGGCGGCGCGGCGCTGCCGGCCATAGCTCGGCCTTCACTCTTCTTGAGCGCGTCGAAAATCTTGCTCATCGATCAGCTCCGCGTTTCCGGCAACGAGGCCAGGACCGGAATACCCAGGTACTCCTCGACATCCCCCGCCGTCTTCAGCGAGTGATCGAGGCTGTCGAGGAAGAAGGCCAGCATCAGCCCCACGACCAGCGACAGGAGAGGCGCCAGGGCCAGGCGAACATAGTCGGTCGTGCGTAGCGCCTTCGGCCGGCCAGCCGGGGCATAGAGCGTCACCGTCCAGTCGGGGCTGGTGGCCTGCTGGATCCGGGCGGTCATTTCCTTCGCGGAAAGTTCCTTGTGACGTTCGCGCAGCGTCTGCATCTCGTGGTCGAGCTGATCCAGCGCGCTCTCCTGAGAAGGCACTCTCATGAGTTGTTCCCGGTAGCTGGCCACCTGTCCCGAAATGGAGCGATCCTGCTCCCGCAACAGCTGATGACGGGACTCGAGGAGATCGAGAGAGGCCCGTGCCTCGCTGCGGATCTGTGACCGGACCTCGTCCAGGGACGTGAGCACGCTCTTGAGCTCCGGATGGTCCTCCGTCTGACGGGAGGCCAGCGATTCCCGTTTCTGCTCCAGTTCCGAGAGGTCATCCTTCAGTTTGCTCAGGACCTGCTGGTTGCCGAGGTTCAACTGGAAGAAAAAGCCGGGATCGGGAAGGATCTGGTTATCCAGGTGTTGTCGACCCTGCGAGAGGCTCTGCCCGGTCAACCGGATATCTTCACGAACCTGGGCCTGCTCCGCCTCCATGTTCTGGAGGTGATTGTAGAGCGAATGCTGCACCTCGGAGGGATCGACGGAACCGGTCTCGGAAACATAGCTCTGTCGCCGACTGACCACCGCGGCCATTGCCGAATCGACGGAACCGATCTCCCGTTGAAAGAACTCGTTCACGAAGGGCACCGTGGCCGAAGCGTGCCGGTAATCCATATAGGCCTGGGTGACCGCGTTCGTCACCGGCTGGCAGCTTTCGGCGTCGCGGCTGTTGTAGGAAATGATGATGACGTTCGATTCGCCCACGAGGCCGGCTCCGACCCCGGACGGCGACAGCCGAAACTTTCGGTTCAGCTTCCCCTCGTCGTGCCACTTGTACAGGATGTTTTGGGCGCGCTCGACGACCGGCCAGCTCTTCACCGTTTCCAGTTCCGTGCTGATTTCCTCCTCCCAGGGGAACACCTGGAGGTTCGACTGCAGCATGCTTTGCTTTTGTCCGCGCGCAACGCGCACCAGGCTGTTCGACTCATAGTTTGTCGGACTGCGCAGACTGACGACGACGACCGACAGGCTGGCGATGAGGAACACCGCCACGATGACCCAGAGCTGGCGAAAGACAACCGCCAGAAAGTCACGGGTGGTGGCCTGACGGATTGGAAGCGGCGTGTCGGTCATGTCAGTTGGCCCCTCGTGGTCCGGCATTCGAGCCGGCACTGGGAATCTCGCTGGGTCGAATCTCGCGGTTATAGACGAGGTCCGTGTTGAAGGCCTCCCAGCCGCGCAAATAGAAGATCGGAAGCGCCACCATCTTGCCAAAGATATCGTTCACGACGGTGACCAGCTTTCCAATGAACGTCCTCGGCACAAAAATGATGTCATAGTCCTGCAGGTACAGGTCGCTCGACATTGGCCGTCCCTCGGTGAAGCGAAGCAGATCGAATCGCCTGGCCATGGCCTGATTCCGGGCCATCCGCCGAACGAGAACCGCATGGCGCAAGTCGGCGAATTCGGTGGGCCCCCCCGCTTCGGCCAGTGCTCCCGCCACCGTCATTCCGGGACGGATGTCGACCGCCTTGGGATACTTGACATCTCCCAGGATGTACACCTTGGGCTTGGCAAACTCCTTCAGGTTGATCGAAAGTTGAGGGTTGGTGTAATAGCGGCTGTAGGCCGTTCGCACGGTATCGGCGAGCTGACCGGGAGTCGTGCCGGCCACCATGATGTCACCCAGTATTGGCAGATTGATGGCACCATCGGGACGTACGATGATCTCGTCATCCAGATCGTGATCGAAAAGGAAAACCATCCGAATGGTGTCGCCCGGGCCCAGGCGGTAACTGGGATCGACATAAACCGAATCGGAGGGGCCAAATGTGACGCTCTCGTCCGACGGGTCCATCAACGTCACATCGCCGGCGAGGTTGCCGCTACCCGCGCAGCCAGCCAGGCTGGCCAGCAGCAGAAACTGCAGCAAAATCGGCCCGATCCACAGGAATTCGGCGGGCCCCTTCAATCTCGAGCGTCCTCTCATCATCCTCCCGTTATCGGACGGACCGGCCACTGGTTGAGCCGGAACCCCCAAACAAAAAGCCGACCCCGCACAGCGAGGTCGGCCGATCATTGATGATCCACCGGAGACTGCTGCCAAGGGCTGTACTGAAAGACACGGGCAACATAAATGTTAACCCGTTGTCATCATTTGAGTTGAACGATCGATTGTATCAGCTCAGACCCGTTAGCCAGTCTCGATCCGGTACTCCTGAAGGTGCTGTTGACCACACTTCTTGAACGACTAATTATAGCAACGGCCCCTTCGGGGCGTCAAACAGGGACTTTGGGGTCGCGCTCCAATGCCCGGAGGACGCCCGCCACGAAGAGCGGTATGAGTATCTCATGGTGCCCGGTGAGGGAGTAGCCATGCCCCCGCCCGCCCGCCGTCGGACGGCGAACGACATTCTGGGTCGGCCGATAGTGGCGGAGAAAGTCAAAGTCGGCCGTCACCAGGTCGATCACCGTTTCACCCAGGTTCAGGTGGATCGAAAGAACCTTGAGGAACACCTCCGGCAGGACAACCGCCGATCCCAGGTTAAGCACCACGCCACCCGCGAGTGGCCGGATCGCCTCGGCCAGAATGCGGAAGTCGCGCAGGCTCGTCGCGCCGATGGCCGCGCCGTCGGCGGAGGGATGCTGGTGCAGAATGTCGGTGCCGATGGCCACGTGAACGGTGAGCGGCACCCCGCGCCGCCAGGCACCCGCGAGGAGACTTCGATCGGCGTGCGGGGCACCGGATTCAACAAGGTGTCGGCCAAGTGCCTCTCCAAGTCCTTCGCCGCGGTCGGCGGCTTCACGCGTCACTCCGTTCATCCGGGCAACGGTCTCGTCGGCCATGCCGAAGGTGCCGCCGGCCAGTTCCGCCTCCACATCCTCGGACGTGGCGCCATACACGGCCATTTCGAAATCGTGGATGGCGGCCGCCCCGTTGACGGCCACGGCGCGAAGGTGACCCCGCTCGAGAAGCTGAAGGAGCGGTACCACGCAACCGGTCTTGATGACGTGTCCGCCGGCCATGACCAGGATCGGTCGCCGGGCCCGCGCCGCCCGGGCCGTGGCGGCAATCACCGACCTCAAGTCGGCCGCCCCCAGGATGTCCGGCAATTTATCGAGGATTGCTCCGTCGGCGGCTTCCAGCGGGGCGCCTGATCGCGCGAGATCGACTCGTGTTTCGCGCTCGCGGGCGGGACGAGTCGAAAGCTGGGTCAGGTCAATTTCCGGATAGCGGGACATCAGCCAGAAACGGTCCTGGTGGATTCGCTCCCGACCGTACTCGGCAATGGTGGAGAGGCTGCCGGGAGAGGGCTTCCCCTTCGATGAGATTCGAGCACGGCCGTTATGGATCCCACCTTGACCTTTGTCTTGATGATCACCGGAATTCGATCGGCATCGTCGGACACCCAGATCGTCACACGTCCGTCGTGCTTGAACAGTCCGGTCTCGACGAGGATCGGCTCGACCACGCCACACGCGTACGTCCCCGCCGGCACCTTGACAGTTTCCCGCTTCAGGATGCGCAGATCCATTGTGGCATTCTTGCGGTCGACATGGGTCGGGATGAGGACGCTCTGCCCGACATCCAGGGGGAGGCCCCGGGCGAAGTAGATCGCCGACAGCACATCCTGTGTACGCGGTTCGACCGCAATCGAATCTCCCCGCGGAAAATAATAGGCCATGTTTCGGTCGGCGTTAATCTGGACGGCGTCGTGACGGTGGTAACTGCCCTCGTTGACGATGCGAACGTATCGCCGGCTGAAAAAACTGTTCATGTCAAACCATGATTCGGTGATGTCGTCGACCTTGAAGATACTGGAGAAAAAACCGCTCGATTTGATCGTACTCTTGAGACGATAGCATTGGCCGCCATTGGCCCACTCGACACCAACAACACTCATGGTGGCGGTTCCGGCGCGAATCGGGCCAAACTTGATGGCATAAACGAGTTCCTCGCCGGGGGCAAAGGCAATCGTCATCTCAGAGGCGAAAGGCAGTTCCCTTCGGATGGTTTCGGATACGGGCGGCGGCAGCGGGTCCGAATCCGTTTCGAGCGGTGCCGCACCCACGAGCAGTGCGGGAAGCAGGATCAGGCCGGCCAGGCGCCACATGCGAGTTTGATTCACGTCCCAACTCCTTCCGCCGGAGGAATCCCGGCGCTTGTAACCCGCGGTCACAAAGGCGACCCACCGATCAGGAGCGGCCGGTATGTCCGAATCCGCCCTTACCTCGTTCGGTCGACGCGAGGTCGGACCGTTCAAGGAATTCGACCGGGGTAACCGGTGCGATGATCAACTGCGCGATCCGCTCGCCATGTTCGATCCGGCAGGGCACCTGCCCCAGATTGATGAGGAGGATGCCAAGGGGACCTCGATAGTCGCTGTCGATGGTGCCGGGAGCATTGAGAACGGTAAGCCCGTGGGTAAGGGCCAGCCCGCTGCGCGGGCGAATTTGTCCTTCAAATCCCGCGGGTATGGCCAGCGACAGGCCCGTGGGAACCAGTGCGCGACCGCCGGCGATCAATTCGAGTGGTTGAGCAAGACAGGCCCTCAGATCGAAACCTGCGGCTCCCGACGTCATTCGTTCAGGTGCCGCTGCCCGTGGATCCAGCCGGACAAACTCCACCGGAGCCTGATTTTCTCCCGATTTCAGAGAACTCACGGTTCCTCTACCTCGGTCCAGCCGCCTACGTTCAATTCAGACGTCGCGGCGGGCCCATAGGCCACCAGGGTCCACTGAGCCGGATCAAGGAACTCGGCTGTCTGGTCCATGACACTGGAAACCGTCAGACGATCAAAAATGGCCAGGAGTTCCTCCACCGTCTGGTAACGACCGTGATAGTAGTAGCTGCGTGCGAGGCGATTCATGCGGGTGGACAGCGACTCAAGGCCCATGAGGACACCGCCGCGCACCTGGGCCCGGGCGGAATCGAGTTCCTCCTGGCTGAAACCCTCGTGCGACAGGCGGACCATTTCGGATTGAGTCATCTCGAGCGCCGCACCGGCCTTGTCGGGACTGACGCCGAGAAAGGCGCCGAACATGCCGGTGTCCTGACAGAAATCGGAATAGCTGTAAACCGTGTAGGCCAGCCCGGCCTCCTCGCGGATCTTTTGAAAGAGTCGGGACGACATGCCGCCGCCGAGCACCGTCGACAGTATCTGGAGCGCATACCGGCGTTCGTCGCCGAATCCGGGCGTCGGGGTGGTCAGGCATAGATACTCCTGGGAGACTTCGCGACGCCAGTTGATCAGTGCCGGTGGTGCGACTTCCGGTGGCCGGCGGTCCTGGACGGCGGGCCCGCCCGCCAGCGTCAGGAGATCGGTCAGGCGACCCCTGGCCTCGTCCAGATCAAAGCCACCGGCAAGCGACACGATCAGGGAAGGCTGACGATAAAGACGCCCCCAGAAATCCCGCACGCCAGCGGCGGTGAAACTGTTTACCGAGTCCTCGGTACCAAGGATTGAGCCGGCCAGCGGGTGTCCGCGCCACATGCGTGCCGCCACCAGGTCATGGATGAGATCCTCCGGCGCATCGTCGAGGCCTCGAATTTCTTCGACGACCACCGACTTCTCCCGGTCGACATGCTCCTCGAGAAATGTAGGACCGCCGACGAGGTCGGTCAGCACATCGATGGCCAGCGGCAGTGACTCGGACAGGACACGCGTGCAGTAGCAGGTCAACTCGCGACCGGTGAACGCGTCAAGACTCCCCCCCACGGCTTCCAGACTCCGGGCAATCGCAAGGGCGTCCCGCTTCGCCGTCCCCTTGAAGGCCAGGTGTTCCACGAAGTGGGCCATGCCATCCTCAGGACCCGTTTCGTCCCGTGATCCGGCGCGGAACCAGAGCCCAAGCGATAGCGATCGGGCCCACGGCACCCGCTCCGACATGAGGACAGCACCGCCGGGAAGGGGCGTTTGTTCGAATTGAATCTCGCTCATGGGCTCCGGAGGAAACGAAACCGGCGCCGTGCACCCGGGGCAAGAACCCCGGGTGACGTCGGCGCCGACCTCGAAATCGGTATGATTGAAATGCGGAGCGTCAGACGCCCGCTTCCTCGAGCACCGCTTTCCGGGAGAGCTTGACCTTCCCCTCGGGGTCGATGCCGATGACTTTGACCTTGATGATATCCCCTTCGGCCAGCACGTCCTCGACCTTCGCCACCCGCTTGGTGTCTAGCTCGGAGATATGCACCAGCCCATCGCGGTTGGGAAGGATTTCGACGAATGCGCCGAAGTTGACGATGCGGCGCACCGTCCCTTCGTACACCTTGCCGATTTCCGGATCCTCGGTCAGACCACGGATGATCTGCACGGCGCGTTCTCCGGCGGCCGAATCGCGGGCTGCCACCTTCACGATTCCGTCATCTTCAATGTCGATGATGGCACCGGTCTCGTCCTGGATGCGCCGGATCATCTTGCCGCCCGGTCCGATGACATCCCGAATACGATCCGGATTGATCTTCATGACGGTGATACGCGGCGCGTGGACCGATAATGTGGTGCGCGGTTTGTCGATGGACGACTCCATCTCACCGAGGATGTGGAGACGACCCGCCTTGGCCTGTTCGAGTGCCCGACGGAGCGTGACGAAATCCAGCCCCCGGATCTTCATGTCCATCTGAAGAGCGGTGATCCCCTTCGCGGTGCCGCAGACTTTGAAATCGAGATCGCCGAGGTGATCCTCGACGCCCAGGATGTCGGTCAGGATCGCGACGCGGTCGCCATCCTTGATCAGCCCCATGGCCACACCGGCGACGTGAGCCTGGATCGGCACGCCGGCGTCCATCATTGCGAGCGATCCGCCGCACACACTAGCCATCGACGAGGAGCCGTTCGATTCCAGGATGTCCGAGACGATCCGGATGGTGTAGGGAAAGTGCTCCTCGGCCGGGATGACTGGCTCCAGCGCCCGCTCGGCCAGCTTGCCGTGGCCGATCTCGCGGCGCCCCGGACCTGAAATGCGTCGGACTTCACCCACCGAGTAGGAGGGGAAGTTGTAGTGAAGCAGGTAGCTCTTCCAGGTTTCACCTTCGAGGTTGTCCATCTTCTGCTCGTCGGCGCCGGTGCCCAGCGTGGCTACCACGAGGGCCTGCGTCTGGCCGCGCGTGAAGATGGCCGAACCATGGGTGCGCGGGAGCACGCCGATCTCGCACGTGATCGGGCGGACATCGGTCAGGCCACGGCCATCGGCCCGGCGCCCCTCGGTCAAGATGGTCTCGCGAAGATCCTTTTTTTCGATGGAGCCGAGGACCTTCTTGATGTCCGACTCCGAGGCGGGGAAGGCTTCGGCAAGTTCGGCCAGCGCCATCTTCCTGACGGCGTCGACGGCCTCTTCGCGCCCTTCCTTGGTCTGGATCCGGTTGCCGGTCTTGATGGCATCGGCGTAGCGCCGGATCACCTCGGACTCGAGCTCCGGGTTGATGACCTTCTTGACGAGCGGCCTCTTCGGCTTGCCGACGGCCTGGATCACCTCTTCCTGGAGGGCGCAGATCTCCTGGATGGCGCGGTGGGCGAACTCCAGCGCCTCGAGCATCTCGTCCTCGCTCACCTGCCGGGCACCGGCCTCCACCATCAGGATGCCGTCCTTCGTGCCGGCCACGGTGAGCGTGGCGGTTGATTCGTCCAGTTCGGAAATCTTGGGATTCAGCCGGAGCTCGCCGCCGATCTTGCCGACCCGAACGGCCGAAATCGGCCCGGGAAACGGCATGTCCGAAATATTGACGGCCACTGACGCGGCGTTGAGCGCCAGCCAGTCGGAGTCGTTCTCGGCGTCATGCGACAGGACGCTCAGATGGACCTGCGTCTCGTTGCTGAAGTCCTTGTCGAACAGCGGTCGCAGCGCGCGATCGGAAAGGCGCGACGAGAGAATTTCCTTTTCCGTGGGACGCCCTTCACGCTTGAAGAAGCCGCCGGGAATCCGGCCGGCCGCGTACATTTTCTCGCGATAATCGACGGTCAGCGGGAAGAAATCCCGATCCATCCTCGCTTCCTTCTCGGCGACTGCGGCAGCCAGGACGACCGTGTCGGCGTATCGCACCCAGGCCGAGCCGCCGGCCTGTCTTGCGACCCCTCCGACCTCAATCGACAGCGTCCGGCCGGCGATCTCCTTTGAGAATGTCTTGCGCATTCTAGTGTTTCCTCCTGTTTCTCATCTATTTGGACTCTTCTGCTGTTGGCGTAGCGGAGCGGGAAACGGGCAGGCTGGACCATTCCGGTTCCCGGGCGCAAATCGAGATGGACTTTCCGGCGCTACTTGCGCAGGCCGAGTTCCTTCAGGATGGCGCGATAACGATCGATCTTGGTTGACTTGAGATAGTCGAGCAGCCGGCGCCGGTGTCCGACCATGCGAAGCAGGCCGAGGCGCGAGTGATGATCCGACTTGTGAACCTTGAAGTGTTCCGTGAGGTACTTGATCTTTTCGGACAGAAGGGCGATCTGCACCTCTGGTGATCCCGAATCGGAATCGTGGAGACGGTGCTGGCCGATGATCTGCTGCTTTTGATCCTTGTTGAGCGTCATGATCGTGATAATCCTCCCCGGCCTGTTGATTCTCTCCGCCCCGGGTCCGGGGTCCAGTGACGGAGTCGGAAATCCAGTCTGCGCCGAGTCAACAGCCTGAAATATTCCACCTTAAATTAGACGCGAGAGAATAGCACTCGGCAGACGGACGGCCAAGCATCAATAATCGTCCGGTTAATCCGTTACATGGAAAGGATTTGCCGTGACCGCACAATATCGGCCCGGATTTGCTCGACCAGCTCGGCCGGACTCTCGAATCGCCGTTCCTCCCGAAGACGATCGATCAAGTCCAATTCCCACCATTCATTCAGTGCGTCGCCCTCCCAGTCGAGCCGGTGAACTTCGAAGCGGAGGCCGGTCCCGTCAAATGTCGGCCGATTGCCCACGTTCATGACCCCGGCGTGACCTGGACCCGATGGGGTCGATTCGGACCGGATGCGAACGGCATAAACACCGGCCGCGGGGCGACAGCGCCCCGGATCGACGTCGAGGTTGGCCGTGGGAATGCCGATCGTGCCTCCCCGGCCATCTCCCCGGACCACGGTGCCGGCAACGAGGGGGGGGCGGCCGAGCAATCGGGCGGCCGGAAGGATGTCGCCCCGCTGAATCAGGCGACGGATGCGTGAACTGGAGATGACCTCATCATCTTCGAGCCGCGCCGGAACGACTTCCACCAGAAAGCCGCGTGAGGCGCCGATGGCGGCAAGGCGACGGGCATCCCCCACCCGGCCGTGCCCGAGGGCGAAGTCGGGTCCGATGACCAGTTCGGCCGGACCGGCCAGCGGCACCAGATGCTGGTCCACAAATTCCTCGGGCGCGAGCGCGGCGAGTTTGGCGCTGAATGGAAGCACCACCACCCGATCGACACCGGCCTCCCGGAGTCGCACGACTTTCTCGGAGGTGGAGGTGAGGTACGGGGGTACGTGATCCGGGGCCAGGATGGCGGCCGGGTGGGGATCGAAGGTGAACGCCACGGACTCCCCACCGAGTCGTGCCGCTCCTTCTTGAACCCGCGCAACCAGCGCCAGGTGTCCAAGATGAACACCGTCAAATACACCGATCGTGACCGATGCCATCGGCCCCTTCCCGGGCAATTGATTCGAAGTGTCGCTCATGCCGGTTCCGCGGGGCTGAACACGCGCAGGAAACGATGACGGCCGTCAAGCCTTTCGATGAGCGCCAGCAGTGAACCCGATTCGGCAAGGAGCTGGAATCGGTCAGGTCCGGCATCATTGGACGGGTCATCCCAAGGACCGGGTATGCGCCCATGGCCGATGTCGATGGTTTCCTCCGGCGTGGCCAGGCGGGCCGGCCAATCGGCCAGGATGGCCGGAAGAGGAAGCAGGCGGCTTGCCAGGCGGTCCCTCTCGATGGAGTCCAGCTCGTTCCCGTCGAGCGCGGTGCCAATGCCATGCGGACCGATTGCCGTGCGTCGGAGCGAGTTCAGATGAGCCGGGACGCCCAGCGCCTCGCCCAACGATTCGGCGAGCACCCGGACGTAGGTGCCGGAGGAACAGGTGACCTCCAGTTCAACGTCCGGCAGCCGCACATCGACAAGACGCATGGCGTGAACAATCCGTTCCCGTGCGACGCGCTCGACTGTCTTCCCTTCCCGGGCAAGCTCATGGAGACGCCGGCCGCCAAACCGGGCAGCCGACACCATGGGAGGCGCCTGCTGGATGGCACCGGTCAGCGAGGCAATTGCGGGCGGGAGGAATCTTACCAGGTCATCGGGAACCTGGGCTGTCATCAGAACTCGGCCCGTGCCATCCAGGGTGTCGGTACTCGACCCGAAACGGACGACGGCGCGATAGCTCTTCGGCCACTCCTGTATCCATGGAACCAGCCGGGTGGCCCGGCCGATCAGCACGAGCAGGAGGCCGGTGGCAAAGGGATCGAGAGTTCCCGCGTGACCGATATCCCGGCGGCCGAGACGCCGGACGACCCGGTCGACCAGTGCGCGCGAAGTTGGACCCTCCGGCTTGTCGAGTGCCAGAAGCCACTCGCCGGCAAATCGGTCGGTCGGACGAGCCGGACCGGCCACGGTCAGGTCTCCTCATCGTCGTCCGCCGGAAGTTTTCCTTCGCGCAGATCATGGAGCAACTGATCCATGTGGACTCCCCGGGCCGCCGAATCGTCCGCCTTGAAGTAAATCTCGGGGATGAAGCGGACGCGAATTCGACGGGCCAGCTCGCTCCGAACGAACCCCCGGGCATGGTCAAGAAGAGCGACGGCCGCCTTCAGTTCTTCCGGACCACCGAGTGCCGAGACGTGGATCTTTGCGGTACGGAGGTCGTCGGTCACGTCCACGCCGGTGATTGTCAGGAAGCCGCGACGCGGATCGCGCAGTTTGTTCTCGATGATGTCCGAAACTTCGAACTGAATCTGATCGGCCAGGCGGAAGGCCCGGGGGTTGGGGCTCATGATTTTTCCCGAGGGCCGAATCGGCCCATGAAAACTTCCGGGCGACCCGGAGGCGGATAGTTCCGGCGGGTCACCATGGAGCCGGTGTCACATCCCAGTCGAATCCGGATACCAGGGCCCGGTGATCCCGTTCGACGATACTCCGAACGTCCTGGATGCCCTTGTCGAGCCAGGCTGTTTCGCCGGACACCAGCGATACCGCGATGGTGGCCCGTTGCCAGAGATCCTGACCGTCCACCTCGGCGACCGCCGCGTTCAGTGCCTTGAGTCGGTCCTTGACTCCGTGCACCACCGACCTCTTGTCCTTCAACGAGCGGCTCTGCGGAATGAAGAGCTCGATTCGAACCACACCGACAAAGAATCCCATGAGCCGGTCCGGATCACTCGATCACTTTGTTGACGATCTTGACCGTGAAGGCCTCTATCAGGTCCCCCGCGACAACGTCCTTGTGGCCATCGAGTGCAATCCCGCAATCAAAGCCGCTGACAACCTCCTTCACGTCCTCCTTGAAACGCTTGAGCGAGGAGAGTCGGCCGGTGAAGAGGACCTCCCCCTCCCGACGCAGGCGGACGCGGCTGGTGCGGCCGATCGTTCCGCTTACGACCATGCAGCCGGCAATATTTCCGGTCTTGGAAATGCTGAATACCTGGCGGACTTCGGCCACTCCCTGGGTCTCCTCGATCTCGTCCGGTTTCAGCATCCCCGAGAGGGCGCTCTTCACCTGCTCGATCACCTCGTAAATGATCTCGTACAGGTGCATGTCGACTTTTTCCCGCCGGGCCAGCTCGGCGGCCCGCGGCTCGGGGCGAACATGAAAGCCGATGACGATACCATTGGACGCGACCGCCAGACTGACATCGCTCTCGGTGATGAGCCCGACACCGGCATGAATCACCTTGCAACGAACCTCGTCATTGCCCAGCTTGCCGAGCTGCTCGGAAAGAACTTCAACCGACCCGGCCACGTCCGCCTTGAGCACGATCGGAAGCTCCGAGCGCTGGCCGAGCTGGATCTGTTCGTGGAAGTTGACGAGGCTGATCCTCTGGCGGCGGCGCATGGCCTCACGCTGGCGCATCGACCGTTCCTGGGCAATCTCGCGGGCCCGCTGGTCGGTGGCCGTGGCCTGAAAAACATCGCCCGCTTCCGGCGTGCCGGACCAGCCCAGGATCTCGGCCGGCGTCGAGGGGCCGGCATCCTTCAGCCGCAGGCCACGCTCATTGGCGAGGGCGCGGACTCGACCGTACTGCGTGCCGCAAACAAATGGATCGCCGACATGCAGCGTCCCTTCCTGGACGAGGACAGTGGCCACGATGCCCCGCCCCTTGTCGATCTTTGATTCGATGACGACGCCCGAGGCAGCCTTGTTCGGATTGGCCGTGAGTTCAAGTACCTCCGCCTGGAGCAGGATCATGTCCAGAAGCTTGTCGACGTTGATCCCCTTCTTGGCCGAGATTTCGGCAATCAGGGTCTTGCCGCCATATTCCTCGACGAGGACATTCTGCCCGGCCAGCTCCTGCTTGATGAGGAGCGGATTGGCTTCCGGAAGATCGATCTTGTTGATGGCCACGATAATCGGCACGTCGGCCGCCCGGGCATGGTTGATGGCCTCGATGGTTTGCGGCATGACGCGGCTGTCGGCCGCAATGACCAGCACGACGATATCCGTGGCCTGCGCCCCGCGGGCACGCATGGTCGTGAAGGCTTCATGGCCCGGGGTGTCGAGAAAAGTGACCTTCTGTCCACTGTCGAGCGCCACTTCATAGGCGCCGATGTGCTGCGTGATGCCGCCAACTTCTCCGGCCACCACGTTGGTCCGCCGGATGTAGTCGAGGAGCGAGGTCTTGCCATGGTCAACGTGTCCCATGATCGTCACGACCGGCGGCCGCGACTCAAGTGACTCCGCATCGTCATCGACAGATGTCTCGATGACCTCTTCTTCGTCCTCCTCGGCAAATTCGACTCCGTAACCGAATTCGTCGGCCACGGCCTCGATGGTCGTCCGATCGAGCCGCTGGTTGATTGTGGCCAGGACGCCAAGGCGCATGCACGCGGCAATCACCTCGGTCGACTTCACATCGAGATGATCCGCCAGGTCGCTGATCGTGATGAACTCGTTGACGCGGACGAATTTCTCGTCCTCGACGATGACGGTGCCGTCCTCGCGGACGCGGCGCCGTTTCTGCCGACGGGCACCGGCCCCCATGGTGGCCAGCGTCTTCTTGACGCTGTCCTTGATGGCACGATCATCGACGGACGACCGTTTCTTTTTCCGATCCTTCCGGCGGAAGCCGGGGGGCCCGCCCGAGGGGGCCCCAGCCGGTGTCGGGCGTGCCGCCGCCTGTGCCGGCGGCGCACCGGACGGTCGGCGATCGGCCACGATTGGACTGGCCGGGAGCGCGGCAGTTTGCATCTTGCGCTGCTCCTCACGCACCAGTCGTTCTGCTTCGACCCGGGCTTCCCGCTTCCGGACGTCCTCAGCCTTGACCGCCTCCTGTTCCCGTTGGAATTTCTGGCGGATCTGGTCGATCGTCGCATCTTCGACGGTGCTCATGTGGCTTTTCACCTCCACATTGAGACCGCGAAGAATTTCCAGCAGGGCTTCGCTGGAAATCTGGAAGTCCTTGGCAACCTGGTAAACCCGGAGTTTCGTCAAAAGCATCCTCTCTTTCAGACGCAGACCGGAAGCCGCCACCGCGGCGTTCCGGCCCGACGTCGATGACCTGTCGATGATCCGCGTCGGCCGAATGCGGAGGCAATGGCCGAAATCACGGCCGGAGGCGCCAGGCGCCCCCGGATCATCGATTACTCGTCGTCATTATCTCCGTCGAGGTCGATATCGAGGTCGGTAAGATCATCTTCCTCGAAGTCCTCTTCCTCGTCGTCAACCTTGTCATCAGCCTCTTCGTCGGCGTCATCCTCTTCGTCATCGTCGTCCTCGTTCTCGTCGGGATCATCCCAAAGCTTGTGTTCATCTTCCCCGCGACCACGCAGGAGCGTCTCACGATCTGGTTTCATGTCCATGGATTCCATCATCGACTCCGAAGGCTCGGCCTCCACTACAGGGTTGTGCGCCTCGTCGCCGGTCGCCCGCGGGGCATCCGGCTCCGCTTCCGATATGTCGACTTCATCCGGATCCGTCGAATCCCTGGGCGGACTTGCCTCGGATTCCATGACGGATTCGGCCTCGGCCGCGCCGATTGGCCCGGGTTCAGTTGCGGCGGCAGCGGCCGAAGCCGCCTGGCCGGCAACCACCAGGGCCGCCACAGCGGTGGCCAACAACTTTTCGGCGGTTTTCTCGCCGACGCCCTCGACGGCAGTCAGGCCGGCCAGGCCTGCTTTTTCAACTTCACGCGCCGTTTCGATTCCCGATTGGACGAGCTTCTGGGCCATCTTGGGCGTCAGGCCCTCGAGTTCCTCGACCGGGACATCCACAACGCCCGCCTTCTTCCGGGCTTCGTTCTCGGATTGGCTGATCAGGTCAATGTGCCAGCCGGTCAGTCGGGCCGCCAGCCGGGCATTTTGTCCCCCCTTGCCAATGGCAAGGGAAAGCTGATCGTCCACCACAACCACGGTGACCCTCTTGTCCGCTTCCTGGGCCGCAGCCTGCAATACCTTGGCCGGATTCAGGGCCCGGCTGACGAAAAGGGCCGGGTCGGAACTCCACGGTACAATGTCAATCCGTTCGCCGCCAAGTTCCCGCACGATCGACTGCACGCGCGATCCCTTGATGCCGACGCAGGCACCAACCGCATCGATGCGATCATCCCGTGAATAAACCGCAATTTTCGAACGGTGCCCCGCCTCACGCGCCACGCTCTTGATCTCGACGATTCCCTCGGCGATCTCGGGAACTTCAGCCTCGAACAATTTGACCAGAAAGTCTGGATGCGTGCGTGACAGGATGACCTGGGGCCCCTTGCTCTGTTTGTCGACCGACAGGACGTAGGCCCGTACGTGATCACGCTGCCGGAATCGGTCCCGGCTGATGAGTTCGCGCGCGGGGATGACCGCTTCGGTCAGGTTGATCTTGACGAAGACGCTTCCCCGATCCACCTGCTGGACAACCCCGCGAACGAGTGAACCGACCTTGTCCACGTACTCGTCATAGACCATTTCGCGTTCGGCTTCGCGCACGCGCTGAACCAGCACCTGCTTGGCCGCCATGATGGCGTTCCGGCCGAATTCGGCGATGTCCAGCGGGATCATGACTTCCTGGCCCACGATGGAGTTCGGATCGACGACCAGCGCGTCGCGCAGGGTCATCTCAAGGGAGGGATCCGTGATGGTCTCGACGACCGACTTGGTGAGCCACATCTCGATGCCGCCACGCACTTCGTCAAACCGGACGCCGACCTGAGCGTTCAGGCCAAACTTCTTCCGGGCCGCCGACAGGAGCCCCTGTTCGAGCGTCTCGATCAGAAGCTTCCGGTCGACGCTTTTTTCCCGGGCGATCTGCCCGAGGGCCTCGATGATGTTGTAGTTCACTCTGGTCTTTCCCCGTTCGTGACGGCCAATGGCGATAGTCCGGCCGCCGGAATCCTGCCCATCGGGCAGGTTCGACTTCGTGGCGCCGGACCCAACACCTAGCGACGGCCCTTGGCTATCTCCCAGGGGTCGCGTTTCAACTGTGCCTTCTTGATGTCCTCGATGGGGATCCGGGTCAACCCGACATCGGGCTGATCGAGGACAAGTATCTCGTCCTCGACGCCCCGGATGACCCCGTGATGCTGGGATCGTCCCTCGATCGGAGCGGTGGTCGTCACCGCGGCCGACTCGCCGCGGAAGCGTAGAAAGTCCAACGCGCCCTTGAGTGGCCGGTCGATCCCCGGCGAGGAAACTTCGAGTACATACGACTGAAGCCCCATGTCCCCTGCCGCATCCAGGTGATCCCCGAGCAGGCGGGTCACCCGGGCACAGTCGGCCAGCCCGACCCCTTTCGGGTGATCGATGAACACGCGAATAGTCGACCGCCGGGCCGCTTGCGCCACCTCGACATCGACCAACTCGTATTCAGTGCCGGTGAGTACGTCGGAAATCAGCCGGGTTACCCGGTCGGCCCGGTCCCGAGACATCGGTTGAATCGAATCCCCTAAAACGAAATAGAGTGGACGGTTTGGCCCACTCACACTGGGAAGCTACTACATGGGTTACGAAGCCTGCAAGCCGTTTTTTCCTGCGGAGCCCCCCCGGAGAACCATTCAGGGCCGGTAGAGAAGACGGACCAGAACATCCCCGACCACTTGCAGACTCGCCGGGGAGACCTTGTCCGGCGTGTCGGCCAGGGTGTGCCAGTGCTTGTAGTGAAAATCAATCAGGACCATGCAGGGGATCCCGGCGGCAATCAACGGGAGGTGATCATCCTCAACGTAGTAGCCGATCTGGTCGGCAAAGAAATCCGGGGCAACCTCCCTGGCGCCCTCCCAGAACCAGCGGACCTGGTCCGGCACCGCCTGGAAGGAGTTGCCCTCCACGTAGAACAGCAGATCGGAGTCTCCCACCATGTCGAGCAGAACGGCGTGCTCGGGAGGTTTCTGGCCGAGGGCCCGACGACCGTACTCCCGGGAACCTCGGAAATAACCGTCCGGGTTGGCGGACGTCCCCAGGTCCTCTCCGTCAAAGAAAACCAGGTCGACGCCAACCGGAGGCGGATTCGTCTTGAAGTGACGTGCCAGCTGCAAAAGGACAGCTACACCCGAGGCTCCGTCATTGGCTCCGAGAATCGGTTCGCTTCGCCGCGTCGAGTCGGGATCCAGATCGGCCCAGGGGCGCGTGTCCCAATGAGCCGCCAGAAGGATCCGCCGGGGATTTTCCGGCCTGAAACTGGCCAGAAGATTGCACATCGAGAGCGGCGTTTTCGCGCCGGGAAGCGTGTAGGAAAACGGCTGGCGGCGGACGACCGCACCACTCGCGCGCAAGTCGGCCTCCATCCATCCGAGGCACTTCCGGTGTCCCGCCGAGCCGGGATTCCTGGGACCGAAGCCGCACTGGGTGCGGACGAGCTCCCAGGCCACCTGACCATCAAATACGGGCGGATCCGTTCCCCCGGCAAAGCTCGCCCCGGCCAGGACAAGGCCAAGAGCCGCCGCAAGCACCCCTTTCATCATCAAAAGGTGATCGCCGCCGTCGCCTGCAGTCCGAGGGTGCGATCAGCCGTGCGGGCCTGAAGGTCGCGGCGCTGGGTGTAGTTCAGCTGCATGGAACCGGACACGTTGGTCGTGAAGCGGTAACTGGTCGAAAAGCGTCCCTGCAGGTTGTCGGTGCGATTCCGGACGTCGGTGCTGCTGACGTAATCATTCAAGGTCGAGTCCTTGTTGTATGTGAAATCGAAGTTCAGATCGATCGTGTTCCGCACGCCACCCCGGCCCCCACTGCGCATGTTGAGAGACTTGGCGAGCGTCAGGCGGTACGCGTCGGAGGTGCGCGTCGTCACGAGACCCGCGGTCGTCTGCCCGCCGGTGTTGGACTCGCTGATCGTGGATGAGTGGTCGGCCGAAAACTGGGTGCGCACACCATTTCGCCAGTTGGCGTCGAACTGGAGGAGCGGCCGCCAGCTGCTCGTGCTGGTAACTCGCTCGCGAGGATTCGACGCGGTCCCCTGCTCCTCGGATCGTTTTTCGTAGCCGCTGGACGCAGTGAATGAAGTGAAAAATCGCGTCAAGTGCAGTTTCTTCTCCAGCGAGTTCAGGTTCATTCGAAGACCCGGCCAGATCGTGCTCGAACTGCGGCTGACAGCCCGATTATTCTCCTGTTCCGACTCCGTGTACTGAAAATTGGCGTCGACAGCGATATCCCGGAGAAAGGTCACCGCGCTGTTGCCCGATGCCGACTTCGTAACGGTGCTGCTCACTGTTGAATTGTCGGCTTGCTCGACCCCGTCAAGTTGATCCGACAGGCCCAGCCGGAATGGAATCGAGGGGCTGCCATGAACGCGGTTGGCACTGTTCCGGTCGGACAGGTTGAAATTGGTTCGGATATCACCGATCTGGATAAGGTCGCGGAACAGTACCGAGCCGAGGGTGGGCGGAGGAGCGGCGGCCTTTCTGGCTCGTTCGGCCTCGGCCTCCCGACGGCGGCGCTCCTCTTCCGCCTTTCGTTCGGCGTCCTCGGTGCGACGACGCGCCTCTTCCTCAGTCCGGGCACGGCTCAGTGCTCCCGGAGGGGTAGGTTTCACGCCGGCCTCTGTTGGAGAAACTCCCGGTGGGAGCGCCGTCGTGTCGGGGGCGGCTCCGGCGGCAACCGTATCGTCCGATCGATCCACGGTCCCGGGGGTCGTCGTTGAGTCAGCCGCCGGTGGATCATTCTTTCGCTTCTGTCCCCCGATCCCCCCGCGGGAGTCCTCCTTTTTCTTCATCTCCTTGAGGCGCTCCGCTTCCTTTTTTCGGTCTCTTTCGGCGTCCTCGCGCGCCCGCTTCTCGTCTTCCGCCTGTCGTTTCGCCTCGGCCACGGCGTCCTTCCGGCGCTGGTCGTCTTCTTTCCGAAGGCGCTCCGCCTCCTCTTTTGCAGCTTCCTCCGCCGCCTTCTTCTGCTTTTCGATCATCCTGGGATCGGTCGGCACCGGGGTCGCCGGGGGTTCGCCGGTCGCCCCACCGGCGGAGATTTCATTGGATGGAATGCCCCCCACACCCAGCGTGTCCAGACCCGAACCGTTTCCCAGGCCCGGCTGAGTCGAGTCGCCGGCGGCAGGTCGGTTGTCGGGGATTGGCGTAACGACCTGAGGCGGCAACGTCAACGGAGGCTTCATCGCATCCGGCGTCGCGTCAGCCCCACCGGCGGGGGGCGGTGTCTTGACAGCGGCCTTGCCTGGTGTGGCGAGCTTGCGAAAAAGCGCCGCCATCGGGATCGTCCAGCTCACCTGCGTGCTGCTCCGGTTTTCGACATTTTTGAGATCCGGTGGAACCACACGTCCCGTATCGGGATTATCGGCATTGGCGATATCGGTGCTGGTGGTGATCTCCGCCCCGTGGTTCTCGTTGTACTCACCGGTCCAGGACAGGCGTGGCCGGAAAAACGAGGTCAGGTTGAGCGATTGGCTGAAGGTCAGCCGCTCGGACCGGCTGACTTCGCGCCCAAGATCGATGCCTCCGATCTTGAGCGCCGGGCGATAATTCGTCCCATCGTCAATCACGAATCGGCTGAAATTCAGGTCGGAAAGATCTCGCTGGCTGGTCAGAGTAAAGGTGACCGGCGGTAACGGCCGCCAGCTGCTCTGGAATCCGAGTCCTTCGTTCTTGAGCTTTGTCTCCCGCAGCTTGCGCGGGTTGTCCGGGTCGGCCGCATCGCGGACGTAGTTGACCGACTTCTGCTCCTGCACGGTGTACGAGGTAGACACGTTTTCAGGAAAGACCGTCAGCTTCCACCGCCCCGGCAGCGGCAGACCGATCGGATTCGCGATGTGCATGCCCCAGGTTGCCCCGGCGCTGACCCCCTGGCTCGAATCGATGGAAGTCGTGGCACGGTTATAGGTCCGGTTGGCACCGAATCGGAGCGACAGCGCGTCAATGGTGTTTCGGACGATCCAGGGGGTGTACTGGTTCGAGAGCCGGCGAACCGACAGGTTTACGGCCCGGCTGGAGGTTTGGGTGATGTCCAGGCCGGAACCATCACCGTCGAAAACAATGTCGTTGTTGGCCCGAAATTTGGGGACGTTGCGGGAATTTCGATAGTCGAAGCTTAACGGCAACTGCAGATTGGCGCCCGGCGTCAGTTTGTCCAAATTCGCCGTTGAACTGAACGTCAGGCTTTGTGTGCTGATGCCGTTGCCCCGACTCTGGCCAAGGGTCAGAAAGTCGGCGTTCCGCCGATCGATGGCTGTCGAGACGGTGGCCAGATCACCCATGTTGAAACTGACGGCACCGCGCCCGGCCAAACCGTTGTCGCGCCGGACCTCACCGAGTCGCAGCTCGTTAAACCAGACCTCGCGTTTCGCGATGCGTTGGCTGCCGATGTTGCGCAGGCCGACCTGCAACCGCCGGAGCTGACTGAACGACGGCTGCCCGTAGATGCGCGCCCGCCAGCCATTTGAGATCATCGTGTCCACAACCACGGAATCCGCGACCGCCAGAGCCCCGGCCGGTATTCCGACTTTCAGGCTGGAGAGTTCCGTGATCGGGAGATCAAAACTTTGCCACTCATTCGCCCGGTCGAGTGTTCGGTACACCTCGTAGGAGTTGACCGTGTCGGCATTGGCAGTCGAACTGAAGCGCAGAAAGTACTCCAGAGAGTCCGAACCGAAACTGGATGCGTCCTCCCGCAATTGCAGATAAAATTGGATCACCTGGTAGAGGGTGTAATCCTCGTCCCGCACCAGTGGTCGAAATGCCGAGACTTCCTCACCCGGATCCAGGTTCTCGATCTGCAGATTGAGTGATCGCTCCAACTCGGTGACCCGGTCGATCTTGCGCGGCTCGAACGGTGGCGTGTAGTCGTCGACATTCTGCTTGTTGTCGACCGTGGCGACGTTGAACACCTTTCGATCCATGAACTGGGTCGAGTCGGGAATGACTGCCCCGCTGGCCGATCGAATCGGTTGCCGCTCCCACCGGTTGCCGACGATATCGATCGAGACGATCTGAAACTCGGTGGTGTCGGAGAATCCGTCAAACCAGAGACGCATATGCTTGACGGTGTTCAGGTCGGGCAATCCGACCCGACGAACACTTGGATGGTTCAGCGGAATGCGCAGGAGACGCCAGCCGTTGTCCGAAGCCAGCGAACTGCCCGGATAGTCGCGTTGAACATCGATCTCCGTGAATTCGTCCGAGCCGAGTTCGAACGTCAGCTCCAGGTAGTCGTTGAGCTGGTCGAGCGCGCTGCCATTGTCCAGGTTCTCGGTGTCGAGTCGCTGATTGCTTTCGGTGCCGTTCAGGTGGCGAAAACGAGCAATTCGGTCGGCAATCGTCCCGGCATGGTCGTCGGGATCGGCCGTGAAACTGTAGTCGTCCCCCGCCGGGTCGGTTGGGGTCGATGGAGAATACTGAGTGCTGTCCGGCCTGATGCGCTGCGCCAACTCCCCGACACTCGACAGCCCGTCCAGCCCGATGTCCTCCTCGAACGATCGCTGCCCATCCGTGTCCAGATCCTCATTATCGAGGCGACCGTTGGCCGGGTCGGGAGGTGTTCGGGGATCCCAGACCGCATCCTCACTCACCGAGCCGATATCAATGCGGAGGAACCGTTTATCCCCCTCGTGGGCATTGATGCCATGGAACCGGTTGAAGTCATTCACCCAGATCTCCAGATACTGGGCTTCCGAGAGATCCAGTCCCGAGGGAGAAATGACATGGGTCAGACCGACCCAGCTTCGTCCCCCCTCCGGGATATTGGGATTCGGCGTCAGGATAATGCCGAGTGCGCTCAGGAAGTCATCGGACTCGAGGCCCGTCAAATCGGGTGAGAGATCCTCCCGCTGAACCTGCCGCTGCACGGAGAACCAGAGGGCCCCGAGCCGGTCGATATCGCGCAGATTGCCTTCCACCGGCCGGCTCGAGAATTGCCAGGCTTCCCGGCTGACCCCGGCCGAGTTGGTCTGGATCGACCCTTCCATGTCATCGACGTACACATTGTTCTTGGTGTTGGGATTGGGCAGTGACACGCCAACGGCTCCGGTGAACGAAAGGTTGGACGGCGCATTGGTCGACACGATTGGCAGGGCGTCGGCCATTCGAGTGAGCACCCACGGGCGCGTACGCCACGAACCGGAGATGTCGGCCAGAATGGTTTTCGAGGGTTCCTGCTGCAGTCGGGGACGGGTCTCGTTGGATCCCTTGGTTTCGTACAGAAAAGTGGTCGACAGGTCAAAGTCGGGCGATCCACCGTAGGTTGTCGAGAAACCCATGAGACTGCGGTTCCCCTGGGTGAAGAGCGGCGTGTACGAATAGGTGATCTGGAGGTTGCCGTTGGGATTGGTGGCCCGATCCGAAATCAGGCGAACCTGGCCGGTCTCGTAGGTGATGTTGTAGTCGACCCCGCGGACCAGGACATCACTGTCCATTCGAACCGTCTCGGAATTCTCGAGAATGCCGGGGCGGTTCAAATTGATCTCGGTGGCGAACGCCCGAAACGTACCGTCCATGAAATACTGCCGGTACTGATCCTTGACGTCGCGCTTGTCGTACAGATTGGGATTGACCTCGGCACTCGCCTCCTCCGGCGGCAATCGCTCGTAGGTCGTCTGGGGTCCCTGACCAACGGTGCGGTAGCCAAGGGCCTTTCGGCGGAATTCGCGCCGGCTTGGGGCCCGGAACGGGCCGCCATTCAAGTCGACCGTGCCCGGATCGAACGGACGCAGATCGGGGAAAAAGAGGATGCCCGCCCGGTCGTCGATGTACTGCCGGTCGATCAGGCCATCCGGCCCCTTCTGATTGGCGGCCACCCCTTCCCTGTCGAGGCCGAATCCGGTCACGTTATTGATCAGGTCCAGGCCGCAGATTTCAAGATAGTCGTACTCGCCCAGAGTCGAGGGGCGGGAGTTGCTCTTGCCGTTTCGAATTCTCAGGTTGAGCGTGGCCAGATCGACATCGCGCGCGCCAAGGCTGTAGACGTTCTTGGCCTCCAGCCGGCGGGTCGGCGCCCAGGGGCTGGCCAGGAGGTCATCCCCCTTGATGTCGTCCCACGCCGGCTTGATCATTTTCAGTACCAACGGGTCACCCGGCGAACGGGTCGTGAAGAAATTGCCGACGGGCGGCGGCGGCTCGGCGTTCGCGACGCTGTAGCGAAATGAAACTCCGAGCCGATACTCGTTGGCCAGGGTGTTCCGAAGGACGATCACGGGAAAAATGGTCCTGTCGGAGGTGACGAAGTAGTAGTCGTCATTCGGTGTCAGGCGAACGACCGTGTCCCGGACGATCAGCGTGTCGGTCGAGTCCGCATTGACCGAGAGGATTGCGTTGAAGGTTTCCCGGCCGTTCCGTCTGTCTCCCTCCGGATTTCGCGTGCTGACGAACACCTCGAGATCGGGGGCATCCACGACGTACCCCGGGAGCGAGTCGGGATCGGAGAGAAAGTAGTAGCGGCGCCGTTCGAAGTCGATGTCGTTGATCTGCCCGTCGATGCCTCCGATACGGGTTTCCTGACTGCCCCCCGCAAAGGTGGCCACGTCGGCCTGCCCTTCCTGCTTGCTGGCGATGACCGCGAAATCCCAGCTGGCCAGCCGTCCGGTCATCTTGACGCCGAAGAGCCCCTCCTGCCGCGTCGATGCCGACACGTAGGTCGAGCGCGGCAGCGTCAGATTGGTATTGCCCAGGTCGACCCGTTGGATGACGTCATCGTCGTAGCCCTGGTAGTAAATCTTGATCTGATTTTCGAGCGAGGTGGAGGCTTCACTGTTCTGGTTGATATCGATGTGAAGCTTGTCACCGATCGTGCCGTTCAGCCGAACGTTCAGCTCCTGACGCATCTCGAGGGTCGGGAAGAGCGAGCGGCGCCGCCCTTCGGTCAGGACCAGGGGCGAACGCCAGTTCGAGGTGCCGCCGATCGTGATTCGCTCGCTGCCCGAAATCCGGAGATTGGGCGCTCCTTCCCCGAACACGCTGGCGGCGAATCCGGGAAGCTCGAAGGGGAGATCGAGATTCAACAGTCCCCCCTGCGCCCGGCGTTGACCCGCCAGGGACGGATCGCCCTTCAGGGTGCGGAGCGTTTCCGCGCGCCAGGCCCGGGCGAACTGCATCTCCAGGCCGTCATGCGCATACTCCGCCGTGGTGTAGTAGCGCGGTGGCAGGATGGAAATGTCCTGCAACTGTCGGGTTGCCACCAGCAGGCCGAGCTTCGGATCGACGCCCACCTGGTCCACGTATCCACCGCGGAGGGACCGCAGGGACAGGCGCTCCGAGTAGTAGATCCCCTCAGACCAGCGCGTGCTCCAGAGGTCGTCCCAGGGCGTTTGTCGACGCCAGTTCAGCGGCTCGAAACTGCCGGACAACGGCTCGTCAGCCCTGGCGGGAAGGGCGAGGAGCGTGACGAGGAGCAGAAGCGCCGTTCGGTAGCGATGGAGCAATCCGTACCTCGTCTTCCCGCGAATCCCGGCTGCACGGCCCCGTCCGTGGCAGGCTGCTGCCGCATCCTCTGTAAGTATCTATTTTTCAGAAAGTTAGCAGAGCACTTTGGCAGTGTCAAACGGTGGTGCGCGTTGTGCCCACGAGGGAGCCACCTTATACTGCCGCATCGCCGGGACACCGCTCCCGACGCCCATGCGGTCCGGGTCGCCGGTACGGCCATGACCCGGAAAATCAGCGGTGGAACCGGGGTAAGCGCTTTCAGTTTCAACTTTTTATGCGAATTCTCGAACGATACGTCCTGAAGGAACACATCCTGCCGTTTCTGCTCGGATACAGCGTGGTGACGCTGGTCATTGTCCTTGATTTTCTCTTTGATTATCTGAATTTGATCGTCAGCAAGGGGGTTCCCCCCTTTGCCGTTCTCAAGCTTTTTCTCCTGGCCCTGGGATGGATCACCGTCCTGTCCTTTCCCTGCGGCGTCCTGGTTGCCTGCCTCATGACCTTCGGAAGAATGTCCCAGGACAACGAGATAACCGCCCTCCGGGCGTCGGGGGTGCCGGTCAGCCGGTTGCTCATCCCGGTCCTGGTCGCCGCCTCGATTCTCGGGGTGGGACTCGGCCTGTTCAACAATTATGTCCTCCCGGAAACCAACCACGCCTTCGCCACCCTGAACCTTGCCATCAGTCGAAAATCCCCTACCGCGTACATTCGCGAAGGGGTCTTCATCGACGATTATCCGGACATGAGTCTGCTGGTCGGGTCGGTTGACAACAAGAAGGGGCTGCTCCGAGACGTCACGATCTATGACTTCAGCCAGGGCGACATTCCCGTGACCATCCTGGCCAGGACGGGCCAGACCCGTCACAGCGCCGACGGCTCCACGCTTCAGATCGACCTGTACGAGGGTGAAATTCACGAGGTGCCCTCGGACGGCGATGCGCGAAAGTATCGTCGACTCGCTTTTGATCATCACGTCATCGTGCTTCACAACCCGGGGGCGGCGCTTGAGATTCCCGACCGGGACTCACGATCGGAGCGCGAAATGAACCTGAAGGCGCTCGGCGCCGAAATCAACCGGCTGGACGGGACGGCGCGCGAGCGTGAGCATCAACTCAATGCCGATCTCGACAGTCTCGGATTCGACGACTTCGCCAGCTTTGAACGGCGGGTACTCCCCCCCAGGGCGACCACCGGACTCTCCGCGGTCATCGCGGCCCTGGGCGGTCCGGGGCCGGGCCTTCGCCCGGGCGAAAATCATGTCGATCTTCCCGAGCCGGACCGTGACCGGTTGCTGACCCGGCAGCGCGACCTCACGCTGCTCACCAAGAAGATCAACAGCCACGTCGTCGAAGTGCACAAGAAATACTCAATCCCCTTCGCGTGCCTCGTCTTCGTTCTGCTGGGCGCCCCCCTGGGCATGCGGGCCCGCCGGGGCGGACTCGCCACCAGCGCCATCAGCATCGTCGTCTTCATCGTCTACTATCTGCTGCTCATCGGGGGCGAGCAGCTGGCCGACCGGTCGGTGGTGCCTCCGGCGCTGGCCATGTGGCTTCCCAATATCGTCTTCGGAATTCCGGGAGTCTGGCTCACCTGGCAGGCCATTCGGGGAACGGACGAACGACGGTGATCGGACGCCAGCTCGACCGCTACATCCTGAGACAGGTCGTTCCGGCCTACCTGATGGGCGTGCTCGGGTTCGCCCTGTTCTTCGTCATCGCCAACGCGTTCGAGAAAATCGACGTCTTCGTCGACAATCACACGGCCATCGGCCTGATCATTCGCTATTACGCGGTGGACAGCATTTACAATATCGTGCTGGTGTCGCCGATCGCATTCCTCCTGGCCATCTTTCTCGTCTTTGGCCAGATGACTCGCTACAACGAAGTCACCGCCATGAAAACGGCCGGCCTCTCCCTCTACCGGATATTCATTCCGGTCTTTCTGGTCGGGCTCCTTATCAGCGCGGCCTGCTGGTGGGTTGGCGACGCCGTCATGCCCGGGGCCAACAAGGAGAAGAAGGCCATCTACAACGAGAAGATACGCGGGCGGGCTCCGCGGACCGGTGGCATCCGCATGAACCTGAATTACCTCGGGCCCGACGGGCGAATCTGGGCCATTCGCCGATTTGACGGGCGGCGTCGGGAAATGCAGGAGCTCGTGTTGCAGGTATTTGAACAGGGCCAGATCGTCCGGAGGATCGATGCGCGAAGCGCCTCCTGGCAGGAAGACCATTGGATCTTCCGTGATGGAGTCGTGCGAACCTTCGCGGAAACCGGCGAGACGGCGGCGCCGTTCGACTCCACCCGTCTCGTCGAACTGACTGAAACCCCCGAAGACCTGTCGCGGGACGAGGCCGACCCTGCCCAGATGTCTTCGGCGGAACTTGGCACGTTCATCAAGCGCCTCGGTCAGAGCGGGCGACCCACGGCCAAGTACGAAACCGATCGCCACCTGAAGCTTGCCTACCCGCTGGTCAATTTCATGGTGGCTCTCCTGGCGCTTCCCCTGGCCACGCGGCTCCGCCGGGGCGGCATCGCCATCGGCTTCGCCTTCTCCTTCATCCTCTTCCTCGTCAATATCGCGATGGTCCGCTTCGGGCAGATCCTTGGGCACAATGGCCAGATCCCGCCACTGGTTGCGGCCTGGATGGGCAACGTCATTTTTGCGATCGCCGGAACGATCCTCCTGATCCGGGTTCCGAAATAGTCATGCACGACGGGTTTGATCCGACCCTCTACGCCATCCTGGACTTAACGCCCGACGGGCCCATGATCGGCATCGACCGCGCGTGTCACGCGGTGACCGGGGGCGTGACGCTGTTTCAGTTGCGCGGGAAGGGAGTCCCCGCACGCCGCCTCTGGACTTTGGCCAGGGAAATGGTGCGTCAGCTCAGCCCGCTCGGCGTTCCGCTCATCGTGAATGATCGGGCCGACGTGGCGCGCGCCGCCGGAGCGCAGGGTGTCCATCTCGGTCAGTCGGATCTTCCGGCGGTGCTCGTGCGGCGGGCGTGGCCGGAAGCCATCATTGGCGTCAGCATTCACAACATGAGCGATCTGGAGGCAGCCCGAATCGCCGGCGCCTCGTACGTGGCTTCGGGATCCCTGTTCGCTACCGGTACCAAGCCCGACGCGACACCGCTGACCGGTGAGATGCTCAGGTCACTGGCGGCGGCCGCCGACAGACCCCTGGTTGCCATCGGCGGTATCACGCTGGAGAACGCGGCGATCGCCGCGGAACTCGGAGCTGATGGAATCGCAGTGATCTCGGGGCTCTGGAGCGCTCCCGACGTGGCGTTACGGGCCGGCGCGCTTCGCGCCGCCTTCGAATCGGGTCGGGGCTAGCGCAGGCGAAGGGTCCGGTAAAGCCAGGCCCCGAAATTGACCGCCACGAGCGCGGCTGGAATGTCGGTCCCGATCCTGGACTCGTCCACGGCGTCGCCGCTCAAGACAAGCAGGCCTGAAAAACCCAGATCCAGTGCGGGACGAATCTCCGAGTCATAGTCATCGCCGACTACGAGGATCGCGGCGCCGGTCGCCAGACCCAGGTCCGCCGCCGCCGTTCGAAGCAGGGCCTCCCTCGAAGGCGGGGCCGAATCCGGTCGCGCCTCCGCACGGGGATCCGGAGCGATCGAGGCCGACACCCGGATTTCGTCCGGGTCGATGGAAAATCCAAACCCGCCGAGCTCACCCGCCAGGACTTCTCGCGAGGCCGGCGTCGCGTCGGCCAGAACCCGGAAGGGGCATCCCATCGCGCGCAGCCGGACAATTGCCTCGATCGATCCGTCAATCGGCGCTCCTTCCGACACCAGCACGCCCTCAAGGGCCAGAAGAAACCCCGCCGGAAGCGCCATCAACTCGGCCCGGAAGATCCGGCGGCCGACGCACCGACGACGATCCGACCATCGATCATCTCGGGGACAAAATCGAGCGCATCGACATCGCCGGCCGGCCCCAGGTCGGCGGCGAATCCGATCGCGGCCAGGTACCGGCCATGCGCGGACCGGCCAAGCAGTCCGGGAATGTCGAACTCGTGACGTTCGAA
>JAWXBZ010000035.1:0-7578 GCA_034440375.1 Candidatus Eiseniibacteriota bacterium
CCGCCGATCGGCGGGCTGTTCGAATTGGCCAGCCTCTGAATCTCGCCGGTTTCCGCGAGGCACGGAACCAGCCAGTCCCTCTTATGGCGCTTGACCCTGACCCGAGGGACCGAGATCAGGCAAACGTCGCTACCTAATTAGGCAGCGAGTGCGAACTCAGTGTTCGCAGTTACACTTGTCCACCTTTTTAACGAGGCCGGTGGGCCCTCGGCGCGCACCTTCTGCTTCAGTCATCCCGTCGAAACCAATCGCCCCCACAGTGTTACCGTGCTGGAAAATGGTGCGCCGCGATGGAATCGAACCATCAACCTACTGATTAAGAGTCAGTTGCTCTACCAATTGAGCTAGCGGCGCATCGGGATCCGATGTCTTTCAACACCGGGTCGAATCAGCGACGTAGGACGATATCACCGGCAGGCGGACGGGTCAAGGAATTGCCCTATTTCATCTGCGGAAAGCCCAGATTGACACCCCGATGATGAGGATCGGGCCAGCGGGCGGTGATGACCTTGCCGCGGGTGTAGAAGTTCACCCCTTCCCGTCCGTGTACATGCGCATCGCCGAAGAGGCTCTGTTTCCAGCCGCCGAAGGAGTAGTAGGCCATCGGCACCGGGATCGGCACGTTGATGCCGACCATGCCCACCGGCACTTCGTTCTGGAAGCGGCGGGCGGCGCCACCGTCGTTCGTGAAGAGGGCCACGCCGTTGGCGTAGGGGTTCTTCGTGATCAGGTCCATGGCTTCGTCGTAGCTGGCCGCGCGGACGACGGACAGGACCGGACCGAAGATTTCGTCCTGGTAGATCGACATCTCGTTCGTGACCCGGTCGAAGAGACATGGGCCGACAAAGAAGCCGTTTTCGCCGCCGGGAGGCTTGATGTCGCGGCCGTCTTCGAGGAGCTCGGCGCCGGCGGCGAGGCCTTGATCAATGTAGGAATGCGTCCGGTTGTACTGGTCGCGTGTGGTCAGCGGTCCCATCTCGGCGCCGGCATCGAGGCCGGGGGCCACGTTGAGCTTCCGGATCCGCTCGCGAATTTTCGGGAGCAGGCGATCGGCCACATCGCCGACGGCGACGAGCACCGAGATCGCCATGCAGCGCTGGCCGGTGGAACCATATGCCGCGTTGACGGCCGAGTCGGCAGCCAGGTCGAGATCGGCGTCGGGCAGGACGACCATGTGATTCTTGGCGCCTCCCAGGGCCTGCACGCGCTTGCCTGCCTTTGTCCCCTCTTCATAGATGTGGCGGGCCACCGGGGTTGAGCCGACAAAGCTGACGGCGGCGATGCCCGGGTGCGAAAGGATGGCGTCGACGGCCACCTTGTCGCCATGCACGACATTGAACACGCCCTCCGGCAGTCCGGCCTCGGCGAAGAGTTTCGCGCAGAAGACCGAGGCGGAGGGATCCTTTTCGGACGGCTTCAGGATGAAGGTGTTGCCGCAGGCGATGGCCAGCGGGTACATCCACATCGGGACCATGGCCGGGAAGTTGAACGGCGTGATGCCGGCCACGACCCCCAGGGGCTGGCGGATCGAATAGCTGTCGACCTCTGCCGACACGTTCTCGCTGAACTCCCCCTTCAGGAGTTGCGGCAGACCGCAGGCAAATTCCACCACCTCGATCCCTCGCTGGACCTCGCCCATGGCGTCGGACAGGACCTTGCCATGCTCACGGGTGAGCAGTTCCGCCACCTCGCGACGGTGCTTCTCGAGCAGCCCGCGAAAGGTGAAGAAGATGCGGCTGCGGATGGAGAGCGATGAATTCCGCCAGGTGGCCGAGGCGCGGGTGGCGGCGGCCACGGCCGTTTCCACGAGAGCCTCGTCGGCAAACGCTACCCGGTGCGTGGCGCGGCCGAGTGCGGGATCGGTCACCTCGCCCCAGCGGGCCGAAAGTCCCTCATACGGCTTGTTGTCGATCCAGTGCGTAATCGTGCCGAGTTCAGCCGGCACGGTGGGCCGGATGGTGGTCGGTGTGGCCATGTCGTGCTCCCATCTCACCAATCGGGACAGGCCCGATCGATGTCTGAAATTATGTCGCGATCGCGCGGTCCGTCATCGTGAGACCCTTGTCGATGATCGCAAACCCCTCGTCCATCTCCGCTTCGGTAATCGTGAGCGGCGGATTGGTGAAGAATCCGTTCCATCGTACGAAGGTGTATAGCCCTTCCTCGCGGAAGTGTTTGCCAAGGGCCGCCATTTCCGGTGAAGTGCCGTTGAACGGTGCCATGGGGGTGTACGGGTTTCGACTCCGCACCAGTTCCACGATGCCAAAGAGGCCGATATTGCGGGTGGCGCCGACCGACGGATGGCGTTCGGCCAACCCGTGAAGCCGTTTCGTGAGCTCCTCGCCCATCCGGGCGGCACGCTCAATCAGATTTTCATCCTCGTACACGGACAGTGTGGCCAGCGCCGTGGCGCAGGCCAACGGATGGCTGTTGTAGGTCAGGCCTCCCGGAAACGCCTTTTCGCGGAAAGCGGCCGCGATGGCCGGCCGCATCCCCACCGCGCCGAGTTGTACGTAGGCCGAGGTGAGCCCCTTGGCCATCGTGATCAGATCGGGCACAACGTTCCAGTGATCGATGGCGAACCACTTGCCGGTGCGCCCGAAGCCGGCCATGACCTCATCGGCGATCAATAGAATGCCGTGCTGATCGCAAAGTTTTCGAACCCCTTCCATGTATCCGTTGGGCGGAATCAGGATTCCGTTCGTGCCCACGACGGTCTCGAGCAGGATGCCGGCGATCGTATGGCCCCCCTCGTAGCGGATCACCTCTTCCAGCGCTTCCAGGCTAACCGCCACCGGTTCCGGTTCGGGCTTTCCCCACCGGTGGAATTCGGGAATCCGCACGACGCCGGGGATGCCGGGCTCGCTGGCCCAGCGCCTGGGATCGCCGGTCAGGGTCAGCGCCCCGGCGGTGCCGCCGTGGTACGACCGGTAGCGGACCAGGATCTTGTGGCGGCCGGTCGTCACCCGGGCGATGCGGATGGCGTTTTCGTTGGCTTCCGCGCCGCCGTTCGTGAAGAAGAACGTGTCGATGTCGCCCGGCGTCAGTTCGGCCAGTTTCCGCCCGAGGAGCGCGCGTGGCTCCGTGGCCATGAAGGGATTGGCGTATGCCAGTTGCGCCGCCTGCTTCTGGATGGCCGCGATCACCTTTGGATGCCCGTGGCCGATGTTGGTGCACATGAGTTGGCTGTTGAAATCCAGGTAGCGCTTCCCTTCCGGCGTCCAGAAGTAAACGCCCTTCGCCCCGGCCACCGGGATCGGATCAATGGCCGACTGGGCCGACCACTCGTAGATGGTGTGCCGCTTGCAGAGATCTGCGATCTCCTGGCCGGAGAGGCCTGCTGCGGTAGGTGGAGCGGTGCTCTCGGGAGTCATGCCATCATCCTCTTCATCAGGCCAGGGCCGGTGCGCCGGCCGGCCGCTTCAGAAACTGGCCGCGCCCGGCTTTCGCCATGAGTGTGTCGTTTTCGACCAGCACCTCACCGCGCGAAATGACCACCGACGGGCCGCCGGTCACGGTCATCCCCTCGAACAGGTTGTAGTCGACATTCATGTGGTGCGTCTTCGCCGAGAGTGTCGTTTTTTTCTTCGTGTCCCACAGGACGATGTCGGCGTCGGAGCCGACGGCAATCGTCCCCTTCCTCGGCCAGAGGTTGAAGAGTCGGGCCGGATTGGCACTGGTCAGCTCGACGAAACGGTGGGCGTCGAAACGCCCGCTGTTCACCCCGTGCTCCCACATCACCATCATCCGGTCCTCGATGCCGGGGGCGCCGTTCGGGATCTTCGAGAAGTCGTTCCGGCCAAGTTGCTTTTGCGGCGGGTTTTCGAAGCCGAAGGGGCAATGATCGGTGGAGACAACCTGCAGGCCATTCCGCTCCAGCCCCTGCCAAAGCTTGATGGCATGCCACTTTTCGCGCAGCGGCGGTGACATGACGAATTTGGCCCCCTCGAAATCCGGCCGCTCGTAATCCTCATAGGAACGGACCAGGTACTGGGGGCATGTCTCGCCGTACACCGGCCAGCCGGCATCGCGGGCCCGGCGGATCCGGTCGAGCGCCTGGAAACAGGTGACATGCACAATATAGAGCGGAGCGCCGGCCAGGTGGGCCAGGTCGATGGCCCGGCCGGTGGCCTCCCCCTCTGCCAGAGGCGGTCGGGTCAGGGCATGATATTTGGGCTCGGTCTGCCCCTTCGCCAGCGCCAGCTTCACCAGCGTGTCGATCGCGCCGCCGTTCTCGGCGTGCATCATGATCAGTCCGCCGTTTTCGCGGGCGCGGAGCATCGCCTCGAAGATGAGCCCGTCATCCACCATGAACACGCCCGGGTAGGCCATGAAGAACTTGAAGGTGGGCACCCCTTCCTGGCCGGCCAGAGCGTCCATATCAGCCAGGACCTGGTCATTCATCTCGCGCACGATCATGTGAAAGCCGTAATCGATGACGGCCTTTCCACTGGCCTTCTCGTGCCACCGCTCGAGAGCCGGGTAGAGTCCTTCACCGGCTCCCTGGATCGAAAAGTCGAGGTGCGTCGTCGTGCCGCCGAAGGCGGCGGCCACGTGTCCGGTGTAGAAATCGTCGGCCGAACTGGTGCCACCGAAGGGCATGTCGAGATGGGTGTGGACATCAATCCCGCCGGGAAGGAGCAGCTTCCCGGTGGAATCCAGCGTGCGGTCGACGGTGGCTTTGATTCCCTTCTCGATGCGCACGATGCGCCCGTTCTCGATCAGGACATCCGCATCGATTTTATCCGCCGCGTTGATGATCGTTCCGTTGGTGATCAGAAGACTGGCCATTTGGATTAGACACTCCTGGCGCGCCGGGGCGCACTCTGGAACCTGGGACTAGTCCTCGCGCGCTCCTGCGCGCTCCGTGATTTCTGGCGCGGCGTACCCTTCCGCCGCCTCGTCATACCCGCCCTGGTAATCGGAATCATCGGGCCGGCGGATCTGGCTCTGTGCCACGACCCGATTGCGAAGCAGCCCGCGGAAGTCGTCGAGCGATTTCCAGCCGCGATCGGCGTGTCGCTCCATGAACTCCGTGTAGCCCTCCAGCAGCTTGCGGATCACGTTCGGCCCGACAGCCTTGTCGAGCATGGCCGCCGTGCAGACCTGAACCGTTCCGGCGCCCAGGAGCAGGTAGTTGAGCGCCTGGCCGAAGTCCGAGACCCCGCCAATTGCGGAGAACGACCTGTCCGGAAAGGCGCGGGTCATCCGGGACATGTTGGCCATCGACAGCGGCAGGATGGCCGGGCCACCCAGTCCGCCGCTCGAGACAAAGCCGTCCACCTGGATCTCGAACTCGAGGGTGTTCGGATCGATGATCGGGAGCGAGGGAAAGGTATTCGAGCTGGTCACGGCATCGGCGCCGCCCCGGAAGACCGCCCCGGCCTCGACCACGATATCGGCAGTGGCCGGCGTCAACTTGGCCCAGACCGGTACCGTCGCCACTTCCTTGACCACCTGCGTCACGAACGAGCAGAGCGCCTCGTCCCGGCCGATGTTTGAGCCCATGTCCGGGCGGTCCATGTGCGGGCACGACAGGTTCAATTCGAGACCGTCGGCGCCGGCCTCCTGGCACGCGGTGGCCATGGTCCGCCAGTGCTCCAATTCCTTGTCGCTGCCCGAGCCGGCCATGATTGAGGCAATGAGAGCCCTGTCGGGATGTGCGGCCTTGATCCTGCGAATGCGCGGCAGCCAGTCGTCCAGCGGCTTGTCCGAAATCAGTTCCCAGTTCCACGAGGAGTGGACGATCGTGCTCTTTGTTCTCATGGAGAAAAGGCCGGATGCCGGATCGTAGCGGCTGAACTTGGTCTTGGGGCCCGCCACGTTGATGACCGGGTGCATGCCGATGGTCTTGGTGACGACGCCGCCCCAGCCGGAATCGAACGCCCGGAGGATATTGCTCTCGGACTCGGTCGGCGGCGCGGAGGCCAGGAGGAATGGGTTCTGAAAACGGATGCCGGTAAAAGTTGTCGAAAGGTCGACGCTCATCGAAATCTCCCATCCGGTGGACGGTGCCCCCCGGGGGCGCGGCGGCCACTGACGGGAGGTCCCGGCGTTGTGAGGTCGCCTGGACGATGGCCGATCCGGTTGGCGTGCCGAACTGATTCTTTAGCCTAGCACACCCGGGCGGCCCGCCCGGCTTCAAGCATCCGTCAGGGCCCCGTAGGCATCCGGACGTCGGTCACGGTAGAACTGCCAGACGGATCGAACCTCTTCGATCTGATCAAGATTGAGATCCGCCACGACCACGGCATCCTTGTCACGCGGGCCCTCGGCCAGGAACTGCCCCCGAGGATCGCAGAAGTAACTCTGGCCGTAGAACTCCCCGATCTTCCAGGGGGCCTCGACGCCAACCCGGTTGATGGCGCCGATGAAATAGCCATTGGCCACGGCATGGGCCGGCTGCTCCAATTTCCAGAGATATTCGGACAGGCCGGCCACCGTGGCCGAGGGGTTGAAAACGATCTCGGCACCGCCCAGGCCAAGTGCGCGGGCCCCCTCGGGAAAGTGGCGGTCATAGCAGATGTAGACACCGATCTTCGCGAAACCGGTTTCGAAGACCGGGTAGCCGAGATTGCCGGGGCGAAAGTAGAACTTTTCCCAGAATCCGGGCTGGCAGTGCGGAATGTGCGTCTTCCGGTACTTGCCGAGATATTTGCCATCGGCGTCGATGACAGCGGCGGTGTTGTAGTAGACGCCCGGCTGATCCACTTCATAGATGGGGACGATGAGGACCATCCCGTGCTTCTTCGCCAGCTTCTGCATGAGCCTGGTCGTCGGCCCCTCCGGCACCTGTTCGGTCATCTGATACCAGTGGGTCTCCTGTTCGGCGCAGAAGTAGGGGCCGTAGAAGAGTTCCTGCAGGCAGAGGATGCGGACCTTTTTCTTCGCGGCGTCACTGATCAGCTTTTCATGCTTGTCGACCATGGCCTTCTTGATGGCGGGAAGGCCCGATTTGGGACCCAGGACATTCTTGGCCTGGATGAGGCCGCAGCGGACAATGCGGGGCATGGGACTTCTCCTGGACGCTGGGAACGGACGACTCAAGTGAGGAAACCTATCAGGCCATCGGCCAATGTGAAAGACGCCACGAGGGGAGTTGACCGGGCCCGGCTCCCCGGGGGATAGTTTCCGGCCATGACCAGTACCCGATGGGTGCGCCCGAGCGCTGCCCTTGCCCGAATCCTGCCCCTCCTCCTGTCACTCCTGACCACCACGGCCCTCGCCCGGGAAACCCGGATCGGGCCCACCGGCAAGCCGGCGGATTACGAACGGGTCCGGAAAGCGCTGTCGGGCCTCGCCCCCGGCGATACGCTCACCCTCATGCGCGGACTCTTCGACTGGTCGCAAAACCTGTCCGACTCCTCGCTCGTCGCCCGGCAGCCGGGCGGCATGCCGCTGCCCGTCAGCGGCATCGTGGTCCGCGGCGTCCGGACGCAACAGGGGGGGCTGGAGACAATCCTGCGCGGCGCCACGGATCCGGCCGGCCGGCCGGTCCGACCATCCCGTGGCACGAATGCCGCGTTTCGCAATGCGCCCGGCGGCAACCGGGTCACGGTGGAAGACCTCGTGCTTGAG
>JAWXBZ010000036.1:0-11709 GCA_034440375.1 Candidatus Eiseniibacteriota bacterium
CGGAACTGGTGCGCGAGGCTGCCGACTGGTCGCGGCGGATCGACTCTTTTCTGATTGCACGGGAAGAATCGATTCTCCAGAAACTGATCGGCGTCGGCGGCGCCGCGTTGAGCGAAAGTTTCGAGGTGCAGGTCAAGGCCCGACTCGGCGACGATGCGGCTCCTCAGGTCGAGGCCGTTCTGGCCGGTGATGCGGTCACGGTCCTCCGGAGTGTCCACTACGACCAGTTCGACACCTACTTCCAGTTCCGCGACCCGTCGCAGGGGCGGATCCGCTACCGCGACGACCAGTTTCTCAACGAGAAAGGCGAGGTGACCGGCAGCCGGGCGCGCCTGACGCTCACCGAGCCGGTTCGCGAGGCGGAGTTCGGCGGTGTGCTCCTCTCGCGATCACGCTGGTTCGCGCCGGCCACCCAGAGCCTCCGATTCTATCGCGAGTATTTCGAGCCGACCGCCGAAATCGAAATCGAGAAGGACCGGCACCGCTGGCAGGTTGTGTTTCGCGGCGTCGAGTTCTACGTCAATCTGGACTTGCTCAAGAAGCCGGCCATGGACGGCCGGTGGCTTGAGATCAAATCGCGTACCTGGAGTCGTCGCGATGCCGAGGACAAGGCCGCCTTGATCCAGGAACTGCTGAAACTCTTCGGCGCCACCCCGGACCATACCGTCCGCGAGGACTACCTGGAGCTGACGGCGGGAACGAGCGGGCGGTAGGGTCCGTCCGACCACGCCGGCGGTTTCATGTGCTCGCTATCGGCCCCGCGGGTGTGGATCAATCCGCCCATCGGACGGTCGCTTGAACTGGTCCAGGCGGAGTTGCGAAAGGCACGTCACATCGGACAACGTGGCCAGTCCCGTGGACGCCTCCGACAGGCCCGTGTCACGGGACCAATCGCGAAACGTCCATCGATGCGGAACGAATACGCCCTCGATGTCGCGATAGTCCGAATAGGTGATCGCGTTCGTCTCGGCCTTTCCGGAATCGGGGCCGGACCAGTAGGTGACGATGTAGACAACGGTGTCGAGTCGCCCGGTCGATGGATCGCGGGTGAGCAGGTACCAGTCGTCCGGCGCATCACCGGTTCCGGGGTCAAAACTCAACCGAACGGCCGGCCGACGATCGGTGGCGGAGAGCAGGATGGTGCCGGCATCAGCCAGATGGACGCCCGGATCCTCCAGTTTCATCGGCAGGGCCAGGAAGTACGGCAGCGTCAGCGCGAAGAAGCGGGCGGCGGGAAATTCCGCCGCCGCCGGAGAAACCCAAGCTTCCCGGCCATCCCAGAGGACCATCGAGCCGTCCCTTCGATCGAGCCGCGTCCGTCCCATGGAGGGCTCGGTGATCATGCGGCCCGAGAAAGCCTCCTTGTCACCGAACCGGACGGTCATGGCCGCCGAGACGGCCGCCACTCCGTTCCAGGCATCAACGCCATGGGCCCGGCCAACCGCGCGAGCGAAGTCCGGCATGGACTCCTGCGCGGTGGCAATGTCGGAAAGCCCCGGAAATGCTGTCAGGGCAACGGCCGTCCATATCCAGGCGATGGCGCGACCGGATCGAATCGTCTCAACTGGCATCAAAATCCTCCTCGAAGTCTGGCATTGGCATCCCACACGGGAAGCGTGCTCCGACTAGGATTCCGCGTGAGGCAGATTAGTTACCGCGGCGGGTCACGGTGATCTCTTGTCAGGCCTCGACAAACACCTTGAATCCACCATAAGTCATTCGCTTGATGTCGAACGGCATCGCCTTCACATCCATCAACGGTTCCAGCCGGGGGTCCTTCATGACCCTGGCGTTGACCCGATCCCGATGGGCGCGCGACATGTAGACGATCCAGGAGAAGATCACCGTCTCGCCCGACTTGGCCCCGGCAAGCTTTGAAAATGACGGCATCCCCTTCACCGCCAGATCGTCCCCAACGCATTCCCGGTACTCGAGAGCCCCGTGCTCCCGCCAGATCTTGCCCGCCTTGCGCGACATCTTCTGATACGCCGCCACCTTCTTCTTTGAAATCGGCAGGATGAAACCGTCGATGTATGGAGCCATGTCAGTCTCCTTGTTTAGGGTTCTTGATGAGCCGCGCCACCACACCCAGCGACACGCCAAAAGGCAGGTCAAACCTCCGGATAAGTGCCTGTTCACTGGCGAAGACGGACGTCAGTGGCCCGTTCAGCGGACCGATCTGCAACGGTTTCAGGATATCCTCGGCATCGCGGGCGGGATCGCCTCCCGTGCCAGCCTTGCGGCCGCCGAGCAGCCGTGTGGCCACCGCCGCCGGAAAGAGCCAGAAATTGAAATAGGTCATCCGGTCGATCACGAAGCCGCCTCGTTGCAGCGAGGCCTCGAGCGTGACACGTCGGTAGCGCCGCTGATGATGGTTCAGCTCATCGTGACGGCTCCAGAGAAAAGGAAAGGCCGGCACGGTGAGGATGAGGCGGCCGTCGTGGCGGAGCAGGCCGCGGATCCACTCGAGGAAGCCCGCCTCATCCGGCACATGCTCCAGGACGTCGAAGAGTGTGACAAGGTCGTACGGCGCCGGGGCGGTGAAACCCTCCTGGAGATGAACATCGCGGAAGCCGCGCCGGCGGCAGTAGTCGAGCGCCAGCGGCTCCGAGTCGATGCCGGTCACCGTTCCGAAACGGGAGAGGAGCGGCATCATCCCGCCGGTGCCGCAGCCGATGTCGAGAATGCGACGGGTGGCGTCCGCGGATCCTGGTGGCCTGAGCGCTCCCGTGAGGAGAGCCTCGACCACGGCCCGACGCCCGACAAACCACCAGTGTTGGTCCTCGACTTCAAAGAAGCGGTGGTAGAGGCTGGGATCCATGGGTCAGTCGCCTGACCCGTGCCATTCGATATGGCCGGCCCAGCCGGGATGGGGCTTGAAGGCCAGGGCCGGATCCTTCGACTTGAACAGTTCCGACCAGCCAGGCTCAGCGCTTCGGACATCGATATCGGACAGGTTTCGTAGATGAAAATCCCGGTCGACACTTCCCATCAAGTCGCTCATCCATGGGAGCTTCCTGGGATCGAAACCCATGAGTCGGGCCGCGACCGCGTCGACCGCGAGGAAGCTCTCGCCGGCCAGAATAACCCCCACCGGGCGGGCATCTGGAAAGAGGGGTCCATTCCCCTCACCCCCGACGATGCCGTCAACCAGGGAAAAGTGGCGCCTTTGAGGCGTCGCCTGAATGACGCCATTGCGATCGGCGAAACGCGCGATGGTCATGAGATCCGACACCATGCGCCACGCCGAATCATTGCCGTGCCAGTTGCCGCCGTCAAACATGTTGATCTTCTCGGTCGACCTTCGAATTAGTGGCCGCACGAGGCGGCGGAAAGGATTGTAGATGGCCAGAAAGATGCGATTGCCGAGTCGGTCCTTGCGTGCCAATAGCCTGTCGTACAGGAATCGCTGAAGCTTCATGAGGGCTCTCTCGCCACTGGAAAGAACATTGGATGGGTACTGATCGCCGCCGGCCTCCTCGCCGCCGAGGGCGTAGTGGATCAGATAGTTCTTGTTGGTTACGGTTCCGACCAGGCCCTTGGCGTTGAGGGTCACCCCGACCTTCTTATGGACTTTGAGTTTTGGGACCGAGATAAGGACATCGGCGCCAAGAATCGTATTCGACACCATGTAGTCGTGTCGGCCACCGGAGTGGTGCGCCTGAGTCTCTTCGCGGTTGAAGTCGGCACCGTAGTAGGCCCGAGAACCTACCGCGTAAAAGGCGCTTCGGCTGCCCAGGTCGACTTTCGTGCTCCCATCGGGATCGCCTGGCAGTACCCGCCGATTGGCCTGGCTAGCGAAGTAGTTCTCGCCTTCATAGCGAAACCAGGCGTGTCGGAGATCGCGGATTGGGATATCGGCGCCAAAAACCCGTTGATACAGCTCCGTTACCACCGGTAGCCGGGAGCGATCCATCAGCTGCTCAAAATCACAATCGAGCTGGGGGGTGTCGGCGATGATGATCCGTCCTTTGCCGGTTGTCGCCAGCCAGACGTAGTCAAGGACGGCGCGCAGTACCGCCGGATGCGTAACCACCGAGAATGGATTTCCGCCTCGATAGTGATCGCTCAGGACGAAGTTTGGCTTGATGACCACTGTCTGCCCCGGCTGGATCACTTCGGCCAGCGGGTTCCAGGAGGGCATCCCAAAGCGAGCGGCATCGAGTCCAAGAAGCCGAAGTGCTTCCCTCACTGTCGTGTATACGGGATTGGCCTCCGTGCCAATCGGGAGTTCGGCGGGGTACTCCGGCCATCGCGTATCCGGATTGTAGGGAGATTCGACAGGATACCCCGCCGGTCCCCGGGCGATGGAAACGATCGGATGACTCGTGCCCGGAGGGCTCACCTGGGCCCCTTTTTCATGCTCTATCCCCGTAGCGGAGCGGTAGCTCCTGCTCGAGGAACCGAAATTTGCCATTCTTCGCGCGCGAGAGAGTATCCACCCGGCTGATCGTCAGTTCCATATCACGACCGAGCTTTGCTTCGAGCGCCTCACGAATCCCTTGCTCAGCATGTGGTGCGTATCCGGCCTTCGGGATGAATCGAAACGTGACCTTTCCCGGCTCCCTCTGGTGAAACTGAAACTGCCGTATATCGTCGAAGACATTTGAGTGCATATTAATCGCCGTCATCGAAATCCAGCGCCCGGTGGCGGTGATGATCATTTCCTGGAGTCGTCCATCGATGTGATCGAGGAGCCGATGGGGGCGACCGCACGCGGTACAGGACATGGGTCCCGTGGTTGCAAAATCCATGGTTCGATAGCGGATGAACGGGGTGGCATGATTCCAGAAGGAAGTGGCCACGATTTCGCCTGAGCCTCCCTCCTCCACTTCACGCCCCCCGGCGTCGAGTATCTCCGTAAACCCGTACAGCGGGTGCAGGTGAAACCTCGTGGACAATTCGCATTCCGGGGCGAAGACCGCCTGTTCGGCATGCCCGTACCATGAAAAGAGTCGGGATCCCGGGAAGGCCTGCGCTATCCGCTCACGCTGGAAGCCGTACAGATTTTCAGATCCGAGAAAGATCGTGCGGAGAGTTGGAGACTCGTGACCGGGATCAGCCAGGACGATGTCGGCGAGGAGACTCGCGGCCGACGGGTATGCCTGCAGGTGTTTCGCTCCAAACGCCTCAATACGATCGCGGTAGGCGGGCCAGGTGTCGGCCGTCAACTCATAGGTCGAGAGGAGGAGATGTCCCAGGTGCGGATCCTCGCTCCAAAAATTCTCCTGCGTACCAACCCAAGCACCGCGCAGAACCGCCGAACGATCACCGAGCCTCCAGCCCGTCCGCTCCCAGGCAGAATGCATGAAGGCCCACTCCTGATCGATGGCGTCGGCCGGCAGGTGAAAGCCGAATGGGATTCCCGTCGAACCGGCGGTGGTGCGATAGACTCGATTCCAAGCGGGCAAACGCCTCGACGTAAACTCGGGGAGGTTTCCCGAAAGTTCCGCCTTCGTGATTCCTGGCAGGTGTCGAAAGTCGTCCAGAGTCCGGAGGTCTCCCGGACCAAACCCGGCCGCGCTCCAGAGGCGCCGGTACCCGGGGACGTCGTGCCATGTCCGGTCAATCAGCTGTCGAAGCCTTCCGAACTGCCAGGTGCGAATTGCCTCGCTGTCCCATGACTCGGCGGACGCGATCAGGCGTCGTGTACGCCAGTAGGCGCCACCAAATCGCCATTGAATTGGAAGCCGGGAATAGGCTTTGAGAAGCGCATGCCGAACTGGGGCTGGAAGCTGCCTGTAGAGTTGAATCCGCATATGCCAATTGGAGTCCGGCCACCACGCGGGCCGAGATTGGCGCCGGGTGATGGCCGGTCATCTTACGGAATTTGGTCAGCGGGGGAAAGTCGGGAGGATCAGTTCGTTCGGATCAGGCGAAGTAACGTTGATTCGCCTTCCGCGGAACCGGCGCGAACGTGATACACGCCGCTGGTGCTCGGAACGCCCTGGTCGGTCGTCCCGTCCCAGGCGTAGTCGTGCCATCCCTGGTCCAAGACCTTTCCGGGTTCGAGAACTCGAACCAGACGGCCGCTGACGTCAAACACATCCAGGCGGACCTCGCTCGGCCCCGGCACGAAGACCCGAATGGTTGAGCCGAGTCGGGTCGGATTCGGGAAGCCAGCCAGATGGAGTCGCGACGAGGGCCGGGCAAAGTCAAACGACAATTGCCCAACAATTTCAGCGCGCCCCTGGCGATCGACGGCCTCGAGCTCGTAGAACCATCGGGAACCCGACTCGGCGCCAGAATCGACGTGTCGGTAGGAACCGTCACCCCGTATCGGTCGATCATTGACGAGGGCCCACGGACCGGAGTCGGCGGTCGAGCGGTAGAGATTGAAATGGCTGTGGACACCATCCTGTGCTGCCTCCCACTCGACTTGGACTCCCACTTGCGTCGCTGAGGCCTCGAACCGCGAGAGAACCACGGCAATCGGCTCGTTCCGATCGAGAATCCATATGTTGTCGTTGCCTGTCTGCCGGCGTGAGGTGAAGGCAATTCGCTGGCCGTCTGGCGAGTAGGTCGCGTCGACATTGTTCGGGTCGAACGGTTCCACCGGGACATCGAACGTCAGTTGAGTCGAGGTAAGTGTTGCCAGATCGAGTTCCCACAGTTCGAATCGATTCAGATTCTGACGCGTCGAATAGAGGATCTTGTCGTCCGCCGGCGACCAGTCGTTCGTCGACGTATTGCGCGTGAAAAAGGTCAACTGGGTCTGGCTGGCTGGATTGCCGATCGGCGCCCGAATGGCATTCAGCGCCGGGCCGTTAAAATCATTCTCAAAGATCAGGTGATTGCCATCGTGAGATACGTGCGGGCGATTCTGAATGCCCGGCGCGGAATACACCAGCGAGACCGGTCCCCCTGTCGAGGAGACCCGATAAATATTCCAATTTGGATTGTCATTACCGAGCCGGCGCGAAAAATAGATCTCGCTGCCGTCCGGTGTCCAGGAAGAATGCCAGTCAAGGTCATTGAAATCGTTCGGCGTCGAAATCTGTGTCGGGGGACCGCCGCCGATCGGCATCGTCCAGATGGTGGCCTGTTCGGTAGCCGACGGGTCAATGTTCATCCGAGTGAAGGCGATTGTCGTACCATCGGGCGATACCTCGGGCATCCGCTCATCGCCTGCCAGAGCGGTTAATTGCGTGGGCGTCCCGCCGGTAGCCGATACCTTCCAGAGATTCAGGTTGCTTGACCCCCCGTTCGACTCATAGATGATCGTCGATCCATCCGGCGTCCAGGCCGGGTGACGATCGATACCGGGCTGCGATGTCAATTGGAAAAATGTGCCGGCAAGGGCAGCGGACGGGAGGAGGGCGAAGGAAATGAGGGCCAAGCCAAGCAGTTGAAAAGACGGGCGAAAAGCAGTCAATGGTACCCCCTTGTGGCTGAGTGGGCGAAGAAGCGAGGGGCTCTATCGAGTCAAGCCAAAAACCAATATAGTAAGACTATATGTGAACAAATGAGTAATCTGCAAGCCTCGTCCTTCAATCGTTCGCCCTCATCGCTCGATCGACTTGTTGCCCTGTGCAACCTTGTCCGCGGCGGCCCAGCGCTCGAGCCAGGTGTCGAAACGCCTTATATGGCGATCGTACAGGCGGTGGTCGGACCGGATTGCCTCGCGCAGATTGAAGTCGCCCTTGATGGCGTCTTCGAATCGGGGGCGTCCGGCCATGAGCGAGCCTGCCGCCCGTTCCAAAATCAGCGCGGTGGCCCGGTCGGCCAGAATGTCCCACAGGGCCTTGCCGTAGGCCGGCGTGGCGCGGGCCGGATGGCCAAGATAACCCGGCCATCCGAATGTCTTGACGATGGTCACCGCGTCACTCCATGTGGAGGCGATCCTCGGTTCCAGCCCGGTGTAGTCGCTGTCCACATCCTCCGGAAAAAGGCGAAGCATCAAGGAGGTCTCGGCCACGCCGCCGGAAAGGAGCTCGAACGTCATGGAGGCCTCGGGCACGTCTCCAAGAGTCTTGATGCCCAGCGCCTGCGCTTCGGCCAGCGTCGTCGAATCGGCCATCAGAAGGCTCATCACGTTCATGGCACCCATGCCGTAGTTCTGCAGGTAAAAATCGCAGGCATCCGAGATGGCCTTCAGGTGTTGTGGATCGAGATGAAAACTGATGACCGACAGATTCGGGTAGGCATTTTCAGCCGGCCCGAGAATCCAGGCCCCGAGAAATCGACGCATCGTGAACAGGTCGAGCGGGACCGAGGAGGAGTGAAAGTAGACTCCCCCGATCTCACCGGTGCCCCCGGCGCCGACCGGCAGCTCCGGCAGGATCAGGACGGACCAGTCCGGTTGTGCCTTTCGAAGGCGACGGGCCACCTCATCGGTCAGCGCCACGCTGAGCTTGAGCGAGGTGCCCGCCGGAAGATGCGGCCCGTGCAGGTCGATCGGGCTGATGGCCTGGAGCAGAAAACAGTGGCTCCGATCGAGCCGGGCCGCCTCGACCCGACGCAACTCGGCCAGGTGGTAAATGCCCGGTGCGGGCGGCACGGGGCGGTCGGCGGCCGGCTTCTCACGGGCGAACGACACAGCGGCACCGACAAGCATCAGTACCGCTGTCAGCATCATCGGAAGACTCTGGTGGCGCGCGACTTTCAGGCCGCGACGAAATGACGGTAATGGCATCAGCAGATTCCTGTCATGAAGGGGCCCCGGACGGCTTGCCGAGAAGTTCGGGACCGGGCGCGTGCCCAGCCTTGACTCGATCAAGCTCGCGACGATAGCGACGATAGTAGTTCCAGATCTCACGGATGGTGCGCAGGATGACGCTTGGTCGGGCACCGGTGGAAACTCCGTCCATGCGCGGCAGATGGGTGACGCCGACCTCGGTTGAAGCGTAATTGAGAAGCCGGGCCTTGATGGCTATCTCGGCGTCGATAAAGGCGTCATTGCTTTCGATCACGATCTTGTCGAACAGATTGCGTCGGTAAATCTTGAAGGCGCAGTCGACGTCGCGATCACGGATATCAAACAGGACACGCAGGACCAGGTTGTAGATGAACGACGTGAACTTCCGCCAGCGCGAATACTGCTTGTTGATGCGAAAGCCGGCCACGATGTCGGTGTAAGGCGTCAGGGCCACGAACTTCTTGAGCTCGGAAAGATCGAACTGGTTGTCGCCATCGGTATAGAACACCCACTCGTGGCGGGCGCTGGTGAAGCCGGTCTTGAGCGCCGCGCCGTATCCCAGGTTCTTCGGATGGTGAATGACTCGCACGTTTGGATGCCGGGCCGCAAGCTCGTCGGCCACCTCGCCGGTTCGGTCGGGACTGCCATCCTCGACAATTGTAATCTCGAAGGTATCGATCCCCATCTCGCGGATAGCTTTCAACAGCCCCTCCGTGACCTTGCCGATGTTTTTTTCGTCGTAATACGCCGGGAAGAAAACAGACAGCGAAAAGGTCCTGGGATCGAAGGTCATTGCGGGCTCCCGGAGGTCGGCGCGGCCGCGTTCATCCAGGCCCAGGTCCGGGCCAGGCCGGTTTCGAGATCGGTATCGGCGCGCCAGCCGGTGAGCCGGGTCAGGCGACCGGAATCAAGTACATTCGTCGGCACATCGAGCGGGCGCCCGGGAAGCCGGTTGACAACCACCGGCCTTGCGGTTGCGCGCCGGATCGCCTCGATCAATGAAACGAGGCTGGTACCCTCACCGCTCCCCACGTTGAAGACACCGGAAGCCTCCGGATTTTCGAGCACCTGGCGAAAGGCGCGGACGCCGTCCTTGATGTAGAGATAGTCGCGCACGGCGGAACCGTCTCCCCACAGGTCGATTGGTTCGCCCCGCTGCACGCGCCCGAGAAAAACGGCCACCGCCCCCTGCGCGGCGGCCGGATTCTGCCGTTCGCCGTACGGATTCGAAAAACGCAGGACGGCGCTGTTGAGTCCGTAAAGCCGGTGGTACAGCGCCAGGTATTTCTCGATGGCCAGCTTTCCGATGCCGTACGAACAGGCCGGCTCGGTGGGGTGATCTTCGTCGATCGGAATTCGCTGCGCCGGGCCGTAAACGGTTCCGCCGGAGGAGATGAAGAGGATTCGGGTGACGCCGGCCCTTCGAGCCTCGTCGAGAAAGTTCAGCGAGGCGATGACATTGGATTCGATGTCGTAGGCCGGGTTTTCATTGCTGCTGGATGGCAGCGTGGTCGACACGAGATGGATGGCAGTCCGGCAGCCGTCCAGCGCCGTCCGGACATCCACCTGGTTGACGAAGTCCCCTTCCAGCATCTCCACCCGGTCCTGTACCTTTGCCAGGTTGCGCCAGTCGCCGCGGGTCTTGTCGAAGACGCGGACCGGCCAGCCGTGGGCCAGCAGCTCCTCGGTCAGATGGCTGCCGATGAATCCGGCCCCACCGAAAATGACGATTCGATCGCGTTCGCTCAAGAATTCCCCATCCGCGCTTCCAGAAAGGCCACGGCCCGCTCGGCATTTCGTTTCCAGGTGTACTCGTTTTCAACGCGCCGGCGGGCCTCAAGACCCAGATTTCGGCGGTACCCGGGATCGGAAGCCACCCGGTCCATGGCGGCCTGGAACGCCGCCGGCTGCCCTGGTGCGTAAAGCATACCGCTCTTTCGATCCTCGATCACGTCACCGATCTGCCCCAGGGCCGAAGCCACGACCGCCTTGCCCATCGCCAGGTATTCAAACAGCTTGGTCGGGGAGCCGAAAAACGGGGTTCCGTCCTCAAACGGCAGGTGCGGCGAGATGAGAACATCGCAGGCGGCCAGATGTTCCGGCACCGCTCCGTGCGGAATGAGGCCGGTGAACACCGCCCGGGAGGCCACGCCGGACCGGCGCAGGTGGTCCTCCACGGCCGAGCGGAGGTCGCCATCCCCCATGAAAAGGAAGCGGATGTCGGGATGCCGGGCCACGAGCGGCGCCACCTGCTCGGCCAGGAAGAGGACACCATGCCAGCGGGTGAACGTGCCCAGGAAGCCGCAGACGATGTCACTCGGCCGAAAGCCGAGGCGCTCGCGGAGGGCGCTTCCGTTGATGTCCGGCCGAAATGTCTGTGGGTCCACCCCGTTCGGGTTGACCAGGATTCGGGCCCGGTCGGCGCCAACACCGACCAGTGCCTTGGCCCCGATGGTCGACACCGCCACGATCGCATCGGCCGATTCGAAGGCCACGCGCTCCATCAATTCGCCGAGCCGGCGGAATTGCAGGCGACTCCACATCGCCTTGGCACCCACCTCGGTGTGATTGGCCTCGAGGATCAACGGAATTCCGAGCCGGCGCGAGAGCATGGCGCCGGTGGCGTTGAACACGGCGTGCCGCTGATAGAGGATGTCCGGTGGCCGTTCGCGGAGAACCTTTTCCGCGCGGGCAATGAAGAAATGGTGATAGGCCACCATGGCGGCCTCGTCGTGCACCCGAACCGATCGGCCCGGCGCGATGATCGTCTGCGGCACGCGCGCACGGTCAAGGCCGGGCACCTCGTCTGCCGCGATCGTTTCGACCGAATGCCCCGCATCGAGGAGGCCGCCGATCACGCCCACCGTGTGCGATACCGATCCGCCGGCGCCGAGGCCGACAAACGACAGATCGCTGCGGAGATAGGCCACCCGGTACGGGGGATGCGGGGGCAGCGCCTTCGGGCGGGCTGGCCCTGCGCGCAGGGAAAGCGGGGTTTTGGCCAGGGCCCATCCTCCGACGGTGGCTTGCGCGGCCAGGCGGGCGGCGAGTCCCGGGACATCACCCGGCAG
>JAWXBZ010000037.1:0-5492 GCA_034440375.1 Candidatus Eiseniibacteriota bacterium
CACGTCGTCGTGCCGGTGCAACGGTACGCTCACGCCCTGCCCGACCTCTTCCTCGACCAGCGCAAACAGGCCACCCGTGCGATTTCCTGGCGCCAGGAACGCGGTGAATGATTTCCCCATCCAACGGACTTCGCTGGTTTTTGGATGGCTGAGATAGGCACGCGGTTTGTCGGTCATGGTGAGTGGCCCTCCCTCCCTACTTTCCCTTCGTGTCCTTCTTCGCCATCAGCGTCCGCGAATACATCCCGATCGGCGCCCCACCCGGATCCGTCACCAACCCGATCGCCCCGATCCCATCCGGCAGATCGAACGGAAACCCCGCCGGAATCGTCCCCCCCAGCTCTTTCGCTTTCGCACAGCTCGCCTCGATGTCGCTCACCTGCACGTAGACGACCCCGTTGAAGGGACTGACCACGCCGTCCGCCGTGCGCAGCGTTCCGATCGGCGTCTTGTCCGAAACAATTTCCGCGGCGAGATCCGTGTACGCCACGGGAGCGAACGTCCACCCGAAGAGCTTGCTGTAGAACTCCTTGGACTTGGCCAGGTCGGTCGTCGCCAGATCGAACCAGGCGATGCGGCCGGGGCCGACGTCGGCGGGCGGGGCTTTCTTGGTGTCGGCGGCGTGGAGGGGGGCGGCCAGCAGGACGAGGGAAAGAATCAAACCGAGAAACGAATAGCGCATGGGGGCCTCCGAGGCGAAAATGGCGTCCGTGACCGGAGGAATCTACACCAGTCGACCCCACCAGCGACGCAACACCGATCCTTCGCCGGGCGATTCCCGAGGCACTGAGCGCGCTACCGACCCACCATCCCCTGCCAGTTGGCCAAGAGCGTCAGCGTCGGTTCCTGGTCGTCGCCTTCGCCCCAGCTGGTCAGGAATCTGCGGCCGTCATGGGACGTGGAATACAGGGCATTGCCCAGCCGGCGCAGGTGGGTCAGCTCGGACGGTTCACCAAAGCGGAGCAAAGGGCCCGGGACGACCGCGATGCTCATGACGCGGCCGACGGAATCGAGGTAGAGAATCTCCCATGTGCCGTGGATCCATCTCGGGGATGCGCCGCCGCCGGAGGTGATCTGGACGCGCCCCTCTCCGGACGGGAAGGCCGCCACGTACAGCTCCGATCGACCGCCTTCGTCGGAGGTGTAGAGCACCCAGCGACCGTCGGGGGAAAAGGTACCGCCGCCTTCGTTGCCGGGACCGGTGATGACGCGCGTGGGCTCGCCGCCGGACGGAGAGACCCAGGAGAGGTCCTGCAGGGTGCCGGGGTCGAGCTCTCGAAACAGGAGATATCGGCCGTCGGGCGTGAGGGCGCTGGGCGTCGTGAAAAAGGTGTCGTTCTGGAACACTAGCCGTGCCTCACCGCCCGCGGTTTTCCGAGCGAGGATGTCCTGCCGCCCCTCGCGCCGCCGACCGTAGTACACCTCCTGGCCGTCGGGCGACCAGAGGACCGGCCCGAACGCGCCCGGCTCGCCGCCGAACGGGACGGCGCTCCCGCGGATCGTGTCGATCATCCACATGCGGGACATCCCGTCGTCGTCGATCCGGACAGCGACGGCCTGTCGCTCGTCGGGGCTGAGGGAGACGCCGACCCAGGGCGCCGGTGGCACCGCGAGGCGGGTCATGCGCCCGTCCTCGCGCGATATCCAGACCAGGAACCGCTCCTCCTTCGTGGTGGTCGGATAGACCAGGATTCCTCCCGGCCCGGCCGTCACGGCGGGGCCGCCTGCCGTGGGCACCCGCTTCTCCGCGAGGCCGATCACCACTGCCTCGCCGATCGGCTTCCAGCTCGATGGATCGCATCGTTGCGCCATGAGATTGGTGCCCCGATTGAAGACCATATTGTCCGGGGTGGCCAGGACCATGCCGCTCGTGGCCATTCCCAGGAGATGCCGCTCGTGGGATCCCAGGCCGGTCACGAACGTCGGCGTCCCGTTGTCGCGCACGGGAAGCGACGAAAAGGTGAAGTGGCGCCCGTCGGCCAGAAATCGGGGAAAGCGCTGCGTCGTCTCGCCCGCCGCCGCATCCAGCTCCATGGCCGGCTCCGACGTGCCCCCCGCCGCCGACACCCGATGAATCGGCCCCGTGCTGGTGGGCGTGAAGAGGATGGTCCCCTCCCGGTTCCACGTGCCACCCCGACCATCCGGCGCGTCGCAGATCACCTGGGGTGAACTGCCGTCCAGCCCGACGATCTTGAGCTTTCCGTCGGCAAAGAAACCGACCCGACGCGAATCCGGCGACCAGAACGGCTGCCCCACCCCTGATTCGATACGGGCCAGCGCCCGCGATTCGAGGCTGCCGAGCGGGCGAATCCAGAGCCAGGTCCGATCGACCGAATCGGCCGCCACGTACGCCAGCGTCGATCCGTCGGGCGAGAGGGCCAATTGGCACGCCTCGTTGTCGAGGGTGCGGGCCGAGTGCGGCAACGTGATCGTGGCCCGGATCGGCGGGCTCGCCGCCGGGGCCGGCTGGAGACGAGGAACCACGAGAGCGCCCAACGCCACGAGCGTGGCCAGGCCCGCGATTGCCCAGGACAGGCGCGCGGACCGAGAGCCCCCCCGCGAGGCCGCGGCCGCCGCCGGCACGGCGCTGCCACTGGCGGACAGCCCCCCCGCCAGGATCTCATCAAGTTCGTGCCGGATCTCTCCCGCATCGCGCCGCCGCTTCTTCGGATCCTTCTCCAGGCAGCGCCGCAACAGCTCCCGCACGCGTTCCGGGGTGCGCGCCGGCAACGCGCTCCAGTCCGGCTCCCGCTCGAGGATCTTCGCGATCGTGTCCGACACCGTCTCGCCCGCGAACAACGATCGCCCGCTCAGGCACTCGTAAAGGACGCACCCGAACGACCAGATGTCCGTCCGCCGATCGAGCGTCCGCCCCCGCGCCTGCTCCGGGCTCATGTAGGCCGCCGTCCCCAGGATCACGCCGGCCATCGTGCCCGCGTACGTCATCGTCGGCGAGGCCGACAATCCCTGGTCGCCCGGGTTCGCGGTGGTCGAGCTGCCACGTGCCAGGCCGAAGTCGAGCACCTTCACATCCCCCGCGCCCGTCAGCATAACGTTGCCCGGCTTCAAATCCCGATGGACGATTCCCGCCTCGTGCGCCGCCTCCAGCGCCCCCGCGATCTGCGCCCCGACGGCCAGGGCCTCGTCGATCGGCAAAGGCCCGCTCTTCAACCGATCCGCCAGCGTCACTCCATCCACGAACTCGAGCACCAGGTGTCGATGCCCATCCACCACCTCGAGCCCATGAATGCCAGCAATATTCGGGTGACTCAACGACGCCAGCAGCCGCGCCTCGCGCTCGAACCGCGCCAGCCGCTCGGGCTCCTCCGCGAAGGCAGCCGGCAGCACCTTGATGGCCACGTCGCGCCCCAGGCGGGAGTCGCGGGCACGGAACACCTCGCCCATGCCGCCGGCACCAAGCGGGGACAGGACTTCGTAAGGGCCGAGGCGGGATCCGGGGATCAGCGGCATCGGTGGATTAGACGGCTTTGCGGGGTGGAGAGCAAGGAATTCCCCCTTGGAGTTTTTCGCGCACGGATGCGGCCGCTGGTAATGAAATCACACGCACGTAAGACAGTGTAGGACAACGCAAGACAACGTAGGACACGCGTACGATTCGATTATTGGAGGCCGCTCGAGAATTTGATCCTTTGACGGCTCGGAGGCATCTCCCTTACAACGGATGCATGCGAAACACCATCACGTTCCGGCTTGAGCCGCAAATGCGACGCCTCCTCGAAGACCTGGCCGAGGACACGGGCCGCACTCAGAGCGAGATCATCCGCCAGGCGATCCACGATTTCCTCATACCGCTGGAGCTCCGGCGTATGAGAGATCGGCAAGACCGGCAGGAGTGGCTGACACGGAACCCGCGGCATGCCCGGAGGCGGTGACACTGGCGGTGACTCTGGGGGTGCCTCCAGCGGCTGACTCCGGGGGTGCCTCCAGCGGCTGACTCCGGGCCGGCGCGCTCAGGCAGGCTTCCAGAAGCTCCGATCCACCAATTCGGCAAAGGGCGTCGACTTTCAATCCAGCTTCACGACCTTGGTCTTGAGCACTACGGAGCCGGCGGCAACCCGGATGAAATAGATGCCGCGGCCGGCCCCGCGGCCAGATCTCCCTCGTGCAGTTGCCGCACACAGCGTCCGGAGACATCGAAGACGGACACATCGAACCGGCTGCGTTGCGACACCGAGAACGCGATGGACAGCGCGTCGCGAAACGGGTTGGGCCGGACACGGAGCCCGGTCGGCGCCACGCCGGCAGCCGCCTCCAGCTTCCGCGCTACGTCAACGAAGCCCCGGCGCGCCTGAACGCGGCCCTGGTCGAAGGAATCCCGGACCTCCCCGATCCCACAAGCTGATAGCTGTGGCCAAGGTTCTGGGCCAACGATTCCTGGATTTTCATGATCGACCTCACTATTCGTCTGGTGAATCTTCCAGCGACCGCTTGAGGCTCGTCAAAGTCCGGACCCAGATGTCCTGGTAACCGGACACCCACCGCTCGTAGATCAACCGGATCGGTACCACGTTCAACATGTTCACGACCTGCCGCCCTTCCTCCCGCGTCAACACGAGGCCGGCGGAACGAAGCACGGCCAGGTGCTTCATCACGCCGAACCGCGAGAGCTCCGGAAACCGGTCCACGATTTTTGTCGTGGTGCAGGGCTTTCCCCGAAGCAGATCGAGGATGGCCCGGCGGGTGGGGTCGGCGAGCGCCTTCCAGACAAGATCGAGATCCTCGCTCTTCCCGGCTGCGCTCGCGCGACCCTTCGCCATCGTCGGTCGTCCCGCGATCTCAGCCTTCCAGATCCCGCTTCATCGCCTCCAGCATCTGCCCCCACCCCTCGCCCATCCCCTCGCGGAAATCCTCCGGCACCGGCCCGAAGACCTCGTTCTTGAAGACGAGCTTCGTGCCATCGCCAACCGGCGTCAGCCGCACCATCAGATGGCAAGCCACCGGATACGACATCATGAGCGGCCCGAAGATCTCGAGCAGCGCAGGCGGCTTGATCGACTGCACGAACCCCCACAGATGCCCGCTATCCGACCCCAGGTCCCGGTACCACCGCCCCCCCGGCTTCCGCTCCAGCTTGAGCGTCAACCGCGGCTTCCCCGGCTCACCCTCCATATCGGTGAGGTGCTTGATGAGCCCTTCGAACACCTTCTCCGGGCTCGCCTTGATTTCCAACTCCTGCTCGATCTGGATCAGATCCGACCGATCCGCCTGCTTCACTGCCTCTGGCATGACGATTCCTCCTTTTCCACCGGGCCACGATGCGCCCGATTAACGATTCCCCTCCCGCCCATTACGTGACTAAATAGTCACATAATTAAGGAGTGCCGTCAATCGAAGGGCTTCCGGTGATCGCACGACAACGACGGCTTCGACCCCAGTGCCCCCGCCCGGAGTGAAAATCGGATCAGGTACCGCGCCGAATCAACCCTCGACCGCCCGGCACGCGTGGGACTGCGGCACACAGCCGATCTCCC
>JAWXBZ010000038.1:0-18824 GCA_034440375.1 Candidatus Eiseniibacteriota bacterium
GCGGGGGACGGGCTGGCTGGTGAACGGGCACGCCACAGCCGGCAGGCGGTCGTAATTCGACCGTCCAATTCGTCCAACACCCTCAGGGCGCGGATTCTGGCTGACGGAGATGATGTTGCCCTGCGGGATACTGCTGGCCGTCGGGGTCATCGGCTTCGCGCTGGGGGCGAAGGCGTTCCGCTGGACGGAGGGATAGGCGGAGGGTACGGCTATTGGAATTCCGTCGACCTCGCCAAGGAAACCCCCGATAAAAAGGCCCCCTCCACGCCACCGGAATCCGAGAACGTTTCGCCGCAGAGGCCGAGTTCGCCGCCGCCATCCACTTGCAACCAGGCTGGTTGGGCCACCGGGCCGGAACCGGCCGGGAGGCGCGCCCAGCGCCAGCGATGCGGCCAGGTCCATTCCGGCCTTGTCGCCCAGGAGCCGAGGACTTCGCCGGCTTCCCAGACGAGATCGGCAGTCCAGTCGGCTTCCCCGATTTCCAGTTGCTGCGTCGAGTAGCGTGGTCGAGCCTGCAGCACGAGGACGCGCCAGTCCGGTGAATCTCGCTTGGCCGAATCGTGAACAAGGCTGTGGAGGATGGTGGTGTCGATGGGGTAGGCGGCCTCGAATGGCGGTTCCGCCGAATCGGGATTGTACCCGGCAACGACAGTCAGGCACGGAACCGGCTGGATCGCTGACAGGTGGTTGATCCACTCGCGATCCGCGGCCTCCAGCCGCGCGGACAGCGGCTCAAGCAGGCGCAGTGCCTGGGGAGCGGCCAAAGCCAGAATGACACGAGGGGCGCGAAATCGGCGACCATCAGTGGCCTGGGCTTCGATAGTCCCCGGCATCGCGTGCAGTAGCGAGATGGTGACCTCCGTGCGGACATCGAGAGAGCGGGCCAGGAACTTTGGAAACGCAGAAACGCCCTCCTGGATGGCCAGTCGTCGTTGATCGGAACTGAACGCCGCGGGCTGACAGGCCAGGCGCGGCTGATCCACCGTGTGCGGCCAGCCGGGCAGCAGTCGGCACGACGGGTCGGCGGTCGAGCACGACTCCACCACTCCCAGAAAATGCGGATGGGTGCCGTGGAGAAAGGGAACCCCGTAGTCAACGCGCTGGCCATGCAGTGTCTTGGTGGCGCAGCGTCCTCCCACGCCACGGGCGCGGTCGAGAACCACAACCTTCCGCCCCTGGCGGGCGAACTCACCGGCGGCGGCGAGCCCGCTGACACCGGCTCCGATCACGAGAACATCGGCCTCGAATTCCATGTCGGTGAATGTATCAGGATTGAGGTTGGGGTCGAGTGTCACCCGAGCAGGCCCAGGATGGTCTCGCGACTTACAAGTGCGAGGTCCGACTAGTACCTCGCCAGCTCCAGCGCCGCCTTGAACACGTTGGCCTCGTGCGGCAGCACCGCATCTTCGAGGATTCGAGAAAACGGTACGGGGGAGTCCTGGCTGCCGACGCGACGGATCGGAGCGTCGAGGTACTCGAAGGCGAGGTCGCTGATTCGGGCGGCCACTTCGCCGCCGATGCCGCCGGTCACCTTGTCTTCGTGGACGATCAGGGCGCGGCCGGTCTTCCTGACCGTGTTGATGATCGCCTCGTGATCCATCGGGACGATGCTGCGCAGGTCGAGAACATCGCATTCGATGGCGTGATCCTCGGCAAGTTTGCGGGCGGCTCGCAGGCACCAGTGCACCGTGGTGCCGTAGCTGATCATCGAGAGGTCGCTGCCCTCGCGGCGCAGGCGGGCCTTGCCGAAGGGGACGACGAAATCGGGGCCGGGGTGCTTCGTCTTGCAGAAGGTCTGATTGTACAGATACTTCGGCTCGAGGAAGAACGTGGGGCCACGGTTGGCCATGGCATGGCGAAGCATGCCCATCGCATCATCCGGGAAAGCCGGGACGACCACGCGCAGACCGGGCAGCGTCATGAGCATCGCTTCCAGGTTTTGGCTGTGATAGAGGCCGCCGCCGATGTAGCCGCCCGAGGCCAGTCGAATCAACACGTTCGGGGCAAACTGACCGTTGCTGCGGTAGTAGTCGTGGCTGAGTTCGACGACCTGCTCGACGCTGGGCCACAGATAATCGGCAAACTGGGCCGCTTCGATGACGATTCGAATCTTGTCGTCATGACGGCTGAAGCCGTTGGCGGTGCCGACGATGAAGTCCTCGGCGATCGGCGCGTTGAACACCCGTTTCTCGCCGAATGCCTGCTGCATCCCCTTGGTGACGAGGAAAACCCCCCCCTTTTCCTTGCTGGCCACATCCTGGCCCCAGAGAAACGTATCCGGGTTCTTGTGGAACTGCTCGTGAAGTGTTTCATTGATGGCTTCGCGCAGCGTGATGTCCCGTTCCTCGTACTGTGGCTCAAGGGCCGCGCGCGATGGCAGGACTTCGGCGGGATAGACGAAGTCGGTGGCCGTGGCCGGATCCGGCAGGGCGGCCGCTTCGGCCCGCGTGCAGGCGTCATCCAGTTCGGTGGCGTTGTCGATTTCGAGTGCCTCGATGACCGTCAGCGGCAACCGCTCCACCTCCAGGAGATGCTTGCGCATCCGGGCCAGTGGATAAAACGACCTGGCCTCGGCCAGTTCCTCGACCTCGCGGTACAGTTCCTGGCGGTCCGAGTTGGAGTGCGCGAAGTAACGAACGCACTGGGCGTGCACCATAACCGGGCCGACGCCGCTCTTGATGATCGTGACGGCCTTCTTCATGGCATTCATGGAGTCAAAGGGATTGGTCCCATCGCAATTGATGATGGTCAGGTTCTTGAAGCCACGGAAATTGTCCGAGACGACCGAGTTGGCCGTCTGCTCGTGAACCGGCACCGAGATGCCGTACCCGTTGTTCTGGATCACGAAGACGATCGGGAGTTTTTCGCGGCTGGCACCGTTGACGGCCTCGAAGACGTACCCCTCGCTGCAGCTCGATTCGCCCTGGCTCGTGTATACGATGCTGTCGGTGCCGTAGTACTTGTTGGCCCGGGCCAGTCCGACGCCGTGGAGCGTGTGGTTTCCGGTGCAGCTGGACACGTTCCAGATGTTGATTTCCTGCTTGGCGAAGTGGTTGCTCATGTGGCGGCCGCCGGAAGCAACATCATCCCGCCGGGAGAGGCCGTTGAGAACGATCTCGTAGGGCGAGATGCCGCCGGCGAGGCAGGTCAGGAGGTCCCGGTAGTAGGGAAACAGATGATCCTGGCTCTGGCGGAAGGTAAGGCCGAAGGCCACCTGGATGCCGCCATGGCCGATGACCGGGGCGTGATAGGACCACCCCTGGGCCTTCTTGATATAGAACTTGGCCCGATCGTCAATGATCGTGGCCATGTGCATCTGCCGATACCAGTTGATCTGGGTCTTGATCTCCGGCCGGTCCTTGGAAACCGGCAGGGGCTTGAGCTCGACATCTGATTCAACCTTAAACTTAAGCACTGTAGCCATTTATGTGCTCCAGGGTAACCTTTGGAGTCCGAAGGACCCGACACGATCAGATTAACCGATAACCCTATTATAGACAGTCCGCGGGCGCAAGGGACTCAGCCTTGTTTGAGATGGTCGCCGGAAGGCAAAGAAGAGGGGGCGCGGCCGGCGGCAGCGCCCCCCTTCACCCCTCGCGGGGAGCTTGATCTAGGGAAAATCGGGCGGATTGGCTGCCCAGGTCACGGTACCGGTCAGCGCCCCGCCACAACTGGGGCCGGTACAGTCGGTCGATCCGATGGAGGCGCCGGCTGGTGAGTCGATCGTCCAGTTGACGCCAAAGGTCGGCTCCGCCGGGCTCGGATCGCGATAGGCCTCAAGAATGTCGGTGACATCCCACTCGATTTTCCATGGGGGACCCGAATCCGCGACATCGATCAGTGTGCCAAGGGAGAGGTTGCCGATGTTCGGCCGGTTCAGCCAGTTGACCTCGGACGGATCGAAATCCTGCATGATGTTGCAGAGCACCTGGGGCGAGTCGGAGTCGAACATTTCCGAAAATGCCCAACCGGTCATCCGCGCTTGAATGACGTGAGAACCCCACGTCATGGCCGGTGCCGACAGCTTGAGGAGCGACTGAAACTGCGAACCGGGGCCCGACTTGCGGCCGATCCGGAAGTAATCCATATCCTCATAGTTGTTGATCGGATCCTCCAGGGAGACCCAGGTGTCCCTGATCAGGAGCGGGCTCTGGTGGATCTGCGCCAGCGGGATATTGAAGCTGCCGGTCGATCGGTCGATCACGATCTCCTTCATCCGCTCGTCGAAGCCGTCCAGCCATGTCTTCACCTGGTAGGTGCCTGGTTCGACTCCCGACAAACTGAAGTTGCCGTTGGCACCGGTCAGGATGCTGTAGTCAACCTCGGGGCCGTCGAAAGTGAGTTGCACCCCCGGGACACCCACGCCGGACTCGAAATCGAAAGTGCGGCCGGCAATGGTGAATGGGCCGCCGTCAAATGTGTGTCGAAGAATTTCCTTGTCGCAGCCGCATCGCTTGTAGAAGGCGGCATCACCGACGATCAGGAGGGCTCCGAAAAGAAGGCAACGGCCGGCACGGCCGGCCACGATCAGGTCGTTCAGTTCGCGGAGGATGGCGCGGGTCCTGGTACGGAGCGTCCTCACGTCACATCCCCTTTCCGAAGCCGCCGAAATCAAACGTCATGCGGCCCATGAGAGAAAGGTACTTGTTTCCGCTGTTGTCCTCGCGCGGGAGATGGTGATAGCGAAGCTCGGCCCCGAAGTTGGTGGACTTGTCGGAATAACGGGTCAGCACGCCGAAGCCGAGATTCAGGCCGAAGTCGGTGCAGTTGCAGCCGTCCACGCCGCCGATTTTCTTGTTGTAGGCCCCGGCGCCGCCGGAAAGCTGAAAGAGGACGTCCCGGTAGTTCATGGCGTCGTAGGTCACCAGCCCAAAGGCTGGTATCAGCGAGTAGTCGACCTGAACCGTTTCACCGCCGGACCCTTGTACGGTTGCATCGCCGAGGCCATACCAGCCGATCACTGCGCCGACACTGAGGCCCGGTTTCCAGACTTCACGGTGATATCCGAAGTCGCCACCGATGAAGCCGGCCGGCGCACCGGCGGTGACATCGTCGGTGTACCCGAAGCCGGCGCCGATCCGAAAACCCGGATAGAGGGAGCTGCGACCCGGCCCGCACTGGAGTCCGGAACCATCATGTGGCCCGGCAAGTGCGGGACCGATCATGGTGAGGGGTGCGATCGCCATCGTGGCGAGTACCGCCGCGATCGTGGCGAATGACCGTGCGAATTGAGGCACGGGATGTTCCATGTCGGGGTGTCCTCCCTGGCATGAGATGAACTGGGCGGACAGCGCGAAGCCTCCGGCTGTTGCCGTGGCCGCCCTTGAACTCACGAACCCAACTCAGAGGCTGTAACGGGCTGGAAGATAGCATACTGGACGGAGTCACCGGCAAGGGCCGGAGCGGTCAGGCTCCCCCCATCGTTGGTCATCGCGAAGCGACAAGATTGCGCAATTCCTTCTCTGTACGTCTAGTTCGTAGGAGTAGACACCACTGGCGAGACCGTCCCTGCTCCATTCGAAGGTGTGCGGTGAACATGAATTCATTGGGTTGAGGGCTCTCGCAAGATCCGTCTGATGGTCGATCGCGTCAGATCATCACCATCCAATTGACGAGGGTCGAAGGCCGAGCGATCAAAGGACGCACATCCGACGCGACACCACGCCGGAAGCTGGGATCTGTCGAGTTCGTCGGTCGCGAGGAGTTCGAGGGGATGGAACTGGATCCCAAGGTCGAGCTGATCAAGGACCTGGTTCCTATTGGCCTCATGCACATTCAGATGTTGCTGGAAGAGGAAGTCGAGGAACTGGCCGAGGTTTGGTATGCGCGGAAGTCCGAGGCTGCGGCTGGCCGCCGCTTTGGAAGCAATCCGGGCACGGTTCGGCTGGCCGGCCAACGGGTGCCGATCGAGGTGCCGCGGATCCGCGGTACGCAAGGTGAGGTGCCGCTCCGATCGTACAGGGCGTTGAAGGGGCGTGGCGACGTGGACGAGAACCTGCTGCGCCGGGTCCTGTACTGGATCTCCTGTCGGAACTACGAGGCAGCGGCGGAAGCCATTCCAGGGGCCATCGGGTTGTCGAGTTCATCGGTGTCGCGGTCATTCGTGGAGGCGAGCTCAGCGAAGCTGAAGGAGTTCCAGGACCGGGACCTGTCCAAGGACGACATTCTCGCCATCTTCCTGGATGGGAAGAGCTTCGCCGACGAGATGATGGTCATTGCGATGGGCATAACGGCTGAAGGCAAGAAGAAGATCCTCGGGTTCGTGCAGACGGACACGGAGAACGAGAAGGTGTTGACGCCGTTTCTTCGGTCCCTGATGGAACGGGGGCTGGACGTCTCGAACGGGCTACTGGTGATTCAGGACGGCGGGAAAGGCTTGCTCAGTGCCGTGAAGAAGGCGTTCCGCGGTCGGGTGGTCGTGCAGCGGTGCCTGTGGCACAAGCGAGAGAACGTGGTCAGCTACCTGCCGCGAGACGAGCAGGCGATCTGGCGGAAGCGCCTTCAGAGGGCGTACGACCGGCCGACTCATAAGGCGATGAGCTACGGCCGGATGAAGAAAGATATGCCGCGCCTGGCGGCCGAGGTGAAGCGTTGGTTCAAGGAAGCTGAGATCACCGATCGGTCCGAAGACAGGCAGTACGGCCCCGAGCTTCGGGGTGACGAGCTTCCTTCGTGGGTGGCCAATAAGCAGCAGCGTGTGGCGAAGATGCAGGAAGCCATGGAGGCGCTGGAGGCCGAGGCGAAAGCCGAAGCCGAGGGGAAGAAGGCCCGGGATGGAAAAGGCGGTCCGAAGCCGGGCCGGCCATCCGAATCACCGCCGGGTGTTCCCCGGGACAAAGCGCAGCGGAACTTCACGGACCCGGACAGCCGGATCATGAAGACCAAAGACGGCTTCGAGCAGGCCTACAACGCTCAGGCGGCTGTTGATGCCGCGAGCCAGGTGATCGTGGCCCAACTGGTCACCCGGTCGGGAAACGACAAGCAGCAACTGGCGCCGATGGTGGCTCAGATCAAGGAGAACACGGGCCGGCAGGCGGAAGAGTTGTCGGCCGACTCGGGGTACTGTTCGGAAGAGAACTTGAAGGAACTGAATCGGCGGCACATCAGCGGTTACATCGCCACCGGCCGTCAGAAACATGGCGAGTCCTCGGCCACCGGCGAGCGCCGGTCGACACCGGGAACTCGGACCCATGCCATGAAGGTCAAACTGAAGAGGGCCGGTTATCGAAGTCGATACCGACTGCGAAAGCAAACCGTGGAACCCGTCTTCGGTCAGATCAAGGAAGGCCGAGGGTTCCGAAGGTTCCTGCTTCGAGGGATCGAAAAAGTTCACGGCGAGTGGAGCCTGATCTGCGCTGCCCACAACTTCCTGAAATGGGCCAGGGCGGTAGCGTGAACGGGCAAAAAGGCGAGAAGCCGCGCGTTCGGCCCGAAATGCGCGTGCGAGACATCCCATAAGTTCAGATCGCTGCGGAGAAACCGAGCGAACAGTAGCCACCCGGGGAGTTCGGATCATGGCCAGCAAGGAACATCTGCTCGTCGTTGCCATTACTCTGACAGGCTCCTAGCTTGGGTGCCGCCCTAAAGCCCCAGCCAGCGCCTCAATTCGGGAATCGGCGTGCCGGTCCGGGCGGCGTAGTCGGCCAGCTGGTCGTCGCCGATCGGGCCGACGGCGAAATAGCGGCTTTCGGGGTGGGCGAAGTAGAAGCCGGAGATGGAACTGGCCGGGTACATGGCCAGTGATTCGGTCAGCGTGATGCCGGTGGCGGCTTCGGCGTCGAGGAGGCGGAAGAGGGTCCGCTTTTCCTGGTGGTCGGGCTGGGCTGGATAGCCGGGGGCGGGACGGATGCCCCGGTACGTCTCGCGCAGCAGTTCTTCGGGTGTCAGGTTCTCGGAGGCGCCGTAACCCCACTCCTTGCGGGCCCGGGCATGGAGATACTCGGCGAACGCCTCCGCCAGGCGATCGGCCAGCGCTTCGAGCATGATCGCGTTGTAGTCGTCATTGTCTTTCTTGAACGCGGCGACGCGCTCGGCAACCCCGTGCCCGGCCGTGACGGCGAAGGCCCCGAGATGATCGCGCCGGCCCGTCGATATCGGAGCCACGAAGTCGGCCAGGGCCAGGTTGGGTTGGCCCGGGTCCTTATCGGCTTGCTGGCGCAGCGTGTGGAGGCGGACCGGTTTGCCATCCGGCTGAAGGAGGATGTCGTCCCCTTCGGAATTGGCGGGGAAAAAGCCATAGACGCCTCGCGCGGTGATCCACTTTTCGCGGACGATTTGATCGAGCATGGCCAGGGCATCCGCGTGAAGTTCCCGCGCCTTCTCGCCCATTACCGGGTGGTCCAGGATCTGTGGGTAGCGTCCACCCAGTTCCCAGGTGATGAAGAACGGTGTCCAATCGATGTACGGCACGAGTTCGGCCAGCGGGAGGTTGTCAATCTGCCGAACGCCGGTGAAGGACGGCGTCGGGATATCGACGGTCGTCCAGTCGGTGAAAAAGGCGCGTGCGCGCGCCTCCGCCAGCGACACCAGCTTGATTCGCTCCTGCTTCCTCAAGTGCTGGAGGCGTGCCTCCTCCTGGAGCCTGGCGTTCTCGACGAGAAAGGCCGCCCGCTGCTCCTCACTGGTCAGCGCCGAGGCAACACCCACGGCACGGCTGGCGTCCAGGACATGGACGATGGGCTTGCCGTAGGCGGGCGCGATCTTGATGGCGGTATGAGGCCGACTGGTCGTGGCCCCGCCGATCAACAGCGGTATGACGAACCCCTCGCGCTCCATTTCGCGGGCGACATGGGCCATCTCCTCGAGCGACGGCGTGATGAGTCCGGAAAGACCGATGAGATCGGCCCGGTGTTCGCGCGCGGCGGCCAGTATCTTCTCGCACGGGACCATGACGCCGAGGTCGATAACATTCCAGTTATTGCAGGACAGCACGACGCCGACGATGTTCTTTCCGATGTCGTGGACATCCCCCTTGACCGTGGCCATCACGATGGTGCCCTGCGCGCCGAGGCCCCCCGACGACGCCTTTTCCTCCTCCATGTACGGCAGCAGAATCGCCACCGCCTTCTTCATGACCCGCGCGCTCTTGACCACCTGCGGCAGGAACATCTTGCCGGAGCCGAAAAGATCGCCGACGACGTTCATGCCGGCCATCAGCGGGCCCTCGATGACCAGGATGGGACGTGAGTACTTCTGCCTTGCCTCCTCGACGTCGACATCGATGTACTCGACGATTCCCTTGACGAGGGCATGGGCCAGCCGTTCCTCGACCGGGGTGCGGCGCCAGGCATCATCCTTCACGGCCGCTTTCCCCCCCCCTTTCACCGTCTCGGCAAAGGTGAGCAATCGCTCGGTGGCATCGGGCCGGCGGTTGAGCAGCACATCCTCCACGCGCTCGAGCAAGTCCTTTGGAATCTCCTCGTACACGGCCAGCTGGCCGGCGTTGACAATCCCCATGTCGAGGCCGGCCTGGATGGCGTGATAAAGAAAAGCCGCGTGCATCGCCTCGCGGATGGCGTTGTTGCCCCGGAAGGAAAACGAGATGTTCGAAATGCCGCCCGAAACGCGGGCTCCCGGCAGGGTGGCCTTGATCCGGCGCGTGGCCTCGATGAAGGCGACTGCGTAATCGTTGTGCTCCTCGATGCCCGTGGCCACCGTCAGCACATTGGGATCGAAGATCAGGTCCTCCGGGGGAAAACCAACCTCCGTCGTCAGCAGGTCATAGGCGCGACGGCAGATGGCCACCTTGCGCTCCACCGTATCGGCCTGCCCCTGCTCGTCGAAAGCCATGATGACGACGGCGGCGCCATGGTGGCGAATGATGCGACCCCGGCGGATGAATTCGGCCTCGCCATCCTTCAGGCTGATCGAGTTGACCACGCCCTTACCCTGGACGCAGACGAGGCCGGCCTCGAGAACGGGCCAGCTCGAACTGTCGATCATGATCGGAATTCGGGAGATCTCGGGCTCCGAGGCGATCAGGTTCAGAAAGGTCGTCATTGCAAGGACGGAATCGAGCAATCCCTCATCCATGTTGATATCGATGAGGTTGGCCCCGTTCTCGACCTGCTGCCGGGCAACGCCGAGCGCCGCTTCGTAATCCCCCTCCAGGATCAGGCGGGCGAATTTCGGCGAGCCGGTGACATTGGTCCGCTCGCCGATCATCTGAAAGTTGGAGTCCGGCCGCACCGTGAGCGGCTCGAGTCCCGACAGGCGGAGCGTCGGCTCGATGGTCGGAATCGCGCGGGGCGCCACACCGGCCACGGCGGCCGCGATGGCCCGGACATGATCGGGCGTGGTGCCGCAGCAGCCACCGACCAGGTTCAGGAATCCCTCGCGCGCCCACTGGCCGAGATGCGGCGCCATCGTTTCGGGTGTCTCGTCGAAGCCGGTTTCCGCCAGGGGATTCGGGAGGCCGGCATTGGGATAGCAGCTCACCGGGAGCGGCGCCACGTGGGAGAGCTCCTCGATGTAGGGGCGCATTTCCCTGGGTCCCAGCGAGCAGTTGATCCCGACCGACAGGAGCGGCACGTGGCTCACGGAATTCCAGAACGCTTCGACGGTCTGGCCGGAGAGGGTTCGCCCCGACTGATCGACGATGGTGACCGAAAGCATGATCGGAACGCGTCGACCCGTTTCTTCGAAGAGCTGCTCGATCGCAAAGAGGGCCGCTTTGCCAACCAGTGTGTCGAATACCGTTTCGACCAGGAGGAAGTCGACGCCGCCGTCCATGAGGCCACGCGCCTGATCGTAGTAGGCGGCCCGGAAGTCCTCGAACGTGTGCGTACGCTTGCCGGGATTGTTCACGTCGACCGCCAGCGAGGCGGTACGGTTTGTCGGACCGAGAGCGCCGGCCACGAACCGCGGACCGGAGGTGGGGGTCACGAATTTTTCGACCGACCGCCGGGCTATCCGGGCCGCTTCCAGGTTCATCTCGTAGGCCAGCGCCTCCAGGCCGTAATCGGCCTGCGAGATGGCCGTGGCGCTGAAGGTGTTGGTCTCGATGATGTCGGCGCCGGCCTCGAGGTATTCAAGGTGGATCGCCTCCACCAGATCCGGACGGACCAGGTTCAAGACATCCGCATTGTTCCTGAGGTCCCGGGGATGGTCCCGGAAACGATTCCCGCGGTAATCCGGCTCCTGAAGATGGCAGCGCTGAAGCATCGTCCCCATGGCGCCGTCGATGATCGCGATTCGCCGGGCCATGATGGCCCGGAGGGCCGTCTCGGCCTCCGAAATGGGACGGGCGGGCGCCGCCTCACCCGTGTAAGGGCCTAGGATGTCGGATTTCACGTATCGGGCCTCGAGTCTGGTACATCCAAGTTGTTTGAGCCCAAGATGATACCGAAATAGAAGCGATTCGGCAAAGAAACTGACCTTTGGCCTGTTCCGGGGTACAACCAACTCAACAGACACGGCGCACGATCCGTCTATCGTCGACGTCAGTCGACGCCGGGCGCATGGTCCCGTATTCTGCTGGTCGCCCGTCCCCAAATTGATCGTTTCATTTCTGATCCCCGCATGGAGGCACCTGATGATCTTCGTTCGTCCATTCCTTCCGGCCCGTGTCGGCCGGCCCGGCTTTTTACAGGCGCTGGCCGCTGCGGCGGTGGCCATGACTCTTCTCTTGGCCGTGCCCGCGGGCCCGCTGTCGATCGGCCCGGGCGCGGCCATGGCCGGCTACGCCGACCCCCCGGCCATTCCGAAGACGCCTGAAGACGTGACGGCCATGGCGCGCAACCAGCTGGCCCAGGCCCAGATGAGCCTGGATCAGATCCTGGCCGTGTCGGGGAAGCGGACGATCGAAAACACGCTCGTTCCATACAACGAGATGGGGATTGCGCTGGACCTGGCGGGCGCGATGTCGAGCCTCATGGAAAACGTCCACCCGGACGAAGCGGTGCGAACCGCGGCGGAGGCCTCGAGCCAGGAAATCAGCAAGTTTGTCACCGGGCTGGGCCTGAATCGGGCCTTCTTTGACGCCATGTCGTCCGTCGACCTGGGAAAGGCCGATGACGCGACCAAATTCATGATGGAGGAGACACTCCGCAATTTCCGGCGCGCCGGCGTCGACAAGGACGAGTCCACCCGCAAACACATCGAGGGGCTCAACGAGGAGCTGGTCAAGATCGGCCAGGAATTTGATCGAAACATCCGCGAGGACAAGCTGTCGATCACGCTCGATTCGGCGGACGAACTCGACGGCCTCCCCGCCGACTACATTGCAGCGCACAAGCCGGGCGAGAGCGGCAAGATCACCATCACCACCGACTATCCGGACTATTTTCCAGTGATTACCTACGCTAAGAACGAGGCCGTGCGCCAGAAGCTGTACCGGGAGTTCATGAAGCGTGGCAATCCCAAGAACCTCGAGACGCTGAACAACCTGATCAACAAGCGTCACGAACTGGCCACCACGCTGGGCTACGCGAACTGGGCCGACTACATGACCGAAGACAAGATGATCGGCTCGACGGAAAACGCCCAGGCCTTCATCGAGAAGATCACGACGGCTGCCACGCCGCGCTCCCAGCAGGAATACCAGGAGATGCTGGGCGTCAAGAAGCGCTTCGACGAGACGGCCACGGAAGTGGCCGACTACGACAAGTTCTTCCTTTCCGAGATCCTGAAGCGCGAGAAGTACAACTTCGACAGCCAGGCCGCTCGGGCCTACTTCGATTTCCCGATCGTACAGGACGGCATCCTGAACCTGGTCTCAACGCTCTGGGGTGTCGAGTTCCGCAAGGTCGACAATGCCCCGACCTGGCATGCCGAGGTCGAGGTGTTTGACGTGTACGAAGGGCCGACACTTCGCGGCCGGATCTACCTTGATCTGCACCCGCGCGATGGCAAATACGGGCATGCGGCCCAGTTCACGATGCGCAACGGGGTCAAGGACATCCAGTCACCGATCGGCGTGCTGGTCTGCAACTTCCCCGGCGGCAAGGACCTCATGCCTGGCGAGGGGCTCATGGGTCACGACGAGTTCGAGACCTTCCTCCACGAGTTCGGACACCTGATGCACCATGTCTTTGGCGGCAACCAGCGCTGGATCGACCAGGCCGGCGTGTCGACCGAGTGGGATTTCGTGGAGGCGCCTTCGCAGTTTTTGGAGGAGTGGGCCCTCAATCCGGAAACACTTCAGGGACTGGCCCGGCACTACGAGACCGGCCAGCCGATTCCTGCCGAAATGATTGACCGCCTGCGGGCTGCCCGTGATTTCGGCGAGTACGGCAAGGGACTGATGGCTCGTCACCAGATGTTCTATGCGGGCCTCTCGCTCAACCTGTACAACCGCGACCCGGCGACGATCGGAAACTCCTCGGATTTCGTGAAGGAAATCCAGGATCGCTACTCGGCCTTTCAGAAAGTCCCGGGAACCACCATGCAGACCGGTTTCGGCCATCTGAATGGATACTCGGCGATTTACTACACCTACATGTGGTCACAGGTGATTGCCAAGGACCTGTTCAGCAAGTTCGATGAGAAGAACCTGCTGGATCCGAAGATGGCCACCGCGTACCGCAAGGCTGTCCTCGATGCCGGCGGCACCAAGCCCGCGGCCCAGCTCGTCAAGGATTTCCTCGGACGGGATTTCAGTTTCGAGAGCTACGAGAAGTGGCTGAACGCAAACTAATGTAGCTCCGGCTAATCGTTTTGCGATTAGCCGGAAACGCCAAAGTTAAAGGGGGGACCGGCGCCGCGGCGTCGGTCCCTTGGTTTTCTGCGTCATGCATCCGGGCCAACTTCGCGCCACCCCCTACGGTTCGACCAGAAACCTCACCAACCCCCTCTTCAACTTCCCCGAAATTGGCTCCACCCCCAACCATGCGTGCCAGATTCCCCGGGCAATGTCCGGCCGGGTGATCGCCGGATGCGCCACGCCGGCCACTGTCGTATACAGCCCTTCGCCGGGTAGATAGGTCAGCTCGATCGTCTGGCCCGAGCGGATGCCGCCGGCCATCCAGCTCTGGAAGAGATCAAGATCGTCGGCCAGTTCCGGGCCGGGTTTCCCCTTCCAGACAAGGTCAAACCCGTCGCGCATTCCCTCTTTCAGCCTGTTGCCATCCACGTCGCGCCGGAACGAGAGGACGAGACGCCGGGGAATGTCAGCGGAGGCGATCGTGCTGACTGGCACCCGGCCCAGAGGAGCCAGGGCATCCACGTAAAGCGCGGCGGCATAAACCGTCACCATGAGTTTCCGGCGCGCCCCCGAGCCGGTTGCGATCATGTGGCGTGTTTCACCGGCACTCGTCGTCACGCGGAGCGCACGGGGGAAAACGACGCTGGTCGACGGGTCTACGAAGGTCTCGGGCTCCGGCCGTATTCGGGAGGCATCGAGAACCGGTCCATTGCACGTGTCATCCAGCAGATAGGTTGGATCGTCAGGCAACGCCCGATCGTGCTGCGCTCCTGCCGGCACCGCCGTCGTGGCGAGGAACAGTGACGCGGCCAAAACCAGTCGTTTCATCATCGATCACTCGGAGTGACGGCGGCCAAGGGCAATGGCCAGGTTGAGCCAGCCGAGGAGCAGGAGGCCCCCCCCAACCGGCGTCACGGCCCCCAGCCACCGCTGCCCCGTCAGCGCCAGTGCGTATAGCGTGCCGCTGAAGATCAGGGTGCCAAGCGCGAATGCAAGACCGCTCCGTCGGGCCGGGGCCTCCCCAATCAGGCCCGACGTCGCGAGGCCAAGGGCCATGAGGGCGAGCGCGTGGTACATCTGGTAACGAACGCCGGTTTCGAAAACGGCCAGAAGGTCCGGCGGCAGCCGGGCCTTCAAGGCATGGGCGCCGAAGGCACCCAGGCCCACCCCAAGAAATCCCAGGACCGAGCCGAGCTGGAGCCAGCGTTGACCGGCGGCGGCGCTCATTACCGGTCCAACCGGATCGGCCAGACGCCTCGCGTCTTCTTATGGGTATCGTCCTTGAAAAGGATCTCACCATAGTTGAACGCGCCGTCCGGCGCCTCACGCGGCAGCACCGGCATGGTCAGTACCAGTTCAGTGGCCACCCCCGGGTACAGTGTCAGCGTCTCGGAATCACCCGCCTTGACCTTGATCGATTCGCGATCACGGCGGCGATAGGACTCGACGAGTCGGAACGACCAGTCGTCGGCCGACTTGTCGTGAACGAAGCCCGGCCAGAGCTGGAGTCGGTACGAAACCGGTTCTCCACCCCCCCGGTTGGGATTGCTGACGGTCAGGGTGCCCTTGCGCGTGTCAAAGGCCGCACGGTTCTGCGGAATGCCATCCTTGTCGAGCACGCTGATGACGATGTCGCTGACCCGCGCGTACAGAGCCGGCGACACGTCCATCTCGAACGTGATCTGTTCGATGTCAGACGGGAGCGTGACCGGCATTTCCCAGATGTCCTTCCCGGTGACGTCAATTGTCCGCTCGCGGCGCCAGCCGAGAATCGTCCCCTCGGCGCGCCCCTCGAACGGACGGTTGCCGACGTTCGTCACGGAGGCGGTCAGCCGGGCCGGTTCCGCCGGAGGCATCTCGAATCGGTGGACCGTATCGGGCCGGCAGTCGAGGCTGGTGAGTCGGGCCTCCAGATGAAAGGCGGCATCGCGTCGATTGGCGGTACTGGCCCCTACGACGGCTTCCCATGTGCCGGGACGCAGGTCATCTCCGGTGATCAGTTGTTCATGCCGCGTGCCGGTCGCCGGATCGGACCACCCGGCAAAAGTTCCGTGCGCGTGACCTTCGGGGTCGAACAGGACGACGCGAACGAGGCCATCCGAGCCGCGCGGCGCCTCCGCCGACAGGTCGAGGGCCGAGGCCCCCGGCGGCACCTCGATGAAGAACCGTCGGATGCCGCCCGGCTCGAGCCCGGTGCCGCTCCATTCGCGGGTGCCGTCCGTGCCCTCGAAGCGCCACGGGATGACGACGCTGTTCCAGACCTCGAAATCAGCCAGCCGCTGGCCACCCATGCCGCGGGCGTATCCGCGAACGCGCCCGACATGAAGGCCGGGGGTGGCGAGGGCGGCCGGATCGTATTCGAGGTCGAAGCTATTCGTGCCATCCCCCTTGAGATGTATCGATTTCCGGTCGAGATGAATCCAGGCCACATCCGCCTCCAGATCGAAGTCCTGGAACTGGGCCGCCCGGGCATCCGGCGCGATCGAGTCGGCGAAGATCGGCGTCAACGTGACGGTCACTTCGCGCGGCGGCGCGGGATACCAGCCGTTGCCGCGCCAGAAGGCGGCCGGCCCCTTTCCCGAGGCGAAGAAGGGATTGGTTACCTCGACCTTCGTGGTGAGCCGTGATCCACGGGCGCGCGGTGCCAGGTCCTTGAGTGCCTCCCATGCCGGGGCGAGCTGTACGAGGCCGCTGCCCTGATCGAGCAGGGTAAAGCCCGCCAGCGGCCGGGCGGTCCCGGCGATCGCCTGGCGCACGGTGGCAAATGTCCATGGTACGTGGCTCTGAATGGCGGCCGAAAGGAGGAGGGCCGCCGCGCCGGCGACATGCGGACTGGCCATGCTGGTGCCATTTTTCACTTCACCGCCATCGAAGGCCGGAACGGTCGAGAGGACCGTTCCCGGGGCGATGACCGTCGGCTTGGGCACCTCTCCCCCGCGGGACGAGCCGAAGTTCAGCAGGTCGCGCCGCACTCCCTGCCCACTGATGGCGGGGCCGGCCTCGTCGGAGATCATGTTGCCCACCGAAATCGCAAACATCGAGGTGCCCGGCGTGCCGGTGGTCGACAGCCCCGGTCCGTTGTTGCCGTTTGACGTCACGAAGACCACCCGCGGGTGCTTCAGCAATTCGTCGTCCACCAGTTTGTCGATATCCGACAGCCCTTCACGATCGGCCTCGATCCCGTAGGACATGTTGAATACGAGCGGCCACCCCCGCCGCTCGGCCCATTCGATCGCCCATTCGACGGCCTTTTTCACGCTCTCCTTCGTGGTGGCGCCGCCCGAGAGGGCGTTATTGCCGATCTTGAGGCTCAGCAGGCGGGCGCCCGGCGCCACCCCGTCCAGGCCGTTCTCCCCGCCGATGCGGTGGCCCGCTGCGATGCCGGCCACATGCGTGCCGTGACCGTTGTCGGCCAGGTGGATCTCCACGATCCTGTCGGCCGGCCGAATGGTGAGGCCTCCGTTGATCGAATGGAGTTTCTCCTTGTCGCTCGAGGAGCGGAAGAGGACGATCTGGCCGGACACGCCGTAGCTCCGGATGGGTGACTCGTCGTCGAGTTCCCCGTCGCCGTCCAGGTCGACCAGCGCCACCCAATCCGAATCGGCGGCGGCAACCCTGGGTGCAAAGGCCAGGATCGCGAACCGGTCGTCCTGGCGGCCGTTGTTGTTCAGATCCTTGACGCCCGAGAAGCGCCAATCCTTCTCCTCGAGAAATCCGAGCCAGTAGATGGAGTCGGGGCTGGTGATGGCGAGGTGATCGACGCCGTACACGACGCGGTCCTTCGTGTCTTCGAGGACCGGCCGACCATCGCGCGTGGCGAACGTGGCGCGCGTCAACTTCACATCTCCCTGGCCGCTGAAATCCCGGGCATCGAGAATCTTGCGTCCGCCGCCCGGCAACTGGTCAAGGCCCGCAACACCCAGGTCGACGCCCGAATCGAGGATGCCGATGACAACCCCCTCACCATTCCATTCGGGATGAGCGCGGCGGAAGGAAACGGCGCCGATCTCCTCGACCGGCAGGACAGTGAACGTGGGTGGATCGAGGACCGGTGCCGCTGCGTGTACCGCCCCCGGGACGATCAGCGCGGTGAGGATGGCGAGGAACCGGAGCGGTGAACGGCAGGCGGACGTGGAGCGGCGGCGGAGGGACGTGTCATCCATCCGGGAACGATGCCCGAATGGCCGCCCGATTTCCAGCCGGGGCTAGCGGCGGAGCGATATCCCCAGGAAGAGGACCAGGTCCTCCGGACTGTCGGTGAGCCCGATGTTGACCCCCGCGTCCAGCTGGACGTCGGGACTTGCGGCCAGGGTAAGGCCGGTGTCCAGCTGGGTCTGAATTTCACCCGTCCGGGTCGTCGAAACAACCGTGACGAGCTCCAGGAATGCGCCGAGAGTGGCCGTCAGGTCGCGGCCGATAACGGCGGAACTGACGATGTCGAAGGATCGATCCTCGCTGTCGGACACCCAGTCGGCCTCGAGCATCAGGCCGAGGCCCCAGCTGGATGAGAGCTCGACACTGAACGGGACAATCAACCCGGCCGACACCTCCTCCACGCCGAGGCCATCACCCGCCGTGGGGAGCGTGACGAAGGGCATGAGGGCCAGCGCCGTCTTCCCATCGTCATTTCCCCAGGCGTTCCACTTGAAGCGAACGGTGATATCGCCAATGCCGCTCCTCACGGCGCCGGGAAAGGAGGGACCGGACAGTGATTCACGGAGAAAGACCGGCACGACGAGCTGTAGATCGGTACGATCGGTCAGGCCGGCTTTCAGATTGAGATTGGCAAGGCCGATCGTCTCGCGGGTCAGGTCGGCCTCCTTGTCGGTTGACCAGGAGACGACGTCCGCCTCCAGTTGAAAGTGACCGGCGTCGACCGTGTGCGGGCTCTCGGTGATGTCGGGACGGTCGGTGCTCAGCTCGCGCATCGCCTCGCGGGGACGCGGGTGGAATAGATTGGTGGCGGCCGCCGGATGCGGGAAGGCCAGGAGCACGAGGGCCGCCACCGGCGCCAGCTTGAGCGCCCGACGACGGGCCAGAATGCCATGCCGCGGCCCGAAGACGAGGGCCAGCGCGTACAGCACGCCGGCCACCACCCCCATCGAACCGGCGATCGAGGCATTGAGCGCCGTGGCCAGTACGTAACCCAGTGCCGAGGAGAGGACGCCGAATCCGGCGGCCA
>JAWXBZ010000039.1:0-3767 GCA_034440375.1 Candidatus Eiseniibacteriota bacterium
CACCCACTCCCCCCGCCGCCGCGACACCGCGCTGATCTGGCCGGTGGAAGCCGGGCGTTTGGATCCGGCGATCCTGGGTTTGTTTCGGGAGGTTCGGCTGGAGTCGGGTATGCCGGAGGCGAGTGATGTTAGTCGGGGGAGCGATACGCAGGCGAGTTGACGGGATTGGCCTGCCACTCGTGAATGACAGGACTCGTTTCACTTCCACCCCGAATGCGCGAATCGAGGTGGGTTCTAATCTACTAAGTGATTTATTTACAATAAGTTTGCTAATTTCAAGATCTGGTTTTTCCCCCACCTTGAATCGTGTAGACTCGCCGGATTCGTACGGGTCCGGACCGCGTCATTGAGCCGCCAACCGAAGCGTCCGGTACCAAAGGGCCCTCCTGACAGGGCGCCACAAATTGAGGTGAGTCCCGAGCCATGCGTTCGATATATCTGTCTGCCCTCTCGATGCTGCTTGTCGTCACGATATCTGCTGCGGCGGATCCGACGATTTTTGGGGATCTTCCGGCCACTGTCACCGCGGGACCCGGGACCTGGGTCAAGCTTCCGAACGGGCCGAACGCGGGTGGCGCCCAGCGCCATGACGATGTTTTTTTCGTCGACCCCGAACAGGGTTGGGTCGTCAACGGCAATGGCGATGTCTGGAAGACCGCCGACGGCGGGGATAGCTGGACGCGGTCGGCATTGACCGGCGCTTACAATCGCTGTGTTGGATTCGTCGACGCACAGCATGGTTGGATCGGATTTCTGTATGAGGACCTCGGTGCGGTCCTCATCGAAACGACCAACGGCGGGTCAACCTGGACCACGGTAAACCTTCCCGAGCCGAAGCCCGAGGGGCTGTGCGGCATGAGCGTCGTGGATGCCAATACCGTCTGCGCCGTGGGTGCTTACTACGGCGCGCCGCGCTTCATTCGTACCGACGACGCCGGTGCCAGCTGGACCGTACTGGACATGACGCCCTGGTGCTCAGCGCTCATTGATACGAAATGGTTCGACGAGCAGACCGGCATTGCGGTCGGCGCAACGGGAAATGGCCCCACGCGCCAGACGCGCATCCTCCGCACGACCGACGGTGGCCTCACCTGGAATGTCGTCTGGACCGGGACGCGCTACCGTGAACATTGCTGGAAGATCTCGTTTCCCGATTGGGACAACGGTTTTGTTTCGATCGAAAACCTTGCAGGGGCCGGAGCCACCTACTTCCTCAAATCGATCGACGGTGGACGGAGCTGGCAGGAGCAGCTCGCCGCGCCCGGATATGTCAACTGCCAGGGAATCGGGTTCCTGAACGAATCCATCGGCTGGATCGGCGGCTGGAACACGGGAACGGCTGTAACGACCAACGGCGGGGCAAACTGGACCGGTGGAAATTTCGGTTTCAACGTGAACCGCATCCAGTTTCTCTCCCCCTACCTTGGCTATGCCTGCGGCGCGGATGTGTACAAGTATGAAGCCAATCCATCCGGGGTTCTTGATCCGCCGACGACGGCCGAAGCTCCCCGGCTCAGCCGTGTCAGTCCAAATCCGTTTTCCGGAAGCACGGTCATCGGGTACCACGTCACGGAACCCGGCCGGGTGTCACTGCGCGTCTTCGACCTTCAGGGTCGCCCGGTGGGCGACCTTGTCGAGGCCACGATGGGAATCGGCGAATTCACCGCCACCTTCAACGCGCAGGGCCTGTCCGCCGGCACCTACTTCTACGAGCTTCGAACGCCGGCCGGGGCCGAAACCGGGAAGATAAAGCTGACGCGGTAGGACCGGAACCCGAAGATGACTCGGAAGCGCGGCACTGATCGATCATCGAGACTCCCGACGGGCGGATAGAATTCGCGACTGGCGATTTTACTCGAGGACCCGTATCGTCCCGCCAAAGGGAGTGCGTGTTAGGTTCTGCCGGATGCCGTCTCAAATCACCCACACCAATCGGCTCGAGCTGGGCCTGCACCTGCTCGTCTTCGCCGTGGCCGCACTTGTCTTGACCCTCAAGTCACACGGCGCCTACAACGACGACGACCTCGATCATTACTTCATGGCTGCGGCCTCGCTCCGTGAACCGCTATTCCTGGTCGACTACTGGGGAAGAGCCGGCTTCACCACGCTCTACGCCCTTCCGGCGCAATTCGGCTGGACCGCCACCCGCCTCTTCACCCTGGGGCTGGTTGTCCTGACCGGGTTCGTCACGGCACGGACGGCCGCCCGGCTCGGCGCGCGTCAACCGGCCATTTGGGCGGCGCTGGCCATCTGGCAGCCGCTGGTCCTGCTCCTGTCATTCAGCGTTCTGACCGAGCCGTTCGCCGCGCTGCTCATCGCCATCGTCCTCAATCGTCAGGCCAACGATCGTCCGGTTGAGGCGGCTCTGGCCGCGGGGCTATTGCCAACGGTTCGACTCGAACTAGGCATCGTCTCCTGCCTGGTCGCGGCGTGGATCCTGCTGCGACATCGGCGTCATTGGCCCCTGCTGCCTTTGATGGCTCTCCCGTTTTTTCTCTGGGCCACCATCGGGGCCGTTGTTCACGGTGCTCCCCTTTGGCTTCTCAACGAGATTCGTGCCGCAGGGCGGCCCCTGGCGACGGCCGGGCCCGTTCACTACCTGCGCAACCTGATCGTGGTCACCGGCCCGGTGGTTTTCGTGGGGCTTGGCCTCGGGGCGTGGAACCTCGCGACACGGGGCCCGATCCGGCCGCTCTTCGCGGGGCTCACCTGGATCGTGGTGTTCTCCCTGCTCACGCTGCTCACCTGGGACAAGCTGCAGTTCGGGGCCAGCATCGGGTTTCTTCGACACCTGATCGTTCTCTCCCCGGCGGCGGCCCTGCTGGCCGGGGCCGGATTCGAGAGAGCTCTCGGCGAAACGAATAAGCGAGATCGTTGGATCGTGGCCGGCGTTGTCATCGGAGTCACGACGGTCGTCGGCCTGGTCCTATCCCATCGACTTCAATACGACTTCCTCGTCGTCCCGGGCCACGACTGGCGACGGCTGATGACCCTGGTGCCGGCCGCGCTCCTCCTGCTGGTCGTTCCATGGCTGCCGCGAGGCCGGCGCGCCGCACTGTCGGCGCTGCCGATCATCGCCGCCGTCTCGTGCCTCCTGATCACGCGGCCGATCGATCTGAACCGGGAGCAACTGGTGGTTCAACGGAGCGTCGAGTTCGTGAAAGCCAAGGGGCTGATGGATCGCCCGCTGTATGTCAGCCACCCCTGGTTCTACCTGTTCGCCGATCTGGATCGATGGGACCGCACCCGCACGCAATACACGCAGCGTGCGGCGATCGCGAAAGCAAAGCCCGGCAGCATCGTGGTGTGGGAGAACCACTACAGCTGGCGCCTGTTCGGCGACATCATGGTGGCCGAGCTGCGGGACAATCCGGCCTGGCGGCTGATACGCGAATTCGAAGCGGACGATCGGCGCTTCCGGGTGGTGATCTTCGAGCGGGTCGGGCCGGAGCCGGATCGTCGCTGACGGCCCGTCATTCGTTCAGCAGCAACCCAAGCCTGCAGGAACGGGGGAACCACCGAAATTCGGTGATTCCCCCGTTGTCATTGAAATCTCAGATCTAGTGGCGAATCTGAACTCGCGACCCGTCCTCTAGAAGCGGGATTTGATCTCGCCCCACGTCGCGGACTTGACTGCGATGGGGTCGGGGCCACTGGCGTCAAAGCAGAAAGTCCGGCCATCGAGGTAGCTGATACCGTCAGCCACACCACCCGGGCCGTCATAGTCCGAACCAGCATGATCAAATCGGCCGAGCAGGGAAAAGGCC
>JAWXBZ010000040.1:0-4134 GCA_034440375.1 Candidatus Eiseniibacteriota bacterium
CCGGCCAAGCAGTCCGGGAATGTCGAACTCGTGACGTTCGAATATGTCGAGGGCAATTCGGGCCCCGTCGGTGGCCGAATCCAGTCGGGAAGCGGTCGGCGCACGCTCGGTTTCCATGGAGGTGGGGTCAGCCGCAACGAAGCCTCCACGATCAGCCAGTCGCCCGAGCCATGCCACCAATCCACCGGCGCAGGCCAGGTCTTCGAGGCAGGGCCGGCCGAGTTTGCCGCTGCAGACAATTGTCCACGCGCCGCCCTCGGACGCCAGGCGACGCGCGACCGCGCCGAGTGTATTGAAGGCCGCAACGAGAACCCGGCGCGCCGGCTGGCTCCGGCTGAGCAGGACGCTGCCATTGGTGCTGGCCAGGATGAGTGTCTTTCCCGAGATGACCTCCGGTCGATACTCCCCCGGCGAGTTGCCAAGATCGAATCCGGGAATCGGTCGCCCGTCGCGCTCGCCGCACAACAGGGTTCCGTCAGGGCCGATCTGGGATTTCAAGGCAACGGCTTCCTCGATTCCCGGCGATGGGATGATGCGAACAGCGCCGGCGGCCAGCGCCACTCCGATGACCGTGGTGGCCCGGAGCACGTCGATCACCACGACCTGGCGCTCGCGAACCAGGGCCTCTGACAGCTCGGCCGGCGAGAGCAGAACATCGACGGTTAAGTCGGATCGCACGATCAGGCCGGCTTCGCAGCCGGCGCCACCGTCATACGACTCGCGACGAACGAGGTGTCGAACCGGCCGGCCAGGAATTCCTCATCGGCCAGCACGCGAAGGTGAAAGGGAATCGTGGTCGGCACGCCTTCGATGAGCGTCTCCGAGAGCGAGCGCCTCATTCGAGCGATCGCCTCCTCGCGCGTATCGCCCCAGGTGATGATCTTGGCGATCAGCGAATCATAATTAGGCGGCACGCGATATCCGGCGTAGATGTGGCTGTCGACACGCACTCCCGGGCCGCCCGGGAAGTGCAGGTACTCAATCCTGCCCGGCGAGGGGCGAAAGTCATGGGCTGGATCTTCGGCATTGATCCGGCATTCGAGGGCATGCCCGTGAATCGAAAGATCCGCCTGCGTCAACTCGAGAGGTTCGCCCGCCGCAACCCGGATCTGGGCCCGCACGAGGTCGAGCCCGGTGATGATTTCGGTCACCGGGTGTTCAACCTGGAGCCGGGTGTTCATCTCCATGAAGTAGAAGCGGCCGTCTTCGTCGAGGAGAAACTCGATCGTCCCGGCGCCGATGTAGTTGATGGCATTGGCACCGATCAAGGCGGCTTCGCCCATCCTCTGGCGGAGATCGGCGTCGACTGCCGGTGATGGTGACTCCTCGATCAATTTCTGATGCCGACGCTGGACCGAGCAATCGCGTTCGAAGAGATGAACACAGTTGCCGTGCCGGTCCCCGAGCAGCTGGATTTCCACGTGGCGCGGCCGCCGGAGGTAGCGCTCGATGTAGACTTCCCCGTTTCCGAAGGCGGCTTCGGCCTCGGCGCGGGCGGTATTGAAGCGATCGATGAGCTCCGACTCGGCTTCCACCACACGCATGCCCCGCCCGCCACCGCCGGCCAGCGCCTTGATGATCAGCGGGTATCCGGTGGAAGCGGCCGTCTCCAGCGCCTCCTCGGGCGTGCGAACCGGACCGGCGCTCCCCGGTACGACCGGCACGCCCGACGCCGCCATCGTCTGACGGGCCATGGCCTTGTCTCCCATCATCCGTATCTGCTCGGATGTGGGGCCAATGAACACCAGTCCGCAGGACTCGACGACCTCCGCGAACTGCGGATTCTCGGAGAGAAATCCGTAGCCGGGATGAATGGCTTCGGCCGCCGTGATCTCGGCGGCGGATATGATCCGTGGAATGTTCAGGTAGCTGTCGCGCGAGGCAGCCGGCCCGATGCAAACCGCTTCGTTGGCCAACCGAACGTGAATGGAATCGCGATCAGCCTCGCTGTAGACGGCCACCGTTTCAATGCCCAGATCACGGCAGGCCCGAATGATGCGCAGCGCGATCTCGCCGCGGTTGGCGATCAGAATTTTCTTGAACATTTTCCCCCGAAAGCCGAGCGGCGACTGCAGCAAATCAGCGAATCATTTCGCCTTCGAATTGCTCCCAGGTCTTGTCCGAGGCCGCCTGAATGCCCTTGGCCCGCAGGTCGAACTCGGCGGGATTCGTGCAATATCGGAGCGCGTCCTCGTAGGAAATGCCGTCGCGCTTGAAGAGGGACATCAGGGCCTGGTCGAACGTCTGCATTCCGTACTGATTGACGCCTTCCTGGATCGCCTTGTAGATGCCACCCGTCTTCTGCGGATCCATGATGTATTCCTTGATCGTGGCCGTGTTGACCATGACCTCGACCGCCGGCAGACGGCCGGTGCCTTCCTTTCGGGGTACGAGGCGCATCGAGCAAACCGACAGGAGGTTCGAGGCCAGGAGGAATCGAACCTCTTCATGTTCCTGGAGCGGGAAGAACGAGATGATGCGGTTGATCGTCTGGGCGGCATCCGGCGTGTGGAGGCTGGCGAGGACCAGGTGGCCCGTGTCGGCGGCCATGATCGCCACGCGCATTGTCTCAGGGTCGCGGATTTCGCCGATGACGATCATGTCCGGATCCTGGCGAAGAATATGCTTCAGCCCGTCCTCGAATGAGGAGGTATCCAGGCCAACCTCCCGCTGGCTGATCAGGCTCTTGTCATCGCGATGAAGAAATTCGATCGGGTCCTCAATGGAGATGATGTTCTTGGCGATGCTTCGATTCACATGCTGGAGCATGGCGGCCATGCTGGTCGACTTGCCGGTCCCGACGGTGCCCGTGATAAGGATGAGGCCGCGTGGTTTCAGGATCAGGTCGCCCAGGATCGGCGGGAGCGAGAGATCCTCCATTGTCGGCACGCCAAACGGCACCTGGCGGAAGGCCATGGCGATGGTGCCGCGCTGCTGGTAGAAGTTCGAGCGGAACCGGGAGAGACCGGGTATCGAAAAGGCGAAGTCTATTTCCTTGGTGTCCTCGAAGTGCTTGCGCTGCTTCGGTGTCAGGATCTGCTCGACGACCGTTTCGATATCCTTCTGGCTCGGCACCGGCTCGTCCAGGGCGATGAGTCGGCCATCCACACGGATGGTGGCGGGGGTGCCGGCCTTGATGTGAAGGTCCGAGGCCCGCTCTTCGATCATCCGTTCCAGGATGCGCTTGATATTCACTGGCTCACTCCTCAGGAAATGACGACATGCATCACGCCGATTCGTCGACCATGAACAGCGTCTGACCGAACTCGACCGGCTGTCCATTCTGGACCGCCACGCGAACAACCTTGCCCCTCACCTCCGCCTGGATCTCGTTCATCAGCTTCATCGCTTCGATGATGCAGATGGTCTGGCCGTTTTCGATCCGATCGCCAGGTTCTACATATGGATCGGCGTCGGGAGCCGGCGAACGAAAAAAGGTGCCGACCATGGGCGACTTGATCAGGGTAAGGCCTGCCGCGTCATTGGCGGCCTTTTGTTCCAGATCGGCAATCAGTGCCGGGGCGGCTGGCAATGAGCCCGACCGCATCAGTTCCTGTGGGACGTGGCCCGCAGGGACAACGCCGTTGCCGGCCGAGCCGTTCTGTCGCGAAATCCGAATTCGTCCCCACCACTTCCAGACCTCCAGTTCGCCGATGTTGCTCTCCTCGACCAACTGGATCAGTTTTCGGACTTCTTCCAGTTTCATTCAGTCCTCAATTCCTCACGGGGAGGAAATTCGGGCACCTGACCTTTGGATCGTGGCCCTTCTCGCTCTTGGAATCAGGCAACTGACAGCCGGAGGGCATCTTAGGAGCTGGTCAGTTCGGCGAGCACCCGGCGCACCCGGGTGGCATCAATTGGAGGGGCCAAACTAGCAGAGCCGATACCTCGTGTCAACACGAAGCGGGGAATCTGATCTCGTACCTTCTTGTCCTGCTTGATGTTAGCCATCAGGATACCGACTTTTGCCCCGGCGAATCGGCCGGGAAGCCCGAGTTCATCCAGGAGCGTATCCTGCCGGACGCGGTCGCCTCGAGAAAGCCACTTCTGCCACTCTGCCAGGCGGGCGGCACCCCTCATCCCCAGGGCAACCGCTTCACCATGACGCAGACGGCCCGCCGCGGCCGCCTCGAA
>JAWXBZ010000041.1:0-52280 GCA_034440375.1 Candidatus Eiseniibacteriota bacterium
CTGGTACGCGATGCCTGTCGGGCGAGAAGCCTCCTGTCGCGCGCACTCCTGGGCATCATCGAATCCGATCTGGACGCTTCCGGCCGCCCGCGGGCGGCCCTGATGGAGCTGAACGACCCGCTGCGCCGCGCCCTGGACGCCGGGGATCATCCCCGTGACCTGGCGCTGGCCGCTGCCATCGGCGGCTACCGGCCGCTGGCGGCCCGACTCCACTCCAGCCGGTCGGAAACCGGTCGGGCGGCGGCGTAATGGACATCACCGAGCTCCTCGTCTTCACCAAGAACCAGGGCGCGTCGGACCTGCACCTCTCAAGCGGCATGCCGCCACTGGTCCGAATCAACGGCGACATGACGCCGCTTGACATGCCGCCTCTTGATCGCGAGTCGCTGCACACGCTGATCTGGGACATCATGAACGATGTCCAGAAGAAGACCTTCGAGGAAAATCACGAACTCGACTTCGCCATCGACCTGGCCGGCGTCTGCCGCTTCCGCGTGAACTGCTTCGTGCAGCGCCGCGGTGAGGGAGCCGTATTCCGTGTCATCCCCTCTGAAATCAAGTCAATGCAGGACCTGGCCCTCCCGGCCGTCCTGGCCGAAATGGCCATGAGGGAGAAGGGGCTGATCCTGGTGACCGGACCAACCGGATCCGGCAAATCGACCACGCTGGCGGCCATGCTGGACCATGTCAACCGCAAACGCCGCGGCCACATCATCACGGTCGAGGACCCGATCGAGTTCGTTCACGACTCCAAGAATTGCCTCGTCAACCAGCGGGAGATCGGCCCCCACACCCACTCCTTCGCCAACGCGTTGAAGAGCGCGCTGCGCGAGGATCCGGACGTGATCCTGGTCGGCGAGCTGCGGGATCTGGAAACGATGCAGCTGGCGATCACCGCGGCCGAAACCGGCCATGTCGTGTTCGGTACGCTTCATACCAACTCGGCGGCCAAGACGATCGATCGTGTCATCGACATCTTCCCATCCAGTCAACAGGCCCAGATCCGGACGATGTTCTCCGAGTCGATCGTCGGCATCGTCTGTCAGACGCTGCTCAAGCGATCCGACAAGAAGGGGCGCGTGGCGGGCCTCGAGATCCTGGTCGGCGTTCCGGCGCTTCGCAACCTGATCCGCGAGGACAAGACGGCCCAGATCATGTCGGTCATCCAGACCGGCGGGCAGTACGGCATGCAGAGCATGGATCAGTGTCTTAAGAACCTGGTCATGCAGGGCGCCGTCACCCGCGAGGAGGCCGCCAGAAAATCAACCAATCCCGCCCTGTTCCTGGGTGGTGTCGCCGAACCGGCGCCGGCCGCCGCGCCGGCCACCGGGGTGAAGAAAGCGGCATAGGGACTCCGAAATGGTCGATATCATTCAGGTCCTCGTCTCCATGGTGCCAACGAATTCGTCGGACCTCTATTTCACGGCTGGCGCACCGGTTCAGCGCCGGGTGAATGGCAGTTGCCAGCCAGCCTCCGAACTGATCACGGCGGCCGACACGAAGGCCATCGCTGATTTTTTCATGAGCGAGACACAGAAGGAGGAATTTCGCGCCACCCGCGAGATGAACCTGGCCTATTCCATTCCCAACGTCGGACGCTACCGGGTCAATATTTTCGTGCAGCGCGGCGCCGTTGGTCTCGTCATCCGACTGGTCAAGATTCAGATTCCGACGATGGACGAACTGGGCCTCCCGCAGATACTGCGCGACCTGGTCATGCTTCGGAAGGGACTCGTCCTGGTCACGGGGCCGACCGGTACCGGCAAGTCAACGACGCTGGCATCCATGATCGACTACCGCAATGACAACGACTCGGGCCACATCCTGACTGTCGAGGATCCCATCGAATTCGTTCACCCCCACAAGAAATCGCTGGTGACCCAGCGCGAAGTCGGCATGGACACCGACTCGTACCACGCAGCCCTCAAAAACGCGCTCCGACAGGCGCCCGATGTCGTCCTGATCGGCGAGATCCGCGATGCCGTGGCCATGGAAGCGGCCATCACCTTCGCCGAGACCGGCCACCTGGTTCTCGGCACCCTCCACACGCTGAACGCCAACCAGACGATCGACCGCGTGCTCAGCTTTTTCCCCCGGGGAATGCACGATCTGATCTACCTCCAGTTGAGCCTCACGCTGGCCGGCATCGTCTGCCAGCGACTCATCCCCTGCCAGGACGGCCAGGGCCGTCGGGCGGCCCTGGAAATTCTGATGACCACGCCCCGAATCCGCGACCAGATCCACAAGGGAGAGGTGGCCGCCCTGAAGGTGTCGATGGAAGAATCAACCCAGGAGGGGTGCCAGACCTTCGACCAGGCGCTCTACAAACTCTGGAAAGACGGCGTCATCAGCCTGGAGGAAGCCCTCCGCAACGCCGAGAGCGCCAACAACCTCAAGGTCAAGATCCGAATGGAAAACCCCGGCCTTTCCATCGACGCCGACGCCCCGAAGCTGTCGCTGCATCGTTTGCGGTAGTTTCGGCGACGGGTCGCCGTGCCGCGCATCGACCGGGTGCCCGCGCCGCGTGCGCCTTGTTTCAACCATTCATACTGAACGGCCGCAACTCCAATTTGATCTGACGGGATGCGTCACGTGCCGACTGATCGCCGCTGATGCCCGAATTGAGGGTCTTGTCAGAAATTCCTCAGCCGTGGCATGCAAGTTGCTTTGTTTTTCAAGAGTCGACCCGACTGGTTCGGGGAGACCCAACTACGACAAACGAGAGCTCGTACGGCAATAGCTGGCCTGAACCGCTGGTACAACCGTACGAGCTCTCCTCATTTCTTCCGACCCGGCTTCGTGACCGTGTAAAAATTGGATGTCGGGGTCATCGTCAGCCGCTGTCGCTCCGATCGTCGTCCCATCGGGACCCATCACGCAGCCGGTTCGCCTCCTCGTCGACCATCCATAGGAGTTGACCCGGGTCGGGACGAACGAGGCTCGCGGGGGAATCGGGACCGGGTTCGCCCGTCAGGGCCCGGGCCACGGCGCGGGCCTTTGAAATACCGGAAGCCAGGATATGGACATGGCGGGCGGCGTTGATCACCGGCAGCGTCAACGTCAGCCGCGGCCAGTCGTCGGTGCCGGTGACGGCCGCCACGCGTTGGTCGGTCATGCCGAGCGTCGGCCGGTGCGGAAACAGCGAGGCGGTATGGCCGTCGGCGCCCACGCCGAGGAGGACAAGATCAAAGCGGACGCTTCCCCGCTCCTTCGAAACATTCGTTTCGATCTGCTGATCGTAGCGTCGGGCAGAGGCTTCGAGCCCGGTTGGATCGGCCACCATGCGATGGACCCGTGATGGCTCGAGGTCGAGATGCGCCAGCAACGTGTCGCGTGCCATCCGGTAGTTACTGGCCGGATCCTCGATCGGCACACCCCGTTCGTCGCCCCACCAGAAATGAACATTCTTCCAGTCAACCCGATGACGGGAATCCGGCATGGCCAGTCTCTGGTACAGGCCGGCCGGCGTCGCCCCTCCGGCCAGTACCAGGTGTGCGACGCCACGGGCGGCGATGGCCTCACCCAGTGAGGCCGTGGCGCGGCGCGCGGCCGTGCTGAACAGCTCGATCGGCGTCGGGAGGACCAGGATCGTCGGTGTCATGGCCCGGGGTCGATCGCCCCGTCGGAATCATCGGCGGCGGCCATTCGAAGCGCCCGGACAAAATAGGCGTCGGTTTCCCGCCGCTCGATCACCCGGCAAAGAAGATCGTCGTCGGGGTCGATCGGCCGGGGAATGCGGATCGGATCGCCGCCCGCGTGGGTGACGACCAGTGCCCCGCTTTCCATCTGGATCGCCATCGACTGACCGCCCGCGATGTCGAACTGAACGCCGACGATGCGTCCCGCCGGTCCCTCCCCTGCCACCGGAGAAATCGTGGCCCGAAACGCCCCACCGGTCGACCGGGCCAGGCGTTCGCGCAGCCACCCCGCCAGCAGACGCGGGCGGACCGGCAACGACCCGCCGGGTTGGCTGATTGTCTCGATCGTCGCTCCGATGATCGTCATGGGATCGATCGAGCACTGGTCGACCGCATCGGCCAGCGCTTCGCGCCAGGGGAGCAGGCGGACCCAGTTGAGGTCGATCGGGCGCATTCCGGGACCCTGGGGACGCTCCGCGAGGGCCAGCGCCCGGGAAAGAAATGCACCGGTTTCGGCGGCCAGCGCCGAGTCGAGGATGACCTGATCCACGAAGGGATCGAGATCGCACAGGAACTGCGCGCCGCGCGCCGGTTCGACCGGCCTTGCTTCCGGCGCCATCATCAAAGCCACCTCCGGCCAGTAAAGGACGACGGGCAGGTCGGGCAACAGCAGCGGCAGGACCAGGTTCGACAGGTGGGCATCGCCTGCCGGTGTTGCGCGGATGGTGACCTGCTCGCAGCAAACCTGGCGGCCGCCGGCCACGCGATGGCAATGGGCCGAGACGAAAGCCGCGAGCGGCTCCGGGACCCCACCCGCCGACTCGAGCTGAACGATGATCGCCCGACAGGGAGTGCCCTCGGTCAATCGCCCAACCGCCGCGGCCATCCACTGCGCCGCGTCGTCTCCGGGCACGACGGCGATGAGCGTGAGGAGCGCGGCCCGCGTGACCGGCGTGCTTCCGGAAGGGTCTCTGGCTTCCGCCACCGACTTCCAGAGGGACGCCAGTTCCTCTTCCAATGCGCGCACCGACACGGAGCGGGACTCGGTCGGAAAAACGGGGATGCCACTCACAGGTTTCGCCATTCACGTCCATCCGCGGCAATCCAGCTATCGGCTTCGGGTGGTCCCCAGTGACCGGCCTCGTAGGTCGGAAGCCGTGTCTTCGGGGCTGCGGCCCAGTGATCCAGAATCGGCTGTACCCATCCCCAGGCGCCCTCGATTTCGTCCCGGCGGATGAACAGCGAGGCGTCGCCGAGCAGCGCGTCGAGAATCAGCCGTTCGTATGCCTCCGGGATGTCGGTGCCGAACGAACTGCCGTACATGAAATCCATCTTGACGGCCTGTGTCCGGATGTCCGGACCGGGGCGCTTGGCGCCAAAACGAAGAGCGATACCCTCGTCGGGTTGGATCCGGAGAGTCAAGACATTGGCGGTCAGTCCGTCCGGCCCCACTGCCTCGAAAACTTGCTGGGGCGGTTTCTTGAACTGAATGGCGATCTCGGTGGCACGGCGGGGCATTCGCTTGCCCGACCTTAGATAGAACGGCACGCCGGCCCATCGCCAGTTGTCGATTTCAAGACGGACGGCCAACCAGCTCTCCGTCATCGAGTCGGGGGCCACGCCAGGTTCCTCGCGGTAGCCGGGCACCGCCCCGCCGTCGATGGAGCCGGCGGCATACTGGGCCCGCACCAGGTGCGTGGCCACGGTGGCGGGGTCAAGCGGCTTCAGCGCCCGGATCACCTTGACCTTTTCGTCGCGAATGGCTTCGCCTCGAAAAGGCATCGGCGGTTCCATGGCCACCAGCGAAACGAGTTGCATCAGGTGATTCTGCAGAACATCCCGCAGGACTCCAGCCTTCTCGTAATAGCCGGCCCGCGACTCAACGCCGACCTCCTCGGCCACGGTGATCTGAACGTGGTCGACATGACTTCGATTCCAGATCGGCTCGAAGATGCCGTTGCCAAAACGGAAGACCAGAATGTTCTGGACCGTTTCCTTGCCGAGGTAATGATCGATTCGGAAGATCTGCGATTCGTCGAATATGCCGCTGATGAGCCCGTTGAGCGCCCGGGCCGACTCCAGGTCCTGGCCAAAGGGCTTCTCCACGACCACGCGCGACCAGGGTGACTTTTTGGCCTCACGCGCGACCAGTTGCGCCGCGGCCAGGCCGCGCAAAATTGGTTCGAAAGCTTCCGGCGGCGTGGCCAGGTAGAAGAGCCGGTTGGATGGCCGGTTGGCCTCCGTCTCCACCTTTGTCAATCGGGCGGCCAGTGCCGGCCAGGTGTCGGCATGAGTGAAGTCGCCGGCCACGTAACGGAAAAGTGCGGCGAACTCGTCACCCCGGGCCGGGGGCTCGGGACCGATGGCCGCCAGGACCTCGGCGGCGAACTCGGCATCGCTCATTTCGCGGCGACCGACACCGACGACCCGAAATCCCGGCGGCAGGTGACGCTGCTGGAAGAGTCGGAAGAGGGCCGGTATCAGCTTGCGTCGGGTCAGATCGCCGGAGGCCCCGAAGATGACAAGCGTTGCCGGGTCGGGCATCCGTTCACGCGGAAGTCCCTCGCGCAGGGGATTGGTTGGCAGGGTCATGGAACCAAGCCTAGCAGGCCGGTCAAACGGTTCAAGTCCGGGAAAACGTGACATGCGTCACCAAAGTGTCACGTTGACGTCAACGGATCGGGACGGTCACGATACATCGTACGTGACGAATGACATGATTTTGTCGCCGCTCCCTCACGCCACGTAGCGTGATCCGCCACGGCGGTTGCCGGCGACCATGTCACTACATGGAGGATTCCTTGAGGCAATTGCTGACGATGGCGACGGTGGGCCTGATTCTCGGACTGTTGGCCCCGAAACTGGTCCGGGCACAGAGCATCGATTCACTGGCTGCGGCGACCCAGGCGATGGAGGCGAAGCTCGAAGGACTGGTCGAGCAGGTCCAGACGCTCCAGTCCGACACCGACAAGCTGAAGAAGATCAAGGTCTCGGGCTACGTCCAGGCACGATATGACGTGAGCCAGGCCAGCGATGACTCGATCCGGGCCGCGGGTAACCCGCTGGTCCTGACCCCGGCCAACCTGGATCGATTCCACATTCGCCGGGCCCGGGTCAAGGTGAACTGGGATCCGATGGAACGGACCCAGGGGGTTCTCTACATCGACGGTGGTGCGGATCGTGCGGTCCGGGTGATCGAGGCCTACGTGCAGCTGTCGGATCCCTGGACGCCTTACCAGCAGCACCAGCTGACGATTGGCCAGTTCAATGTTCCCTTCGGCTACGAGATCGAGCGCTCCTCCTCCGCGCGCGAACTGCCGGAGCGATCCCGGGCCGAAAATGTCCTCTTCCCGGGCGAACGTGATCGGGGCGTCAAGCTGTTCGACCGCTGGAGCGATCGTTTCGAGACCGTGGTGGCCGTACTCAACGGCGGCGGCATCGGGCAGACAGATTATCCCAATACCGACCCCACATCGGCCAAGGACCTGATGGGCCGTGCAAGGGCCAGCCTGGGCAGGATCGATGTTGCCGTGTCGGCCTACTCCGGCCAGCATGTCATTGGCCTGACCGGCCCGGACGCCGAGGTCGATCGGACCCGATTCGGCGCCGATGTCCAGGGGTACTGGGAGTTTCCACGGGCCGGCGGTGGCTCGCTGCGCGGCGAGTTCTACACCGGCGAGGAGTTCAATCCTGACTCCGTGGCCGTCCTGACGACAAGGCCGACGTCGAGTGCTCCGGTCCGGCTGCTCAAGCCGGGCGTCAGCGGCGCGCATCTCGACGCTGAGTTCCTCGGCTGGTACCTGATGCTGGTGCAGAACCTGGGCGACCGTTTCCAGGCGGCCGTCCGATACGATGAGTTTGATCGAAACACGGAAGTCGACGGCGACGAGTACACCCGTTGGAACCTCGGGCTCAACTGGTTCTATGACGGCTACACGCGATTCACCCTGGCGTACGAAATTCCGGAGGTGAAATCGACGGCCGGCGTTTCCGTGCCGAATTCCGAAGACAATCTGCTGACCGTTCAGGCGCAGTTCAAGTTTTGACATGAAGGAGAAAACTTCGATGAATCAATGCATCCGTATGGCGGCACTTGCGGCCATCGTCCTCGCAACTTCCACGACGGCGGTTGCCGCGGGGAAACGGGCCGTCACGATCAAGGGTTCCGACACGATGGTCATTCTGGGTCAGCGCTGGGCCGAGCGATACATGACCACGCATCCGGGCGCGCTGCTCCAGATCACCGGGGGTGGCTCCGGGACCGGCATCGCCGCCCTGATCAACGGCAACACCGACATCTGCCAGGCCTCCCGACCCATGAAACCCGACGAGAAGAAGAAGCTGCGCGACCGCTACCAGACGACGGGCGTCGAAATCCCGGTGGCCCGGGACGGGCTGTCGATTTACGTCCATGAGGCCAACCCGCTGGCCGGAATCACCGTGGCCCAGCTCAAGGACATCTACACCGGCAAGGTGACCAACTGGAAGGATCTGGGCGGGAAGGACGAGCCGATCGTGGTCTATTCACGCGAGAGCAGCTCGGGTACCTATGTCTATTTCAAGGACAACGTCCTCGACGGGGAGGATTTCGCGCCGCAGGTGCAGACCCTGCCGGGCACGGCCGCCATCGTGAATGCAATTTCGAAGGATCCGCGTGGCATCGGCTACGGAGGCGTGGCCTATGCGAAGGGGATCCGAATTCCACCCTTGAAGCGGGATGCGGCCGACCCCGGCGTCATCCCATCCGAGGCCACGGTGCGTGACGGAAGCTACGCACTGGCTCGCGATCTGTATTTCTACACCCGAAAGAAGCCGGACGGGGCCATCAAGGCGTTTATCGACTGGGTTCTCTCCCCCGAGGGACAACAGCTGGTGACGGAGGTCGGCTACTTCCCGGTCAAGTGATCCCTCCGCCGGCATTCGGTTAGACTTGCCGGATGCCGGCCTTTTTTTCTGTCGTGATGGCGACGTGGAATCGCGCCGATCGGCTTTCCCGCGCCATCGATTCCGTGCTGGCCCAGTCGGACGACGACTGGGAACTGATCATCGTGGATGACGGCTCGACCGATGCCACGGCCGCCATGGTGACCCCTTATCGACGCGAGCGCCGCCTGGTCTGGCTGCCGCGATCGCATGAAGGAGTCTGGCCGGCCAAGAATGCGGGAGCCGCCGAGGCGCGCGGCCGATGGATCACGTTCCTCGACTCCGACGATGCCTACACGCCGGAGCACCTGGCGGCGCGCCGCCGCTGCCTGGCCGCGAATCCGGAAGCCCGTTTCGTCCACGGCGGAGTCACCGTGCTCGGGCCGGAACCGATGCGATGGGTGCCCGATGCCATTGATCCGACCCGAATGGTCCCGTTGGCCGATTGCGCCATCGGCGCCACGTTCGTTGTCGAATCACGATTCTGGTCGGTGCTCGGCGGTTTCACGCCGAATCGCTGGGCGGCCGATGCCGATCTGCTCGCACGGGCCATGTCGATCGAGCCCTCATGCGTGGTCCGTTGCGACGAACCGACCTATCTCTACGTCCGCACTCCCGGAGAGGGCGTCTGCGAAGAACAGCGATTGCAGGCGGTCAAACCGCCATGGCCAGCATCGTGAGCACCCGCGCGATCGGCACCCGGGCCGCTTCGGAGAGATTCGACTCATTCAGGATTGCCCCGGCCGCACCCTCTGCGGCGCCGGCATAGGACACGAAGGCCGCGGCCACGTCAGCCGCGGATCTTGCGGCGGCCAGCCTCCGGACGAGCACGGACCGGGCGCCGCCGGGAGCGACGATCGCCTCGTGCGCGGCCTGGATGGCCGCTGCGGAGGTCGGGAAACCCGCCGTCAGCGCCGTTCGGACGCTGGTGCCGTAGGCCGTGAACTGGTTCCGGATGTGCTGTTCACTGATGCCCCCGTACAGCGAAAAGCGAAGGGTGAGACCGGACGTCTCGATGGCCATGAGCGTGGCATTCGGCGCCCCCGTATTCGAAAGAGTGCCGTTGACGGCACCGCCGGTCGTCCGCGCCCGCTGCAGGGCCGCGGCCTCGTTGAGTGCCCTTCGGAGATCGAATCGAACACCCTGCGCGCGCCGAACCAATTCCCATGCGGATGCCTCGCGAGCCACGGCCAGCTGAAAAAGCGACACTCCCGCCGTGACGTAGGCGGTTCGCTCGGCAACGAAGAAGGCCTCCCAGGCCGCCGTGGTGGCCGGGTTGTTCTCACTGGCCGGGTCGAGCCGCTCCTCGAGGGCTATGGCCGCATCGCGGCGTCCGACCTCGACGACAGCCAGTGTGGCAGCCCCGACGCCGAAGCCGGGAGCGATCAGGACCGATTGATGAGCCACCGACTCGCCGATCAGCGGCGGGACGGCCGAATCGAGAATGGACGGGTCGGCACTCAGGAGGCTGGCCACCGTCGAGTTCACGAAGAGGCCGGTGCTGATCCGCGACGTCACGGCGGCAGCGGAGCCGGCCAGGACGCCAGCCCAGATGCCGGCCTCGACCGTCGTCTCGTCATTGAGTGGCCCCACAGTGATCGTGGAATCCGAGGCGACCGATCGCGTGACGATGGTTCGATAGAGCAGGTCTCCCTTCCGGGCCTGCGCCACCAGATCCTCTTCGTCCGCCGTCCGTGCCGAGACCAGGAAGGTTCCGTTGATGTCGGTCCGGGCCGTGTCCCTCGTCACGTCCTCGAAGACGCCGTTGTCGGTGAGTCGCTGCATCGTGACCACCGCGTTGACCAGGTGAGCCGGATCGAGCGACACCGCTCCTGGTGGGCCACCGGGTGAGCCGATGAAACCGGCACCCTGTTCCACCTGGCCGCGCAACGACGATGTTTTCTCGCCCATCATGGGATCAATGGGTTCATCGTCACCGCAGGCCGCAAATTGGATTGCCAGCGCACACGCCAAAAGTCCGGGCAAATCGGAGATTCGAATAGATCGGGATAGTAGGCGCATGATGCCTGCAACTCTAGCCGACCCGGAATTCGCCATCAACGGCGGAATCGCGCGGCCACGGCCCGGAGCGGCGCCAGAGCCTCGTCGAGCCCGGCCAGGCGGGCGCTCGCGACAAAGACGCCGACGGCCACTCCCCCGACGAGAAATGTGCGGCCCAGTGCGGGGAACAGGCTCATGTCGGGCAGCCATTGACCGACCTGACCACGGGCCAGCGCCGCGACGAGAAGCGTCACCCCGAGGACCAGGCTCGAGCGGCCGAGAAAACCGGCCGGCAGGAGCCGACCGGAAGCGGGATGGCGACGATCGAGACGTCGCTGAAGGAAAAAGGCGGTAACAACGCCATACAGCACGAGCGACAGCGTCGAGGCCCAGGCGAGCCCGAGGTGTCCCCCGCCCAGATGGGTCGTCGGGTCATCAAAGCGGCGGGCCAGAAAACCATACAGAGGAATGGCCGCCAGCGTGATGATGGTTCCGATGAGCGTCGGCGTCCGAGTGTCGGCCAGGGCGTAATAGCCGCGGGCCAGGAGCGACTGCGCCACCAGCGCCGGCACCGCGAGGGCCATGACGGCCAGCACGCGACCGGTCGTCAGGACATCCGATGTTGAAAAGGCGCCACGACCGAAGATGATCTGCACGATCTCGCGGTTCAGCACGATGAGCAGGACGGCGCCGAGCCCCGCGAGCACGACGGAACGTCGCAACCCGCGCGACAGCGTCTCGCCCATCGCGCCGAAGTCCCCCTCTGTCACCTGGCGGGAAAGAACCGGAAACGATGCCACGGCCGTGGCCTGCCCCAGGATGGCCGGCAGGACCAGGACCAGTTTTCGGGCGTAGTTCAGCCAGCTGATCGAGGCCGGGGCGAGGCTTGATCCGAAATAGCGTTGCATCCACTCGTCGGTGAGAAGAATCGACTGACCGATGATGAGCGGCAGGGTGAGGCCGATCCACTGCCGCACGGCCGGTGAGTTCAGGTCGATATGTGGCCGCAAGCGTATGCCCGCACGCGCCGCCCCCACCACCTGGAGAACGCCGTGTCCCACGAACGCCCCGGCCAGGGCTCCCCAGCAGAACCCCTCCATACCCAGCGACGGGCCCAGCAGCAGCCCCCCGGCAATGATTCCAGCGTTGTAGACGAGCGCGGCGGCAGCGTAATAGCCATGGCGGCCGCGTGCCATCTGAACCGCCCCGAGGAGACCGCCGGCGAAGAAGAAGAGCTGGGCCGGAAGGAGAATGCGCGTGTACCGGACGAGCAGTCGCTGCTGTTCGGGGTCGAAGCCGGCGGCCAGCCAACGGCAGAGCAGCGGTGCCAGAATCCAGCCCAGGACAAGCAGGATCGACAGCGTGGCCAGGGTGACGTGGAAGACCGTCGAGAAGACCGACCACCCCTCCGCCTCCTGCTTGCGCACGAGGAAGCCGAGAAAAATCGGAATGAAGGTGATCGAAAGTGCGCCCCCCGCGAGAAGATAGTTCAGGAAATCGGGGATTGTGAACGCGGCAAAATAGACATCGGTCATCCCGTCGGCGCCAACCATCCGGGCAATGACCATCTCACGAAAGAGGCCGGCCACACGGGATGCCAGGACCGCCAGCATCCAGATCAACGTGGCGGCCGTCAGTTGCCGCTGGGCACCTTCCGTCATGTGCCGGGCATCTTACGGAGGCGAGGCGGCACTCGCAACTGCGCAACCGACGACGGCATCTGGACTTGTCACGGAATCCGGGCTAGGGTCTTCCAATGACGGTGACATCAGATTCAGGTAAGGGCTCCACACGCCAGCTTCTGGAGCTGTCTGCCGGCTATTTCGTGTCGTACGTGGCCACCGGAATGCTTGTCAAGTATTTCACGGCCATCCGCCAGCCCCCAATGTCCGAACTGGCCTACCTGGTGAACAATACCGCCGGGTCGAGCATCCTGGCCGTTACGACTGTCCTTGTTCTTGGATGGTACCGGCTTCAGTCGAACGGACCTGTCACCATGGCCGGGCTCCGGATGCCCGGCGAGTATCGCTACATCATTCCATCGGGTGTCTGCACCGCGGTCATCATCCCGACGACCACGCTCATGTATCTCCTGCCCATTTCCGTCATGGTGGCGATGGTGCTGATGCGCGGATCCGTCATCATCATTTCCCGGGCCGTCGACGCCATCCAGATCCGGCAGGGAATCCTGAAGAAAACGGTCTTCGCCGAGGAGAACTGGGCGGTGCTCTTCGCAATTCTCGCCGTGACCACCAATGTTTTCTTCATCCCGATCGTGAACGCACTCGAGGCGAGGGGCATTCCGGCGGCCGCGTCCCTCGGCGTGTCCAATCGCGATCGGCTGGGGGCCTTCGACTTCCTGTCGAGCGGGCCCGCCCTTCTGATCATGGGATCGTATATCGTCGCCTATGCCATTCGCATCTATATCATGAATTACTACAAGAACACCCGGGCGGCCGGTGTGAAACAGGACAACAAGGGGTTCTTCGCCGTCGAGCAGATCGCCGCGTCCCTGACCCTGCTGCTGGCCGGCATACTCCTTTTCTTCTCGCAAGGCCTGTTCGGCGCCGGCGGGGCGATCGCCCTGGAGTTCCGTTCGGCCGTCACGCACCCGAGGTGGGACGCCGTGTTATCCGGTATCCCCTGGGGGATCGTGGCGTTCTTCTCGGTGTTTCTCTTCATGTTTGAAGGCCGGACCGCCACCTTTGCCGGGCTCGTGAACCGACTGGTCAGCCTGGTGGCCGGCACGACCGCAACGCTGGCGCTGGCCCTGTTCTTCGGCCAGCGTCCGCCCAAGGTCCAGGACTGGGTGGCCTTCGCCTTCATTCTGGTGGCGGTGGGCTTTCTATCCCGGGCCGAGAAGAAACGCGGCGCCTAGCCGCGCCTGGTGCCGACATCCTGATGGAGGTGCCGATACAGCGCCTCATCGATCGGCTCGAACGCCCGGTTTCGCCGGGCGCTGACCAGTACGGCCACGGCCAGGGCCTTCTCGAGATCGTACGGCTCGAGCAAGGTCGCCCCTCCCCAGCTGAATGAGGGCACATGCTTCGGCGGGTAGCCCGCGCCGAAAATATTGGTCATGACGCCGACCACCGTGCCGGAATTGAACATGGTTCCGATGCCGCACTTCGAATGATCACCCATGATCAGCCCGGCGAAGGTGTGACCGGTATCGATTTCGCCCTCCGGCGCGAAGGCGCGCACCTTTCCATAGTTGTTCTTGAGATCACTGGTATCGGTGCCGGCACCCAAGTTGGTCCACTCGGCCAGGTAGGAGTGGCCGAGGAATCCATCGTGCTGCTTGTTGGCGTAGCCGTGAATGATCGAGCCCTCGATCTCCCCACCAACCTTGCACATCGGGCCAATCGATGTGCCGCCGTATACCTTCGCGCCGATCTTGATCAGGCTGTTGGGCCCGATGTAGGCCGGCCCGAGAATCACCGCCTGGTGCAGGATGCGCACCCCCTCGCCGAGAATGATCGGGCCGGTCGAGGCGTCGAGGATGGCGCCGGGCATGATTCGGCTTCCCGGCCGGGACAGGATGCGCGCCTTCTTGATCAGGTGCGCCCCGGGTGACGCCGTTGGCAGGGCTGGCTCCTTCCCGCGTCGTGTGATGGCAAAATCGTCGATCAGCGTGGCCACGTTGGCGTGAACCAGGTCCCAGGGTCGGGTCATGAACCGTACCGGTTCGGACGCTTCCTTAGGCCGGAAGCCGCGGGGCCAGGAAGGTGGACCCTCTGCCTCCCCGGGGGACCCCTTGCCCCAGGTGGCGGCAAGGGCCGCCACCAGCTTGGAACCATCCTCACCACGAACCCGGGCCGCCACCAGCCGCCCGCCGCTCTGAAGCGCCGGGTGGTCATTGATCTGCCGCAGGAATCGTTCCAGCTCACCCTTGAAAAAGAGTGCCGAGCCGTTGAGAAAGAAGAGATCGTCCGTGGTGGGCAGGTCGTTGACAACGGCGCCGGGAAACGCCCGCTCGACCTGTGGAACCAGCCATGGTCGGCAGACGAAGGCGGCCCGCGTGATCTTGCGTGCGGCCATCTGGGCAATGAGCCGTCGGCCCAGCGTCGTGACGCCGACCCGGAGGTCATAGACCGGGCGGGACAGCGACAGCGGGTAGAGTTTTCCCCACTCGTGATCTTCGAACAGGACGAGAGTCGTGGCCAGCGTCAGTTCCGCGTGGCCGGGGAATGTTCGTGGACGATGCGCCCGCCGGCCACGGTCATCGTAACCCGGAGCGCTGGAAGCTCCCGTTCCGGTAGCGTCATCAGGTCGCCGGAGAGTACGACGAGGTCGGCCCGCTTGCCTACGGTCAGGCTCCCGGTCTCACTGGAGTGTCCCAGAATCCTGGCTCCCGTCAGCGTCATGGCGGCAAGGGCCGCCGTCCGACTCAGGCGCTCGGACTCATTCCAGCCGCCGCTCGGCCGGCCACGCAGATCCTGCCGGGTCACGGCTCCGTAGAAGGCCAGAAGAGGATTGCCTGCGGCGAACGGGGCATCCGTCCCGATGGCCAGTGGAAAACCCGCCGCCACCAGGCTGCCGAGTGCCCACGCCGACTCGGCCGACTCGAGCCCGATCCGCCTTTCCATCCAGTGCCAGCCGTCGATCAGGTGTGTCGGCGTCATGATTCCAGCCGCACCCGAGCCGGCGAGAAGCGCCAGCTGGTCGGGGCGAACCAGCTCGAGCCCCGTCAGAATCGGGGGCTGCCCGATACCCGCCTCCCCCCGCGACCCAAGCGCCAGGAGCGCGAGGCTCACGGCGCTGTCCCCATGGGCCTCCAGAATCAGCCGCCAGCCGGCATCGTTGAGGCGCGCCACGAGAGCGATCAGCTCTTCCGCCTGGTAGCGGGTGTACCCCCGGTTACCCTGCTGGTCGGCGTAGACGTGGGTGATCGAGGCGCCGCGGGTGTTGACATCGCCGTCAAGCCGCAACGTGATGCCGTTCATCGTCAGGCCCGGCGTTTTTCTTCCGTCTGCAGGCGGTTGTTCGATCACCGAATCGAATTCCAGCGGCTGCGGCGCGAGGCTCACCGACAGTTGCAGGGCCGGGCGGCTCTTGTCATTCCGATAAAGCGACTCGAGTGCCGGGCGGGCGACGATGGGCACATTGAGGTCGTGGGCCAGCGTGACGCCGCGCGCCAGGCACGACTCGGCGGCCGCGGCGTACCAGGATTCGAATTGTGCCGGGGTCGGCACCGGCATCGCGCGCATGAGAAGGCTGGCCGCCTCGCCCTGAAGATCCCCCTGGCGGATGCCGCGGTTGTCGCGAGTCACGCGGCCACCCGGCGGGTCGGGAAGGTCTTCCGAAATGTCGGCCGCGGCCATCGCCGGGATATTGGCCAGAAGGACATCATCGGTCGAGTGGAACAGCACCACGGGACGGTTACCGCTGGACGACTGGAATTCGAGAAGACGAATCGATCCGGAATCGCGCCACGACTCCTGGTCCCACCCCCAACCCAGTATCCAACTGTTGGGGGGTGCGCTCCGGGCGGCCCGGGCGACCTTTCGGAGGACATCCTCGAAGCTTCTCGTGTCGTAAAGGTCCAACCCTTCGGACATCCGACCCATGTCCAGCAGTCGGGCGTCGGCATCGACGAACCCCGGGATCAGCGCCCTTCCCGACAGATCGATGACCCGGGTCGACTTGCCGATCCAGTGTTCAACATCCCCTTCCGGTCCGACATAGACGATTCGGCCGTTCTTAACCGCCAGGGCGCCTGCCAGGGGAATCGACTCGTCGGCCGTGTGAATCGGACCACCCCGGAAAACAAGGTCGGCGGTCCGGGAGGCACGGGCCATGCCCCGGCCCGTACAGAGGATCAGAGCCCCCGCGGCCAGCATGGCCACGATGGTCCGGCCGGCTTTGCCGATGATCGTTGGTTGCAGCGGAAACCTCCTCCTTAGTCAGTCAGGGCGGCGGCCATATTAGCAGGCGGCCATGCCAGGGGGTGAGCCGGACAGGGGGTTTTTCCTCAACCCACCGGAAGTCGGGACGATAATGTTAACGAGCCTCCGGCGGCCCCAATGCGGCGCGTCGGCTACGAACGGAGAAAGACCATGTCAAGTTCCCGCTCGGACTCCATTGTCGATCTGAAGCCCTTTCTGGCGAAGTTCCGCCGGTCGCAGGCCCCCCAGATCCAGTCCGACGCCACCCTTGATTTTGAAGACCTTGTCGGAGACGCACCGTCGCGCCCGGAACATTCCGGCACCCGTGCCGCGGGCCTGACCGTAACCTGGCGACTGTTCCTGGGGTTTCTCGGCATGTCGCTGGCCATCGGCGCCATCACCACGCCACTGATCCTGGTCATCGATCCGCTCCTGTCGCGGGAGCATCTGCTTCTGGTGGGGCTGCTGATCTACACCTCGTCGATCCTGACCGCCACCAGTGCCTACTGGCTCGTGCGCGGCCTGGTCGGGCGGTGGCTGCAGGCTCTGAAATACGATCAGACTCTCATCTGGCACCGGGCCGCGGCCGGGATTGGCGCGTCATCCCGCGGCAGCGGAGTTCAGGCCACCGAACTCGATCAGCTCGTCGACACCGTGTCGGGCCTCGTGGACGAACTCAAGTACCAGCTCGATTCGAAGCAGAGGACCGAACGAAACGACCTGATACGAACCATCACCGCGCTGGCCACGGCGCTCGAGGCGCGCGATCCCCACACGCAGAACCACTCGAAGACTGTGGCCCGGCTGTCGGTGCGCCTCGGTCGGCATGTCGGCCTCCGTCGCGAAGAACTGTACGAGATTCATCTGGCCGGCCTGCTCCACGACATCGGCAAGATTGCGGTCCCCGACGAAATCCTGATGAAACCCGGCCGGTTGACCGAGGAGGAGATGCGCCAGGTGCAGGCCCACGTCGAATGGTCATGGAATATCCTGGCGCCGATCACGATGCTCGGGTCGGTCGCCCTCATGGTTCGCCATCACCACGAGCGCTATGACGGCAAGGGATACCCGGATCGCCTGAGCGGGGAAGCCATTCCCCTGGGGGCGCGCATCATGGCCGTGGCCGACATGTTCGTGGCCATGACCGAGGATCGGCCGTACCGGAAGGGGCTGCCGATCGAGTTGGCCGTGGCCGAATTGCATCGGGTGGCCGGGAGCCAGGTTGACCCCGCGCTGGTGACGGCATTCCTGGCCTGCCTCGAGGAGGACGATATCCATCAGCCAGCTGAATCGATCTCGAAGAGGGCCGCGGCGAACTGAGTGGCGTCGAACTCGTCCAGATCGCCAATCTTCTCGCCCAACCCCACCCAACGAACCGGCAATCCCAGTTGATCGGCGATGGCAAGCACGACGCCGCCCCGGGCCGTTCCGTCGAGCTTGGTCAGGACGAGGCCGGTCACCCCGAGCGTCTTTCCGAACTCGCGGGCCTGGACGATCGCGTTCTGGCCGGTTGACGCATCCAGCACCAGGAGGACCTCGTGCGGCGCGCCGGGCATGAGGCCATGGAGGACGCGACCGATTTTTTCCAACTCCTGCATCAGATTCTTCTTCGTCTGGAGCCGCCCGGCCGTATCGATGATGAGGAGATCGGCCTCCCGGGCCATGGCCGCCACCAGGCCGTCGTAGGCCACCGCTGCCGGATCGGCACCAAGATTCGAACGAACGATGTCCACCCCGGCGCGCTCCGCCCAGATACCAAGCTGCTCGGATGCCGCCGCTCGAAAGGTATCGGATGCGGCGATGACCACTTTCTGCTTCCGTCCCGCGTGGCGGTAGGCCAGCTTGCCGATCGTGGTCGTCTTGCCCACGCCGTTGACACCGACGACCACCACCACACGCGGCTTGATGGATGAGGCTCCGGCTCCCGCCGGAATTGTGCTGGCAATAAGGAGAGCCTTGATCTCCTCCCGCAGCAGGGCCTCGACGCCGGAGGAATCGCGCACCCCGGCACTCGCCACCCGCCGGCGCAATCGATCGAGAAGTTTTTCGGTGGTGGCCAGGCCGACGTCGGCCCCGATGAGGACCTCCTCCAGATCCTCGAACAAGGACTCGTCGATCGGACGGAAGCCGGCCAGAACCTGCCGAACTCCCTCGGTCAGGTTTTGCCTGGTTTTTTCCAATCCACTCTTGAGCTTCTTGAATAGATCAAACATCGTGGCGTGACGGCTGGCTACTGCGTGATCGGATCGACGAGGGCCCGGGTGGCGGGGTCGGCGGTCCTGTCATTTTCCTCCGCCTCGGCGCGCCCGGCCAGCGGATCGAGGCCCCTCGCCAACTCGCGGCCGTCCGGCAACGCCATCGCCGGAAGCATCTCGCGCGCGTCGAGAATACCGGCGCGGCCGGACACGGCCTTTCGTCCTTCGAGCACGCCTTCGGCCTCGGACAGTTTCACCGAAACGACCTGGCTGATGCCCGGTGTCTGCATGGTGACGCCGTAGAGCGTGTCACAGGCCTCCATCGTCTTCTTGTTGTGCGTGATGACGATGAACTGGGTGCGCGAGCTGAACTCGCGGATCATGGCCACGAAGCGATCGACATTGGCGTCATCCAGCGGCGCGTCAACTTCGTCCAGGATGCAGAACGGGCTTGGCTTCACCAGGTAGATGGCAAAGAGTAACGCAATGGCCGTCAGCGCCCGCTCGCCGCTCGAGAGCTGGGCGATCGACTGGGGCCTCTTGCCGCGCGGCTTGGCCACGATCTCGATTTCGCACTCGAGGGGATCGTCACCCACCAGCGCCAGTGAACACTCGCCGCCCTGGAACAGTACCAGGAACGTCTTCTGAAAATTTTCCTGGACCTGCCGGAACGTCGAGAGGAAAAGCTCCGCGGCCGTCGTGTTGATCTGTTGGATGGCCTCGTTCAGGGAATCGCGGGCTCGGATCAGGTCGTCGAACTGCTCCTTCAGGAAGGTGAGGCGTGTCGATTTTTCCTCGTATTCCTCGATGGCCAGCAGGTTGACGGGACCAAGGCGCTTGAGCTTGTCCTTCAGCTCGACCACGTCCGTCTCGACGACCTCGAGGACCGCGTCCTCACCCGCCTCGGTCACCGGCCAATCACGTGGCACCAGCAGCAGTTCGTTCGTCGACAGATCGTAGTCCTCGTACAGGCGGACTTCGAGATTCCGCCACTCACCCTTCAGCTCGGTCCGCAGCAGTTCCTCACCGTGAGCCTGTTCCCGGAGTTCGGACGCCGCCTTGCGTGTTTCGCGCGCCGCACTCTCGGCTGTCTCAACCGACACGTTGAGATCGGCAACCACGCGGTCCTTCTCGGCCACCGCCAGAACGCGCCCGTCACGGCCGCCATGGAGTCGCTCGACCTCGACCGCCAGGATGGTGATGTCCTCGGCCAGCTGGATCAGCCGCTCCTCCCCCTCGGTCACATCGAGGAGGCAGCGCTCGTTATCCGCCGCCAGCTCGCGCGCGGTGGACCGGACTCTCTCGAGGCGCTCGCGGCACTCGGACAGGGCCGCCTCGCGGGTGGCCGCGGCGATCCGGGTTTCCTGCAGCACCGACCGGGACGCCTCGCGCTCGCTGTCGAGCAGGGCGAGGCCAGTTTCTTCCCGGTGATAGGCATCCTCGGCGGTCTGGCTGTCATCCGAGGCCACGTGCAGCGCTCCCTCCAGGCGATGACGATTATCGGAAAGCGCCTCCCGCCGGGCCAGATGGGAGGCTTCGCGAAGAATGAGATCCGCCTCGCGTTCGTCGACACCGTTCCGCTCGCCCGTAAGGCGCCCGACCTCCGCCTCGCGGGCGGCCCGCTCAGCCAGGAGACCGTTGACGCGCCGACGCACCTCCTCCAATGCGGTATCGGCCACGATCCGTTCGCCCAGAGCCTCCTGCCGGGCCCTCTCGTGGCGCTTGATGTCGAGTTCCAGTTCCTCGAGGCGGGCACCCATATTCGCGATTTCACGCTCGCGTTCGAGAAGATCACCGCTCCGATCGCCCCCCTTGCCGCCGCCGAGGCGAACGCCGTCGAGCATTTCGCCGTCGGCCGTGACGAACCGCCAGTTCGACCACTGCTCGTCCGCGGCCAGCTCGAGCGCCCGGTCAAAGTGATCGACCACCAGCACATCGCCCAGCAGATGATCGACCAGCACCCGGACCTCGGCCGGCGCCGTGACGAAATTGCGCGCCTGGCCAATGACACCCGGATGGGTGGGCAGGAGCGGGTGCTCCTGTGGGACCAGCCGGTCGAGAGGCAGGAAATTGACATAACCGGCCGATTCGTCGCTGAGATTTCGGATCAGGGCACGGGCGTCGTCGACGTTTCGCGTCACGACATGTTGCATCCAGCCGCCGAGAACCGGGCGCAACGCCTCGACCCATTCGGCGGGAACCCGCACCAGGTCGGCCACGGTGCCGAGGACCGCCTCTTCCTGACCATGATCGAGCATGATCCGGCGCACGCCCGGATCAAAGCCTTCGTAACTCCGGCGCAGATTCTCGAGCATGTTAAGGCTGGACGTCACCCCCGCGGCTTCCTGGCGGGCCAGCGCCTCGACCTCGGCCTCCTCGCGCGCCCGACGGTCGGCGACCCCGATGCGATCAACCAGCTCGGCTGTTGCCTGGTTCGCCGACTCGATCTGACGGATCTGCTCGGCCACGGCCTCCTGCCCCTCGGTCAGCCGTCCCATGATCTCATCCCGGCGGATTGTCAGCCCACTCTTTTCGACCTCGAGCGCCGCCTGGGCCACCTCGATCTGAGCCAGTTCGGAGAGGCATTGACGCAGGTCGCCTTCCCGTTTCATCCGCTCCTGGAATAGGTCCAGCGAGAGTTGCTTCTTCTTGCCGACATCCTCGCGGCGCTCGCGGAACTGGTTGTCCAGTTCGCGGAATCGGCCGTCGAGCGAAGTCAGCCGCTCGGACTCGACCGACAGTGCCGCTTCGTGACCCTTTCGGGCCTCCTCGGCGCGGATTCCCTCGGCCTCGTTCTCCTCGCGCCGCAACGAAAGAATCGCGATCCGTTCCCTGGCCGTGTCGATCCGCTGGCGGGTGGAGGCATCGCGCTCCGAGAGGACCATGATCCGATGGTTGCGATCGGTGATTTCGCCGTCGAGGCGGGCCAGGTCTTCCCGGGCACCTGACAGCAGACGATCGGCCATGATCGACTCGAGGCGGAGCTGCTCCAGGCGCCCCTCCGCGGCAATCAGCGCGGCTTCGGCAGCCAGCTCGGCGGACGACAGGGTGGCACCCGAGTCGGCCAGAGAACCGAGACGGACCGACAGATCCGACAAACGCCGGTAGTAGAGCGACAGTTCGAGCTTCTTGAGCTCGCCCCTGATTTCCCGGTATCGCTCGGCCTTGCCGACCTGGCGCTTCAGGCTTTCGGTTTCGCGGCCGACCTCGTGGATGATGTCGGACAGACGGGTCAGGTCGGTCTGGGTGGCCTCGAGCTTGCCGAGCGCCTCTTTCTTCCGGGTCTTGTACTTCATGATCCCCGAGGCTTCCTCGAACAGGAATCGACGGTGGCCGGTGTTATCGGAAAGCACGTTGTCGACCATCTGTCTCTCGATCACCGAGTAGGCATGGCTGCCCATTCCCGTATCCAGAAAGAGATCGCGCACGTCCTTCAAACGGCAGGGCTGGCGATTGATCGTGTACTCGGACTGCCCCGAGCGATAGAGACGGCGGCCGACCGTGACGGTGTCAAATTCGACCGGCAAGATGCCCTTGTCGTTGACCAGCGTCAGGTGAACCTCGGCCATCGACAGCGGGCGGATGTCGCGCGTGCCGTTGAAGATGACGTCTTCCATCTTGTCACCGCGGAGCTGCTTGGTGGACTGCTCGCCAAGCACCCATCGAAACGCATCGACGACGTTGCTCTTGCCGCATCCATTTGGGCCGATCACGCCAGAGATTCCCGATCCGAAGGATAACTCCAGCCGCTGGCTGAACGACTTGAAGCCGAAGACCTCGAGCTTGTCGACAAACACGCCTTTAACTCTCCTTTCGGGGCCGGCCGGCGGTCAGCCGGTCACGACCCGAGGGCCCGCGCGACAAGGCCGGGCAGCATCTCCAGTTCATCGGGAGATACGGTACGAACATCGAACAGAACGCGGTCGTTCTGAATGCGGACGATGATTGGGGGCCGGCCGGCCCGTAGCCTCTGTTCCAACTGGTCGGGCGAGAGGCCATGGGCCGTGAGGGCCACCGTCCGGGTCTTGAGCCCGGCCAGCGGCAATGCGCCTCCCCCGACAGCCCCCTCGCCTGGAATGACCGAGACGGACACTCGCCCGCGGAGGGCTTCGTTCAGTTGATCGGCCAACCGCGTCGCGGTGACCTCGAGTTCAGCCTCGGTCCGACGCAGCATGGCCAGCGTCGGGATCTCGCGCCAGGCCCGATCCGGATCGAGGAAGACCCGGAGCGTTGCCGACAGCGCGGCGAGGGAAAGTTTATCGAGCCGGACGCAGCGGGCGAGGGGATTTTCCTTGAGTCGCGAAATCAGGTCCTTCCGGCCGACCGCGAGGCCGGCCTGCGGCCCGCCGAGCAGCTTGTCGCCGCTCCAGGTGACCAGGTCGGCTCCCGCCGCCAGGCACTCGGCCACGAGCGGCTCTTTTTCGACGCCGGCATCGGCCACGTCGAGGAGCGCGCCACTTCCCACGTCGACCATGAGTGGCAGGCCGTGCGCTGCGCTGATTTCGGCCATCTCGGCCAACGACACGTCCCGGGTGAATCCATCGATTCGGTAGTTCGAGGCGTGCACCTTGAGGAGCAGTGCCGTATCCTTTGTGACGGCCTTCTCAAAATCCGCTCGGTGTGTCCTGTTGGTGGTGCCAACCTCGACCAATCGCGCGCCGCTCTTCTTCATGATGTCCGGAATGCGGAAGCTGCCACCGATCTCGACGAGTTCGCCGCGCGAAACCAGCACCTCTTTCCCCTCGGCGAGGCTGTTCAAGGCGAGCAGGACCGCCGCGGCGTTGTTGTTCACCGCCATGGCCGCCTCGGCCCCGGTCAGGAATACGAGGAGCTGATCGACATGAGCCATGCGCGAACCACGACTGCCACGAACCAGGTCATATTCCAGATTTGAATAGCCGGCAGCGGCGGTCTGAATGGCGGAGAGCGCCGCGTCGGCAAGCGGCGCCCGACCCAGATTGGTGTGAAGGATGACACCGGTGGCATTGATCACCGGGATTGGACCAGGCGCCAGAAGCTCCCGGGCGCTGGCCTGGACCCGGGCCACCAGGGTCGCTTCCGTGACGTCCGCCATGGAACTGCCACTCAACACCTCGGTGCGGACATCGGCAAGAATCTTCCGCAAGAGGCGCACTAAACACTCGTGGCTAAACGACTTACAGAGATACACAAGCCCGGGTGCTCGGAGAAGTGTCTCCACGGCCGGTATGGATCGGAGCTGGTCTCGAGGGATGTGGGTCATGAATCGGATTGATACCATATGTTGTGGGTAGGGGCCAACCCTTTTCCATATGTTGGGTCATCCCGCTTGCGATCCTGATGGCCAAACGGAGACTTGCCCAGAAAAAGGAGGCCGGTGAGACCCGAACTCGTCCTGGGAGAAGCCTACATCGTGAAGCGGCCGAAATCCTCGGGATCGAGCCCTTCGAGTCGTTTCCGAAGCTCCTCGGCCGATTCCTCGGGACTCGGCTCCACCCCCGCGGGGGGACGCTCCAGGGCCTCCCCCGTGAAGATTTTTTCGGCCACGAAGATCGGAGCGCCGGCCCGCACGGCCAGGGCGATCGAGTCGGATGGCCGGGCGTCAAGGGATACGACCTCGCCATCCCGCTCCAGGATGATGCTGGCGAAAAACGTCTTCTCCTTGAGATCGCTGATCACGACCCGTTGCACGGTGGCCTTCAGGCTCCCCACAGTGGTGAATAGCAGGTCGTGCGTCAGCGGACGGGGAAAGCGCTTTCCCTGGATCTCATTGGCGATCGCCTGGGCTTCGAACGGGCCGATCCAGATCGGCAGGTATCGCGCTCCCTCGAGTTCCTGGAGGATGACCACCGGGCTCTTGGAAGCGTCGTCGACGATCAGGCCAGACACCTTCACCGCGATCATTACGAGGGCTTCTTGATCTTCAGGTCCTCGAATGTCACCAGGGCGATCTCGCGGTCGTCGAGGTGAGCCTCGAGCCAGGCACCGGCCGGAAGCAGTTTCGAGTTGGGAAAGCGGGCCTTCAGCGCTCCGAGTGCCTTCTGGGCCTTTCGCGGCTCCTCGAGTCTTGCGGCGTATAGCCAGGCAATCCGAAGCTGGGCATCGTCGGCCAGATCGTGCTTGATAAAGTCCGTCGCGATCCGCCGCAGCACTTCAATCTGGCCGCGCTCGTTGGGCTGCATCTCCACGACTTCCCAGAGGCGTTCGACCGAATCGCTGACGCCGGTGTAGGAATCGACGGCTTCCTGGAAGATTTCCGCCTTGAACTTCGCGCGCGCGTCAAACAGGGCCGTGTTGTAAACCTCGGCCAACTTGCCGCCGGTCTGGACCCGCTTCACGATATCGTCCCGGACCTCTTCCATCGGCAGCGCGACGCCTCCTTCACGGGCCTCGCACAGAATGATGTGATAGCCCTTGGCGCCCTGAATGACCGGGCTGGTTGCCCCCGGTTGGAGGGAAAGGGCCGCCGCCAGGAACTTCTCATCCTTGCCCAGTCCCAGGGCCCCCTCGCGCGCCGAGACGTAACCGAGCGCACCACCCAACTCCCGGGTGTTTTCGTCTTCGCTCAGCTCCCGTGCCACCTTCGAGAAATCCTCACCCATCAGGATCCGTCTGGCGGCTGTCTCGACCCGGCTCCGTTCCCTGGCCATGATGTGGCGAACCGAAACTCGGACCGGCGAGGAGTAGTTGACTTTGTACTTCTCGTAGAATTCGAGGACTTCCTCGTCGGATGGCTCCACCTGCCGGTTGACGGTGTCCTCCAGATATCGCTGGCCGAGCAGTTCCGTTTCGTACAGGTAAACCTGGCGCCGCAGGTTCTGATCCTTGTCGTAGCCGGCGTCCGCGCCTGCCTTCCCCCATACGATCTGATCGATCAGGGCCGCGAGGCCCACCTGGATGATGTCAGGGTTCTTGATCGACTCCTCGTAGCTGGATTCCCCCACACTCTCTCGAATGCGCGTTTCAACCTGTTTGGCCGTGATCAGGTAGTCGCCCACCCGGGCCAGAACGGGCGACCCGTCCGGGCTCTTGATTTTGCCGGACGAGGAACCGGAATCACGACCACAACCAAGACCTAGCAGGGTCAACAAAACGATGGGAGCCGCGAAACGGCCGGATTGACGCATGGGAACCTGAACCTCCGGACGACTGGGATCTACTTGCGGACCACCCAGACCTTGACCTGGGCTTCGACATCGCCATGAATCTTGACGGAAACATTGTATACCCCGAGTTGCTTGAGCGGTTCGTCAAGAAGGATCTTCCGCTTGTCGATATCAAATCCCTGGGCATTGATCTGCTCGGCGATATCGGCCGTGGTGACCGACCCGAACAGGCGGTCCTCCTCCCCGGCTTCCATGGCGATGGTGACCGAGACGGCCGACAGGCGCGCGGCCACATCGGTGGCCGCCTTTTTGGACTTGTTCTCGCGGACCGACCGCTGCCGCTCGGCCTCCTGGAAGATATTTCCGCTGGCGCCATCCGCGGCGATGGCCATCCGCTTCGGGAGCAAGAAGTTGCGGGCGTAGCCGGGCGAAACATTGACCCGGGCGCCCCGGGAGCCCAAGCCGCCGACATCTTCAAGTAGTATGATTTCCATGGTCCGATCTCCTCAATGAACCGCCCGATCAGCGGGCCTGGTCGTTGGTGTAGGGGAGCAGCGCCAGAACGCGGGCGCGCTTGACGGCGCGCATGATCTGGGCCTGATGACGGGCGCACGAGCCGGAGACCCGGCGCGGCACGATCTTCCCGCGGTCGGTCACGAATCGCTGCAGCTTGCGGTCATCCTTGTAGTCGACGAACGTCACTTTCTCGAAGCACAGCTTGCAGTACTTCTTTTTCGGCGCGCGCGACGATCCTTCACGAGCCATGTTGCCTTCCTTTCCATTCATCAAGTGATGACATCAGAATGGGAGCTCGGTGCCCCCCGCCGGATCATCCGGCAGGTGGGCAGCGCCCCCCGGCGCATCGGCGTCGGCCGGCCGGTCGAGGAATTGGAGGCGTTCGGCGCGGACTTCCAGCACCTGCCTCTTCTGTCCTTCCGGCGTTTCCCAGCTACGGCTGGTCAGGCGTCCCTCGACGAGCAGGGAGCTCCCCTTTTTCAGTTGCTGTCCGGCCGCTTCCGCCTGCCGATCCCAGGCCACCACGGACACGTAGCAGGTTTCCTCCTGCCAGGTGCCGGCCTGGTCCTTGTAAGGCCGGTTGATCGCCAGCGCGAGCGTGGCCACCGCGTGTCCCGCCGGGGTGTAACGCACCTCGGGGTCACGGGTCAGCCGGCCGGCCAGTGTCACCCGGTTCAGAGACGGAAGTCGAACGTTCATCATGCCCTCTGGATCAGCCCTCGATCACCGCGGCGCTGGTATTGAACCCGGGGTTCATTCCGGCGCCGGAGTCGACCGGTGGAGCTTCGTACAGAACGATGATGTGGCGCAGCAGATGCTCATGCAGCTCGTACCGCCGACCGATGATCGGCAACACGGTCGGCTCGGCCTTGAACCGGATCAGGATGTAGATGCCTTCCTTCTTCTTCCGGATCTCGTAAGCCAGCTTGCGCCGACCCCACTTCTCCACCGCCACCACCTCGCCACCGTTGCCGGTGACAATGTCACGGATCTTTTCGATCTCCAGCTCGACCGAGGCTTCATCGAAGTTCGGCTCGAGCACGAAGATGGTCTCGTACTCCTTGATCATCGTTTTCCTCTCCTTCACTCAAGTCATCGGTTGAAAGTATTCATCGCCGTGGCGAGCCCCTCGACGAGGAGCGAGCGGGCACAATCCGCCGCCCGCGACACGAACGCGGGCAGTTCATCCTGTTCCTCGGGCTGAAACCGGTCGAGGACGAATTCCTCGGCCGGCACCCCTTCCGGCTGCGGCCCCACGCCGCATCGGATCCGCGAATAGGCGGACGAGCCGAGCGCGGCCGTAACCGACTTCAAGCCGTTGTGGCCGCCATCCGACCCATCCCCCCGCAAACGCAACCGCCCGAACGGGAGATAAAGATCGTCCACGATCAAAAGAAGGGGAAGCGCCGGTCGATCGACACCTTCCGCCTCCGCGTCCGGCTTCCAGCCGAGCGCCCGGAGCGCGGTCCCGCTCCGGTTCATGTATGTCGAGGGCTTCACGAGGCAAAGTTCGCGCGTGCCGTCCGATTCCGCCAGGTGCATCCGGAAAACCTCCGCCGGTGCGTTCGTTGGAACCTTCTCGGCGCGGCCCGATCGGAGCAGCGCGTCCACCACCATGAACCCGATGTTGTGCCGGGTGTCCGCATATCGCAGCCCCGGGTTGCCGAGGCCGACGATCCAGAATCGGTCGTCGGCGGGCGGGATCACTTCTTGTCCTTGTCCTTTCCTTCGGCCTCGCCCTTGGCCGCATCGTCTTCCTTCTTCTTTCCAATGACTTCCGGCTCAGCCGCGGCAACGCCTTCCTCGCCCGGCGTCGCCGTCTTCTCGACCTGCGGCGACACGATGGTGACCACGAGCTGGTCCGGGTCATTGATCAACCGTCCGTTGGGCACGGTGATGTCGCGGACATGGATCGAGTCGTGAATCATGAGTGGCGCCACGTCGACCACGATTTCATCGGGAATGTCGGTCGGAAGGCATTCGACTTCCAGCGTGCGCATGATGAACTCGAGAATGCCCCCGAAGTCCTTGACACCGATGGAGAGCCCCGACACGTGCACCGGCACGTCGACCGTGATCATCTGGGTCATCGAGATGTGCATGAGATCGATGTGGGTGATGCGTCCTGAAAGCGGATCCTTCTGGAGCTCACGGACCAGTGCCTTCCGATCAACAGTTTCCTGGCCGGCCAGCTTCAGATCGAGAATGACGTTGGCACCGGCGTGACTGTGAAGAACCGAAAGGAGTTCCTTGGCGCCGACGCTGATCGCCAGGCTCTCCTCCCCCTTCCCGTAGATGACACCCGGTGTCTTGCCCTGGCGCCGGGACTCACGCGCGGCTCCCTTGCCGCGCCGGTCACGAACCTCGCCGTTGAGAGTGATGATGGCCATGTTACGTTCCTTTCCTGTCGAGATGAATCGCGCCGCGCGGCGCGATCTTTGAGGTACTGCTCCACTACCGGGCTATCGCGTCAGATGAAAAGCGAACTCAGCGATTCTTCCTCGTGAATGCGCCGGATGGCCTCGCCCAGGAGCATTCCGACGGACAGAACCGTGATCTTGCCCGACAGTTCAGCCGCCGGGTGGTGAATCGTGTCGGTGACGACCAGCTCTTCGAGGGCCGAATCTTCTATTCGCGCCGAGGTATCCGGCGCAAAAACCGCATGCGTGACAGCGGCGAAAATCTTCTTCGCCCCCCGCTTCCGAATGGCCGCCGCGGCCTTCACGAGGGTCGAGCCGGTGGAAATGATGTCGTCGAAGATGACCACGTTCTGGTCGGCCACGTCGCCGATGATGTTCATGACCTCGATTTCGTCGGCCTTCGGCCGCCGCTTGTCGACAAGGGCGAGTCCGGCCCCCAGGCGCTGGGCGTAAGCCCGGGCCATCTTGACCGAACCGATATCCGGCGCCACGACCACGAAATCGCTTGGCAGGCGGCTCTTCAGGTGGTCGATGAATACCGGCGACGCGAACAGATGATCGAACGGAATGTCGAAAAATCCCTGGATCTGCGGCGAATGAAGATCCATCGTGAGGATTCGGTCGGCGCCGGCCGTCGAAATGAGGTTGGCCATCAGCTTGGCCGTGATGGCCACGCGGGGCTGGTCCTTGCGGTCCTGCCGCGCGTACCCGAAATACGGGATGACGGCGGTAACCCGCCGGGGTGAGGCGCGGCGGACCGCGTCCAGCATGACGAGGAGTTCGATGATGTTCGAGGCCGGCGAGTTGGTTGGCTGGATGACGAACACATCGGTGCCGCGCACATTTTCGTCGATCTTGACGTTGACCTCGCCATCCGAAAACGTGGTGACGGTGGCGTCACCCAGGGGGCGCTTGAGCGAACGCGCGATTTCCTGGGCCAGCGGCCGGTTGGCATTGCCGCTGAAGACCTTGATCATGGTTTCCACGAAAACACTCCTCTCCCCTGGTAAACGGCAATGAAAAGCCGCCCGCCATGCGGGGACGTTCATGAACCTGTCGGAACTGGTTGGGGCGGGAGGATTCGAACCTCCGGATGGCGGCTCCAAAGGCCGCTGCCTTACCACTAGGCGACGCCCCAACGCGGTGATCAGAGGACCGCGGGTCGCGGATTGGATTCGACCATGGATCGGGACGCTGCTTGTATTCGTCGATTTCACCAAGGACCCGGCCGCGAACGGCTAGGCCGGTTGGTTCATCTTCTCTTTTTCGTACTCGATAATGATCTGGTCCTCCAGAAACTGTCGAAAGTCCACGTTGATGGGATGGGCCACGTCCTGGTACGTGCCGTCAGGCTTCTTGCGCGACGGAATGGCCACGAACAGATGCCCGTCCTTCCCCTCGATGATCTTCATGCCTCGCACGACAAAAGCATCGTCGAACGTGACACTGACAAAGGCCTTCAGCTTGTCGTCGCTGCGCAGTGCGATTCGGATCTCGGTTATCTGCACCCGGTCACCCACCTTCTACCACGACACCGCTTGAAACCGATCGACACAGATCCGCGCTCCAGCCCCGACGGATGACCCGGTTACGGGCCCGACGAGCCATTTCGCGGGTGGCGAAGATTCCGAACACGGACGCTCCGCTCCCCGTCAGCAAAGCAACCCGGGCGCCCAGGGACGTCAGAAGCCGCTTGCGTTCAGTGATGTCCGGCACGTCAGGCACCAGGCCAGCTTCTAGGTTGTTCTCCAGATGCGCAAGATCGGTCCGTGACAGCGAACCGCCCTCAGCCAGCGCCAGAATATTAGGTGGGGGCTTTGAACCTGTCAACTCCCTTTCGTATCGTGAGTAAGCCCATCCGGTATCAATGCGCTGGCGGCCGTGCACCACCACGAATTCAAATCGCGTTCGAGTAATCAGTGGTCTGAGTCGAGTCCCTCGACCCCGGCCAAGCTGGAGCCCCCCCTGCAGAAAGAACGGAACGTCCGATCCGATTCCCGCGCCGATCCGGGCCAGCTGGCGGTGGGAGAGCCCGGTCCCCCACAAGCGGTCGAGGAGGACCAGCGCCGCGGCGGCATCACTCGACCCCCCACCCAGTCCGGCACCCCAGGGGATCCTCTTTTGGAGCTCGAACTCGGCACCGGCCGTGACGCCGGTTTCGGCTGCCAGCGCCAGGGCCGCCCGAATGATCAGGTTCGTCTGGTCTGTCGCCAGTTCCCTGGCATCTGCTGTCAGTCGAAGGCCGTGCTTTCGAGGCCGGACCATAAGCCGGTCGTAAAGATCGATGGCCTGGAAGAGGGTGACCAGATCGTGATAACCGTCCCGGCGACGCCTCGTAATCCAGAGCCCCAGGTTGAGCTTGGCCGGCGCGCGCGCGACGAGCGCCCCCTGGGCCGGGAGCCGGGCTCGACTCACCGGAGAGGTGGCGCCCCACGATAAATGACCCAGAAGACCGAGCCGACCCACCCGGCGATCGTGAGTGCCAGGGGAAGATCGGTCAGCAAAATTTCGGAGGGGCTTCCACCGCTTTTCCGCTCGTAAATCAAGTACAGGTATCGAAAGACCCCATAGACAACGAAAGGGATCGAGTAGACCAGGTTCGTCGTGTGAAACTTGCTGACCGTTTCGGGACTGACGGTGTAGATGGCATAGGCCAGCATCGCGCCGGCGGTGACGATACTGATGAGCGTGTCGAGGTAGCGCTCCGAGTACTCGGCCAGCGTCGGACGGTGATCGCCGGCGTCTTCAGCCAGGAGGTTCAGCTCGTGGCGTCGCTTTCCAAAGCCGAGGAAAAGTGCCAGGAACAGGGTGCAGACCAGGAGCCACGGCGAGATGGTGATCGTCGGATCCAGCTCCTTGAGCGCCTCGATGCCGGCGATGGCCCGCACTTCGAATGACAGAGCGATGGCCATGACGTCGAGGATGACCATCTCCTTCAGTACAAACGAATAGAGTGCGTTGAGCAGCACGAAAATGATCGCCACGGGAATGAAAAAGTGTCCCAGTCCGATGGCAAGACCCATTCCACCCACCAGCAGGGTGAGGCACCAGGCGATTCCGATGCGGCGGGACATGTGCCCCGAGGCCAGCGGCCGGTTCTTCTTGCGAGGGTGGCGACGGTCGCGTTCCAGATCGACGAGGTCATTCAACACGTAGATGAACGACGATAGAAGGCAGAATGACGCGAATGCGATGAGGCTTCGGACGAGGTAACCGGGCTCGAGCAGATGGTGTGCGAAAACGAGGCCGGCGAAAAGGATCAGGTTCTTCGTGTACTGCCAGGGGCGGGCTTCGATGAGGAGATTTTTCAGCATCCGCCAGCCGCGAATCCCGGACGTGGGGCCGTGGAGCCTTCCGGAAACAGTCGTTCCTCGACCAGTTCGCACAGAAGGTGGCCGATGGCAATGTGCCCCTCCTGGATCCGCGGCGTGTCGGTCGAGGGGACCAGGAGGATCCGGTCGCAATGAGAGGCCAGTTCACCGCCAACGGCGCCGGTCAGGCCGATCACGGAAATTCCCATTGACCGGGCCGCCCGGGCCGCCCGGACGACGTTCCTCGAGTTGCCGCTGGTGGTGATGGCCAGGAGGATGTCGCCCGGTCGTCCGAGTGCCTCGACCTGCCGGCTGAATATTTCCTCGTAGGCGAAGTCATTGCCGATGGCGGTCAGCATGGAACTGTTCACGGTGAGCGCCACGGCCGGCAGTCCCGGCCGCTTCCGATAGAATTTCCCCCCCAGCTCGGCAACGATGTGCTGGGCGTCGGAGGCCGAACCGCCATTGCCGCAGCAAAGAAGCGTTCCGCCCCGGGCCAGTGAATCGTGCAGGAGGGATGCGGCCAGCGCCACTTCCTCTGCCATCCCGGCAGCCATTGAATCGAACAGCCGGGACGACTCCCGGAACGCGGCCGCGACCCGATCGCGATCGACGGGGCGCATCCCGGTTCCGTCGTGGCTCATGCCGATTCCATGAAGCGGCCACCGGTCGAGGCGGCGTACTCCGGCAGTGTTTCCAGCCAGGGGCGCATCCGATAGTCGAGGGACTGCTCGAGCACGAAGTTACGGAGTGCCGAGTAGGCCGGACGCGGCGCCGGGCGAACGAAATGCTCACTGGTGGTCGGCCGCACGACACCCGACGGATAGCCGAAGGTGCGGGCCACCTCGCGGGCAAACTCGTACCAGGATGTGGGGCCGGAATTCACGGCATGGTAGGTGCCATGAAGGCCCGAGGTCACGATCCGTGCGATTGCCAGGGAGAGATCCCCCGCCCAGGTTGGATTTCCGATCTGGTCGGTGACCACGTCGACCCCATCCTTCTCCCGCAGGAGCCTGAGGATCGTCTCGGGAAAGCATGGGCCACCGGCGCCAAACAGCCAGGCGCTTCGAACGATGTAGTAACGGTCGTGCAGATAGCGGACGTACTGCTCGCCAGCCCACTTCGATCGTCCGTATGCGCTGGTCGGGTTCGTCGGATCGTATTCGAGATAGGGTTCGTGCTTCGTTCCATCGAAGACATAGTCGGTGGAGATGAATGCGAACGCCGCTCCGGCCTCCCGGGCCGCCAGGACCATGTTCCGCGTGCCGAGCGCGTTCACCCGGTAGGCCCGGTCGGGGTCCGCTTCGCAGGCATCGACGGCCGTCCAGGCGGCGGCATGAATGACGAGCTCGGCGCGACACCCGTCCACGGCCTGACGGGCGGATGCGGGTTCCGTGATGTCATGGTCCGGCAGCGAGCATCCGTGAACCTGGTGTCCGGCGGCGGCAAGAACCGGCACCAGTTCCGTGCCCAGAAGCCCGGTATGTCCCGTCACAAGGATGCGCATCGGATTCCACCCACCGGCCCCGGGCCGGTCAGAATACCTCGATCTGGCTGGAGTCGCCGACCATCAGGCGATAGGCCTGCGGGAGGCGGTCCGGTTGACGCGTCACGATGACATTCCGGCCGATGAGGCTTGATTCCATCCGCCGGCGGAGCCCGGTGATGGACGACCCCTCAAGGATGATGGAGTGCTCGACTTCGCTGTCGATGACCCGGCACTGGTCGGCGATGGAGGTGAACGGCCCCACGAAGGCCGATTTGATGATGCAATCCCGGCCAATGACGATGGGACCGCGGAGGGTCGAACCAACGACCGTTGTTCCTTTTCCAATGACGACCTCCCCTTCCACCCGGGTATCGTCCGAGACCTCTCCCTCGATATTCTTGTGGAGCCCCGACAGGATGATCCGATTCGCCTCGAGCATGTCCTCGAGCTTGCCCGTGTCCTTCCACCAGCCGGTGATGACATGGGAGCGAACGTCATACTTCGCGTCGATCAGATACTGGATGGCATCGGTGATCTCCAGCTCATTCCGCGGGGATGGCTTGATGGCGTGCACCGCCTCGAAAATGTGCGAGTCGAACATGTAGACACCGACCAGGGCCAGGTTGGAGCGTGGCTCCCTCGGCTTCTCCTCGAGCCGCACGATCTTGTCGCCGGCCAGCTCGGCCACGCCGAACTCCTGCGGATTCTTGACCTCGGCCAGCAGAATCTGGCTGTTCGGCTTCTCGCGACGAAATTCTTCGACGAGACCGGTGATGCCGTCCTTGATCAGGTTGTCCCCCAGGAACATCACGAAGGAATCGTCCTTGAGGAATGGTTCGGAGATCAGAACGGCATGGGCCAGGCCCAGCGGATCCTGCTGATGAATGTACGTGACCTTGACCCCGAAGGCCGATCCGTCGCCGACGGCGGCCTTGATCTCCTCACGTGTATCCCCCACGACGATGCCGATATCGGTAATGCCGGAGTCGCGGATGGCCTCAATGCCGTAGAAGAGGATCGGCTTGTTGGCCACCGGCACCAGTTGCTTGGCGCTGGTGTGCGTGATGGGGCGAAGGCGAGTACCGCGTCCCCCGGAGAGGATCAAGGCTTTGATGGGTCACTCCTCCCCTTGAGTCGGTCCGGGTCACCCGGAGGCAGCGGGTCACACGGGGCTTCGACCGGTTCGCACGAGTCGAAACACCTTGCCGCCTTACTTGAACGAACGGCGCTAACATATCACTGGAGAACATCTTGTGTCAATTCAACTGGTCATGGAATTGGAACTCAGTGCGCCTCCAGGTCGATGGTCTGGCTCCGCCCGGCCAGTGTCAGCGTGGCCAGGGCATCGCAGGCTCCGTCTCCAAAATCGAGGCGGGCGTTCAGTGGGGGTTCCCGCCGCTCGATGGTCAGGCTGCCGGCCACCGGCCATCGGCAGGTGCTGACCACGAGGAGGTGATCCCCCGGGACCACCTCCACGTCGTAGATGGCGCCGGACTTGAAACTGAGCGTATTCACGACGCCCGTCCCTTCAATGCGCCACGAATCATCCGACAGGAGAAGTCGGCTCCCCCCCTTTGACCAGGTGATGCCAAGACAGGAGGTCAATGAGACGCTCCCGTCGGGGCTCACGACAGTGACATCGCGGGCATCGATCGTGACCGTTGAATCCAGGTAGGAAGCCCCGATGATCCCCTCGACCCGGTACTCGCCGGTCGTCAGGGAATGGGCCGTCAGTGTGCCGTTTCGCTGACCGGGTGAGACGTTGAGTTCGGCGTAGCCGGAGTGGGTAACACCGGTGAGTTCCGAGGTGCAGCCACTATCGCCATACACCATGAAAATCCGAAGCTCGGTGAGCATGACGCCGACGGAAAGGTCCGGGCAGTCCAGGCCGTACTCATGAGAGGGTGCGAGCGGGATTGGCGGCAGGCGATCGGTACCGCGCACGATGGTGGTGGGAAGCACTCTCGACGGCCGTCCCGCTCCGTGCCGCCCGGCATCGAAATCCAGGGCGGCGGTGTTGGCCAGCAGCGCGGCATCGATCGACCGCCAGAGGGTGATGCCGGCATTCTTGACGGCCGTCCCGTCGACAGTTGTACCCCCATCGTCATCATCGCTGCACCCGAAAAACAGAAAGGCGGCGGCGGCCAGGAGCAACCGGCCCACGGAACGGAATCGTCCTGGTTTCAACATTGAAATCATCCCCGCAGGAAATAGCCCGGCGATCGAGTAACCAACCGGACACGAGACCAAGACCTAGCGGGAGGCCAGTGGGGACGCCGGCGCATTGACATCATATCCCGCCCAGAGTGCGTTGGCTTTGGACCAGGACAAGACACCGGACTGGCGCCCCATGGTCCGGCTGACCAGGTCCCCCTCCTCGTAGTGGATGCCACCGTATCGGCGCGAGATGCCGGCCTCGTCGGCCGCCTCGCTGAAGGTGCCCAGGGTGCGGCTGACCGTCACCGACGGGGCGATTCCCGGTTCGACCTTCGAACTGCCCGCCGTGAATGTCCAGGTGAATCCGAAGAGGTCACTGCCTGTGAATCGCTTCAGCACTTCGGCAGCGGCGGCACTGAAGGCACTGTGGCCGGAGGTGTACTCGGCGAACGGCGGCGTGGGAAAGAAGGACGGCTGATACGGACGCCAGGCCGCGCCGTCCATGTCGACGGTTCCCTGCCCCGGACCTCCCCACGCCCGGATGGTCTGGCCGTTGTACAGGTAGCGGATGCCCGTAATGGGTCGGCAAGAGTCATAGACGGCCTTGGCATCCCAGACGGCAATACCGGCGTCGAAGACGGCATTGGTCAGTGCGAAGAACAGCCGAACGTCCTGGTCCAGCGTGTGATCGTCCCGATCGGAGATCCACTGGGCGAAAAGATTGAAGTGGCCCGGCGGCAGTTCCGAGGAGGGCCCGTCCGCCCAGTACTCGGCGATGGCCTTCTGTTCATTCGTCAGGTTGGCTGACATTGTGATGAGTTCCTCGCACTCCTGGCGAAATTTCGTGGACGTGATCGATGCCGGGGCCGGGGGCCGGAGCATGCCCGGGCTGGTCAGGGCAAAAGGAACGACCCGGCCCCAGTGCGGACAGATGAACCCGGGCGATACGGTCGCTCCGGCGGCATTTTCGAACGTCAGCGGTTGCCAGCGTGATGGGAAGGGAATTGATGCCAGCGGGGTCGGCACGTCAACCCGGATGGCCGGGTTGTGTGCCACGTAGCCGGTGTAATCGCCATAGGCTCCGGTGGCCAGGTCACCCAGCTGGTTGGCCCCGTCGAAATGACGGAATGCGATGATCGCGGCCGAGGCGGTATTCCCCACACCGGCCGGCATCGTGGTATCGATCGAGTTGTCGTCCGGGTCGTAACCAAGTTCGCTCATCCTGGTGCGAAATTTCATCACCTCGGTTGGATACTGATCCGATAGTGCCCGAAACGCGGCATAGCTGATCGCCATGCTCTTCCGCCCCGCGGAGTATTCATTCGAGGGTCGTCGCAGGTTGTCGCCGAGCATCGTGCCGACGGCACGTTCGTCATAGGCGGCCCACGCGTCATACATGGCCGTGTGAACAATCGCCAATGCCCTGGCCGCCTGGGGCGGGCCGGGCCGGGCATCCCGGATCGCCTGGATGGCGACCTGATTCCACTGAATCACGACATTGCTGCCGGCCGGAACCGTCGGGTCGATCGGGTCAGAATCGTCGTCGGAGCATCCCGCGAACAGGAGGGATGCGCACAGTACAAGGCTCAGCCAGTGGCGATTTGACATGATCATCTCAAGTAATCTCCAGAAGAGTGGTTTCCGTGTCCCGCGTCGCGGGGGAAAGTGCGAACGGTCCCGCACGTCATTCTAACGCCGATCGGTCTCAATTTCGCCGTCGATCGCGGCTGACTTCAACTCCGAATGCCGGATCAGGCCACCCAGGTGACCCACGCGGAACGTCGTGGCCGAGGTCACGAGTCCCACCAGAAGCACCAGGCAGGACACCAGGTAGGGCACCCGGCCGAAGCGATCCTTCATCCCGGTCAACAAGAGCGCCACCGCCGCCAGTGTACCGCTTACGAGGAGCAGCCTGAATCCCCAGACGGCAGCCTCCTCGTGCTCATTGATATATCGACCGGGGTCAGGATTACCGGCAGGTGATTCAGCGCCAGGTGAATCTGCACGGGTGTCATGACAGGAGCTGCTCCACAATCCCGGCCGCCTTGCCGATGGCTTCGGGCAGGCGATCCGGCTGTTTGGCGCCGGCCGTGGCGAAATTGGCCTTGCCGCCCCCCGAACCGCCAACCAGCCGGGCGACTTCACGAACGATCTGGTCGGCTTTGAGTCGCCCCGATTGCGCGAGATCGTCAGTCACGACGGCGATGATCATCGCCTTGCCGTCGAAGCGGGCCCCGAGCACGGCCGCTCCGCTCCGCAGTGTCGATTTGATCGTGTCAGCGGCATCGCGGAGGCTGTCCATGCTGTCGGCCGGCACCTCGGCGGCCAGAAAACGAATGCCCGCAAGGTCAACGATCTGGTCCGTCAGCTCAAAGGTCTTTTCAGCAAGCGCGCGACTCTTGTGTCCGTCGAGTTCCTGGCGGAGTCGCTGGTTCTCTTCGAGGAGGTGCTGCAGTTTTTCTTCGACATCACCCCGTCCGGCCTTGAGACGCTCCGCCATCCGGTCGAGGACGGCCTCATCCTCGGCCAGAAGACGCAGCGCCTTCCAACCGGTGGCCGCCTCGATACGCCGCGTGCCGGAGGCCACCGATTCTTCCGCGATGAGACGGAACGCGCCAATTTCCCCGGTGCGCCGGACATGCGTGCCGCCGCACAATTCGCGGCTGACATCGGACACGATCACCTGGCGGACCCGTTCACCGTACTTCTCGCCAAAAAGGGCCATGGCCCCGCTGGCGCGCGCCGCATCGAGTGAACCCCATTCCGTCACGACGGGCAGATCGGCCAGGATGGCCTCATTGACCAGCCGCTCGATTTCTTCCCGCTGGGGCGCCGTGATCGCCGCGAAGTGGGCAAAGTCGAATCGAAGCCGATCAGGCGTCACCAGTGAACCGGCCTGGGCCACATGCGTGCCCAGTACCTGCCGAAGTGCGGCGTGGAGCAGGTGGGTGGCCGTGTGATTTCGTTCGGTGGCCCGGCGGAGAGTTCCCGGAACCTCGGCCGACCAGGGTCCCGGCGTGATTTCACCGCGAACGATCGTCCCCCGGTGGACGAATTCCCCCTTGTCATTCTTCCGCACCGAATCGACCCGGATCTGCCCGGTCGGCGATTCGAGAAGGCCGGTGTCAGCCACCTGGCCACCCCCCTCGGCGTAGAACGGAGTACGGTCGAGCAGAAATTCAATCGCCTCACCCGCCTCTCGAACGGCAACAAGGGACGCCGGGGCCAGGAGCCCTTCGTAGCCCACAAACTCGCTGTGCAACGACGACTCATCCGCCGGCGCGAGCCATTGCCACGGCTGGTCCGACTCACCGGCGGCCGTCTCGAACTTGCTGGCGGCACGGCTTCGCTTGACCTGTCGGGCCATCTCGCTCTCGAAGGCCGGATGATCCACGGAGAGGCCGCGCTCGGCCGCCATCTCCACAGTCAGATCAAAAGGGAATCCGAATGTGTCATAAAGCAGGAAGGCGTCGGCGCCGGCCAGGGCCGTTTCACCACGCGCGCCAAGCCGGCCGGCAATTTCCTCGAAGCGGTGCATTCCCTGCGCAACCGTGGCCAGGAACCGTTCCTCCTCGGCCCGGAGGACCAGGGCCACCCGCTCGCGGGTCGACCGGAGTTCCGTGTAATGATCGCCGAGAATATCGACGACGACGCCCGAGAGCTTGTGCAGAAACGGCTCCGACAGGCCGATCATCTGTCCGCGACGAGCAGCGCGTCGCAGGAGGCGGCGGATGACGTAGCCGCGTCCCTCGTTGCCGGGGTAGATCCCCTCACTGGTAGCCACGGTCAGTGCACGGGCATGCTCGGCGATTATTCGAAGCGGGATACGGGCCGCCTCCGAATCCGGATCGACCGAAGCCATGTCGGCCGCCGCCTCGATGATCGGCCGAAAGGCGTCGGTTTCGAAAACGGAAGCCTGGCCGTTCAGGATCTGGGTCAACCGTTCCAGACCCATGCCGGTGTCGATGCCCCGTTTGGCCAACGGCCCCAGGTTTCCCTGTTCGTCCTGGAAGAACTGAGGAAAGACGAGATTCCAGAATTCCTGATAGCGATCGTGCTCATCGCCGGGGCGTGCCGTGTCCGGACCGAAGGCGGGGCCCAGGTCGTAATAGATTTCGCTGCAGGGACCGCAGGCGCCGCTGGCACCGGCCGGACCCCAGAAATTGTCTTTCCTGCCAAGACGCACGATTCGATCAGCCGGAAGGCCGATCTCGCTGGTCCAGATGTTTGCGGCCTCGTCATCATCCAGGTAGACCGATGCCCAGAGACGATCCGAGGGCATCTTTAGGACATCGGTGCAGAACTCCCATGCCCAGGCGATGGCCTCCCGCTTGAAGTAGTCGCCGAAGCTGAAATTGCCGAGCATCTCGAAAAAGGTGCAGTGGCGCGGCGTGTGACCAACGAGTTCGAGATCGGTGACCCGGAAGCACTTCTGCACCGAGGTGGCGCGGGTGAATTCCAGGCGCCCGGTGGCGGCATACAACTGCTTGAACTGAACCATGCCAGCCGAGGTGAAGAGGAGCGTCGGATCGTCCTTCGGAACGATGGACGAGGAGGGTATGACCCGGTGATCCCGTTGAGCGAAGAATTCGAGATACTGGTGGCGCAGGTCGGCGGAACGGATCATCGGTCGAACTCGCTTTCAGGCGGCGGCCCCGTGGTCGCCGGCGGGTCGATTCGGCTTGTGGCGCCCCATTGTCGGGGATTGATCACCGGATGAGCCGGGCGCGGATCTGCCGGACCGGTCATGAAGCGATGGAGTATACGGTCTCGGGTCGGCCGGGGCTATACTTTCCGGCCTGTCGGCCCTGTCCTGTGACTGTTTCAGGTTTTCGACTGTGTCTGATTCAGGCCTTCCGCCTGTGTGCATTTCAGGGGTCTGTCGCATGTTCCTGTCCCGATTCGGCCCGCCAAGATGCCCCTGTTGGCTGCTGGCGGCGCTCGCCCTGCTGCTGAGTGGCGTCGGGGCCCGTACGCCACCGGCGGCCCGGGCCCAACTTCCGGGCGGGGCCATCGTCGATTCGTTGATTCAGGCTCCCTCTCTCCCTCCGGAACGGGTCGAGGTGGCCATGATTTTCCTGGCCTTCGACGGGAGCATCCGGTCCAAAGACATTGGACGGACGCGCGATCAGGCCGACAGCCTGGCGCGTCATCTCCTGATACGGGCGCGGAGCGGCGCCGACTTCGACAGCCTGAAACTCGCCGCCTGCGACCAGCCCCGCGAGAAGCCCGTGATCCTGGTCAACAAGGGGGTCCGCCCGGGTCCTGGTGAGCGCACCCGCCGGATGGTCGAGCCGGCCGTGGGCGACCTGGCATTCGGCATGAGCATTGGCAACATCGGCATGGTGGTTCCCAACAACACCACCTGCCGCTATGGTTATTACATCGTCCAGCGTCGGCGATAGGCTGGCGCCCCATCACAACTGACATCGAGGAGAATCCTGATGACCCGTTCGACACGATTCACCCGCACGGCTCTGGCCGTCGGCGGATTCGCCACCCTGCTGGTGGCCGCAACACTTTCGACGGTGACGGCCGAGACCCCGAAGGGGGCCGCCAGTCAGCCGTCCGTCAAGGCCAGGGCGAGCGCCACCGCCACCACCACCAAAGCCGTGAAAGGAACCATGCCCGTGAAGCCCGCCACGACGCCCGAACGAATCCAGGTGCAACACATCCTCATCGGCTTCTTGAAAGACGCGGCACCGGGCCAGAAGGAGCGGATGAGCAGTGTCCCCGGCCAGCCGATCACCCGGTCCATGGACGAGGCCAAAGCGCTCGCCCACAAGATTCTCGACGAGGCCCGGGCCGGTGCGCCGTTCGATACGCTGGTGAAAAAATACACCGAGGATTCGTTCCCTGGGATCTACGGCCTCAGCAACTTCAAGGTTGAGGCCAACAAGGCCAACAACGAGTACCCGCGGGAAGGCATGGTCGCGGCCTTCGGCGATGTCGGATTCAACCTGTCGGTCGGCAACATCGACGTGGCCGAGTACGATCAGACCAAGAGTCCGTTCGGCTGGCATATCATCAAGCGGCTGAAGTAACGGGAAACCTTTCGCAAGCGGCGCCCGGTGGACGTGACCGTCCGGGCGCCGCGGCGTTTCGCCAGGGCGTCGCGGCATTTCGCCCGTGTGATCTCCGCCGCCCTTCCGCCCGAACCTGTTCTCCGGAGGCGATCCGAATGAGCCGACAGCCCGGACGATGGCTCGCCCTCTTGATCCTGCTCCTGCTCGCTCCCGCGGGGTGCAGCGACGATGACGGATCAGACTCCATGGGCCCCCCCATGATGCCCGAGCGAATCCAGGTGCAGCATGTCCTCATTGGATTTCTCAAGGAACCGGCGCCGGGTCAGTCGGAAGGGCATAGCACCATCCCCGGCCGAATGATCACGCGATCGAAGGATGCCGCCAGGGCGCTCGCCGATAGACTGCTTCTTGAAGCACGGGCCGGTGCCTCCTTCGACACACTGGTGATGAATCACAGTGAGGACGAGTTTCCGGGGATTTATGGCATCAGCAACTTCGGGGTTTCGCCCAATCAATCGGACAACGAATACCCGCGCGAGGCGCTTGTTCCGGGCTTCGGCGACGTCGGATTCAATCTGCCGGTCGGCGGTATCGATGTGGCCGAGTACGAACCGGTCAAGAGCCCGTACGGTTGGCATGTCATCAAGAGGCTGAGGTAAGCAGACGAGTGCCGGGGATGGAAGTCAGAAGGATGCCGGGCGCAGGTTCGGGGCGAAGGAAGTCGGAGAAATTGCTCCCGCGCGCGGGCCGTTCGTCAATATCTCCGCGGCAGGTAGATCGCCGACAACCGCACGTTATGCAGGCTCGGTTGACGCGGCTGCGTCCCCTTCCTGGCTGTCAGGTAAATCGTGACCGGTCCGGCCAGGTTGACCGGGAAAACTCCCTGCACCTGTGCCGGGAAGCTGAACAGTTCCGAGAGCAGGCTGCCGGGCAGACCGAGCAGGCAGGACGTCGAGTCGGGTACGTCGTCCGCCACGGTCGACAACGCCAGCGTCACGCGCGAGGCCTGGCCGGTGTCGTGCAGCAGGAACACCTGCATGTTGCCGGAGGCCTGGATCCACCCCGGTCCGGGCACATCGAGTGTGATCGAGGTGATTGTCTGGCCGCTGGTACTGACCACCGAGTCGGCGAAGCCCGGAATGGATCGAAAGTCGAGGCCCGGCGAGTTGGCCATTACCACATCCCCCAGCGACTGGCCGGCTACCGCGGCCCCCGTCACGGATCCGGGCTGGAGCTCGGCGGCTCCCACGGCATTCGAGGCGAGGGCGGCCGAACCAACCGAGCCGGGCGCCAGCTTGTTACCGCTGACGGCTCCGTCGAATAACTTGGCTTCGGTCACGGAGCCATCCTGGAGGTGTGTGGCATTGATGGTGGAAGCCGCCAGATCACCGCCGGTGAGCGTGCCGTTCAGGATATCGGTGCCACTCAGGGTGCCGTCCTGGATATCCGAACCGGTCAGTGTGCCGTTCAAGATGTCGTCGCCGGTGACGCTGGAGTTGGCAATGTCGTCACCATTGATCGAGGCGTCGGCGATCTGCTCGCTCCCGACCGCCCCGGGTGCCAGTTGCGCCCTGCCGATGCCACCGGCCGTGAGGTGTCGGGCCAGCACCTGCCCATCGCCGAGGCGCGTCGAATCGATGACCCCCGCCGGCAGCCATTCGGCTGAAATTAGCCGATCCACCAGCGGCTGAGGGACGCCGGCCAGGTTGTCCCAATGCAGGCGATTCGAACCGAGGTTCGGAGGATTGCCGTCGGTGGTGGCGGCCGCCCCCCCCAGGAGATACTGAGGATGATCGTTGTCGCCGAGCCCGGAGAGCTGGCCGTGATCGAGTACACCTTCCCCGACCTGATCGACGCCGTCCGCGATTCCCTCAGGGATACCGAAGAGGTTGTTCCAGTGCACCTGATTCGAACCCAGGTTCGGCACCGACCCGTCGTTCCCGTTGAGCTGCGCCCGTACACCGGCAGCGGCGATGTCCGCCGCCCCCACCGGATCAAAATCGGTCGATCGTTTCCCGTTCAGACGATTGGCTTCGATGGCAAACGGAACAGAGGCCACGCGCAGCCGGGGCTCAAGTTCATCTCCCCCGCCCACCGAAGTCCCGAGCCAGCGATCGGGATCGCTCCAGGCGTTCACCGGAAAGGGGGTCAGGCTCCCGAGCAGGAGGCTGTAGATCCCTTCCCCCGTCAAGCCGACGTTTGGATGTGTTTCGGTCCAGAGTGGCGACCCGCCGGAAGCCACACCAAACAGGGAAATCTGGAGCGTGACCGGCCCCGGTATCGGCGTGCCGGACCCATCGGTCAACCGCCCCTGGTACAGGACCGTCAACGGCGTGGCGGCGATCGTGGTCGGCGCATTGGGCAAGGGATAGGTTGGGAGTCGGTCGGCGGGAGGGGTGGTGTCGGGTTCCGCCGTGAGGCCCGGCTCGGCCGCGAGGTCCGGCTCGGCAGCATTCACCGATCGAACGGCACCCGTCCACCCGAAGACAAGTAGCACCACGGCGACCGGGACGAAAAGTGCCCACCTCGAGTGAGCGCGCTCCGACACCGGCCACGGCATCCGGAACGCATTACCTACCGAAGCCACCGATCGAACCAGGCGAGGGTCCGCCGCGAGGCGTCGATCCGATGGTTCGGTTCGCGAAAGCCGTGTCCCTCGCGAGGGTAGGTGATGAAATCGACCGGCCTTCGGAGCACGGTCAGGGCCGTCCACATTTCTCTTGAGTTCGAAATCCCCACGGCCGGATCGTGCTCCCCGTGCAGAAGCAGGAGCGGCGTATGAATTCGATCGACATGCCATGCCGGCGACAGTTCCGTCCAGAGTCGATTCCCCTTCCAGTACGGATCGCCCAGAAATTCCAGTTCATAGGAAGGCGATTGCCCGTTACCGAAGTCGGTGATGAGACTTGAAAACCCGTACATCGAGACGGCAGCCTTGAACCGATCGCTCTGTGAAATCGACCACATGGTCAGGTACCCGCCGTACGAGCCCCCCATGATACCGAGCCGTGATGAATCGGCCAATCCCCGTGCGATCAGGCTGTCCAGCCCGGCCATGACGTCCCGGCAGGGGCCCTCGGCAAAATCGCCTTTCGTGGCGGTTCCGAAGGCATTGCCATACCCCTTGCTGCCGCGAAAATTGGGCATATAAACGAGGTAGCCGTGGGAAGCGAGGACCAGGGCGGTGGGGTTGTCGCGGAGGCGGAAGGTGTTCCGGTTGTAGGGGCCGCCGTGGAGCTGGGTGATGGTGGGGTACGGGCCGGGGCCGAAGATGGTGGTTTCGGGGAGGGCTAGGAGGGCTTCGGTGATGACGCCATCCGAGCTTGTCGTCTGGATGATCACGAATTCGGGCTCTCGGGGATCCCCCGCGGCGGGAGCCAGTTCCGTCAGGACGCGAGGGTTCGCCCCTGGCGGGGCATGGAAAAGGTCAGAATCAGACACCAAGTCCAAGCCCAGCACCAAACCAAATTCCATCCCCCTGATCCAAACCTCCGGCCACTCCCGCAGCGACTCGGAAATGTAGGCGATGCGCCCTCCGGCGACGACCGGCGAGAATTCACTGTCAAAGGCTTCCAGCCCCCTGGTCCTCGACGATCCCTTCGGTTCGATACACAACTCTGTCAGTTGGTTGAATCCCCGCATGGCTCGCTCGGCCAGGATCCGGCCACACCCATGGTCCTCTTGAAACCAACCGACCGGATCCAACGCGACATCGACCGCACCCGACAGGCAACGCTGGTTCGAACCGTCGGCGTCCATCACCCACAGGTCCTCCTGTGAGTAGGTGATGGACGTGTCCTGGTCCGCTTTCCAGAGTATCCTCCTGCCGTCGGCCACGAACATTGGCCGTGTATCGGGACCCCAGCGCGTTGTAAGCCGGCGCCGCACACCGTCCTTCCGATCGAACAGCCACAAGTCCGTCGGACTCTCTTCGCCATGCGGATCACCGCCGTTCGTGGCGTAGACGATCCGCTGGTCGTCCGGGGAGAGATCCCAATCGCCGAGCCCGTAGTCAACGGTCGTGATCAGGATTGGATCGCCACCGGATATCGGCTGCAGTCGAAATTCAAACGGCCGGGAGTCGGCCCCGGCAGTGACCCCATCGAATCCTCGTCGACGCTCGACCACCCGCTGCCGACTTTCGGTGGTCGACAGCGACTCCCGCGTCTTGTAGATGACCCCACTCCCATCATGCAGCCATCGGTAGCTCTCCACCCCTTCCAGCCCATTCGTCAGGCGAAGCGGCGCACCCGCGGGCATTCTCTGGATCCACACCTGCGATCGGGCCGCAGCACTTGAATCGACTCGAGTGCCATCGACCCCGCTCCCCCGGTTCAGCCGACTTCGAAATCCGAGAACGTGGCCGATCGGCGCCCAACGTAGCTCGGTCTCGATATCCGGCGTCTCGGTCCAGCGCGTCTTCTGCCGTGGCGCCATGGTCTTGCTGTCGATCCGGACACTCCAGACATCGCCCACGCGCCGATTGAGGTGGGTATCCGCCCGGCTGACTACGAAGGCAACCACGACCCCATCCGGCGACACGCAAGGCTCCGACGGCACCTCGCGCGTGAGTATGTCGGCCATGTCCAGTGAACGCGTGCCAGGAGCCGACGCACCCATCGGACCAGGCGCCGTCATCAGGAGCCAGCCCACCACCGCGGGCATCACGAGTTGCGATACAGCAACGCTGGTCAAGGCTCCACCCCGGCCGTTCAAATCGGCCCGGACCGAGTCTTGTCAGCCTTGACTAACACAACTCGCACCGGTGCGAGTTGGTGCGATGGGACGCGCGTCGAGCGGACTCGTTCCGGAACGAATTCACTTCTGACGATGATAGTTTGCCAGTTGAAGTTCATTCGCCCGACCATACAGCCCTTCGAATCCGATCGGCCGGCCTCGCCGGCCTCCGCTCAGTCATCCAGACCGGGAGTCGCTTCGAGCCCGGACCCCGCTTCAAACCCCGAACCCGCCGCAAACGCCGCCAGCGCCGCCCTCTCGATCACATCCCCCGAAAACCCGCGGCGCGCCAGGAATTCCCAGGCCTTCCGTTTTCGATCGCGTTCCGGCAAGCGCGACAGCGCGTTCAACTTCGGCCGGAGCGCTTTCATCGCATCATCCAGCGGATCATGCTCGTCGCGACGTTCCGCCAGCGCCTGATCAATCAACGGCCCCGGCACGCCCTTGGCCTGCAATTCGCTTCGTAACAACCGAGCACCGCGCGGCTTTCCGGCCGCGCGGTGCTCGAGGTAGACACGGGCATATTGCAGATCATCGATCAGGCCGACTTCGGTCAGGCGATCGAGCACGGGATCGAACTCGGCCGCGCTGCCCCCCTTCCGACGCAGGATCGTGGCCACTTCGGACCGGGTGCGGCGTCGCCGTTCCAGCGCGCGGAGAGCCTCCTCGCGGATGGCATCAACACCCGACAGGCTCACGTCCCGGCCCCGGCCATTCAGCTCTTCGGCTTGCCACCCTTGCGGGCGCCGCTGGCGGCCTCTTCGAGGGCGGCCTCGATCTCGGTGGATGGAGCCCCTTCGGCCTCGGTGACCGGGATCGGCTCGCCAATACCGAGTGCGGCACGGACCTTCGCGTCGAGTTCGTTCATGATATCGGGATGGCTCTTGAGGAACTGGCGGGCGTTTTCACGACCCTGCCCGAGGCGTTCGCCACCGTACGACATCCAGGTGCCGCTCTTCTCGATGATCCCCTTTTCGACGCCGATGTCGAGCATTTCGCCGGCCTTGCTGATCCCTTCGTCGAAATAGAGATCGAACTCGGCCTGGCGGAAGGGTGCGGCCACCTTGTTCTTGACCACCTTGACCTTGCAGCGATTGCCGATGGATTCCTCGCCGCTCTTGATCGAGGCAATCCGGCGGATGTCGAGGCGGATCGACGAATAGAACTTGAGCGCGTTGCCGCCCGTGGTCGTTTCCGGGTTGCCGAACATGACCCCGATCTTCATCCGAATCTGGTTGATGAAAATGACGCAGGTATTCGACTTGGAAATGGAGCCGGTGAGCTTGCGCAGCGCCTGGCTCATCAGACGGGCCTGGAGGCCCATATGACTGTCCCCCATTTCACCTTCGATTTCGGCCTTCGGCACCAGCGCCGCCACCGAGTCGATGACGACGACGTCAATGGCGCCGGAACGGACGAGCTGGTCGGTGATCTCCAGGGCCTCTTCGCCCGTGTCGGGCTGGCTGACATGGAGGTTTTCGAGATTGACGCCGAGCAATTCGGCGAACTCGGCCGGGAGGGCGTGTTCCGCATCGACGAAGACGCAGTTGCCGCCCAGCTTCTGCGCTTGGGCGATGATCGAGAGCGCCAGCGTCGTCTTGCCTGAGGCCTCGGGGCCGAAGATTTCGATGATGCGACCGCGTGGCACGCCGCCGATGCCAAGCGCGGCGTCCAGGCCGATCGACCCGGTCGAGATCGATGCCACTCGCTGCCGCGCCGAATCGGGGCCGGCGAGCTTCATGATCGAGCCCTTCCCGAACTGACGTTCGATGTTCACGATGGCGTTGTCGAAGGCCTTCTGCTTTTCCTTGCTGCTTGCCGAATTGGGTCCGATGTTCGTCGACATGGTTCCTCTCCTCGCGACGGGTGGTCCATTACTGACGTTAGGTCGATGTCGCGCGAGCTGTCAAACGCGACTCGAGTGACGGGCCCGACCGGGACAGGAACGTCCTGGGGTCACGGGCTGGCAGGTGACCGCCATGCCCGGCAGAGTGACACAAAACTAATCGCCTGTCTAGTAGAATATTGTGTACTACTCAACGGATCACGACGAACCGCCCACGGCAGGCGCTTCCGGACGCCTCCACCACGTAGAGGTAAATGCCGGAGGTGATATTCTGGCCGCTCCGTGTGATCAGATCCCAGTAAAACGTGCCCGACTGGCGATTGGCGTCGCTCGATGTGCAGGCGCCGATGACCCTTGAATCGCCGGGATAGGCCTCGATGATCAGATCGCCGGCCAGGGAATGGATCTTCAACCGCGTCCAGTCCGCCGGCAGGCCGCGAAAGGCGATCTTCGTCCCCGTCGGGTCGCAGTCCGAAACGCCGAGGTCCCAGTCGGCGCCCCCGCGATACGGATTGGGCACGACCTTCACGGCATCGCAGCCGTTGCCGGGTGCCCAGGACGTCGCGACCATCTCTTTTTGAACCGCCGAAGGGCTGCCGCCCAGCTCGACCGTCTCCAGGAGCCCCGTGATCGGGTTGCGCCGTGTCAGGACGCCGAAAGCGGTGATTGCGTAAAAGTAGACGCGACCGTTGATCACCCCCCGTTCGTCATCCCACTCGTAGCGGCCGATGAAATACTGCGGACCGTGATCGGTCATCACCTTCACGGAATCGCGCTCGCTCTGCAGGACGCGCCGCAGGCTGTTTGGTGACTCGCTCCCCAGGCCATCCACGGGATGTCGTCGGAACTCGGCCGCCAGCATCCAATCCTGGGGTGTGGGTCCGATCGCGCCCTCGGGACGCTGCCAGTTGTCCACCCTCCAGATGCGGTATCCCTCGAAGAAATCGAGTCCACTGATCGGATCGCGCGAAATCTCGGAGGCATTGTCCCACTGGAGCGTGATCCGGCGGTCACCCTGCGGAGCGCCAACATAGATCTCCGCATTTGGCATGGCGGGGGCATCAATATCCCTGAAAAGGTCGGGATCGGTGTTGGCCAAAGGCGGTGGCGGCGCCGTGGTTCCGACCCAGTTCAGGAGACTCTCCCGCCCGGTAACGCCCGTGCAGGGATTGCAGTCGTCGTCCACGAAGGCCGCCGGGACGCAGTTCGTGAATTGAAACGCCTGCGTCGAGTTCAGGGTGTCGCATGGATCATCCCAAAACACCGGGAAGCGGGGATCCGCGGCGGTCAGGCAGCGCTCACGGCCGCCCACCCCCGTCTCGGGATTGCCATCGACATCCAGATGACGGCCGTTGAAGACGATCTGCGCGTTGACGGCGTTCTCGACCATGCCGGAAAGGCCGTCGCCAATGACGAACGCCACCTGGAAGTCGATGCGCTCTCCCGGCTCGAGCGAGAGAAAAGGACCGGCACCCAGCGTGAAGCGGTAGTCATCCGCCTTCGAGGGTGGTCGGGTCGGCACGCCGCTTCGCGAGAGCAAATCGTATCGTTCGACATCGGTGTCGGGGTCTCCTTCGGGATAGGGCGCGGAGGAAGCGGTCCAGCGGACCGTCGACAGCCCCACCCGCACCGGCGCCTTGATCCCGGCCGGATCGGTGGTGTGGCCGAGAAACATTCCGCCGAAGTATCCGGGCACATCGCCGCCGACGATGCTGCCGCCGTTGTCCGGCGCATCATAGATGTAGGCGATATCCATCCGGAGTTGCCGCCGCGCGCATTGCCCGGACTGGCCTGCATCGGCGAGAAGCGTGTCGACCTGGAGGAACCCGACAAGGTCGTCGATCCAGTAGTTGCTGGCCGCCTTCGGACCGGCGTCGGCATCGACGAAAAAACCGATGTACATATCGCGCAGCCGCTGATCCCCGACGTTGATCACCTCGAAGTCGAATCCGGTGAACTCATTGATGCCGACCGTGGACCACTGGAACGAACGCTGGCGGACAAGCAAGCCGAGCGGTCGATGCGAGTTGATCTGGTTCGCCGCCTCCGGCGTGTCGTCACGATACTCGCAGGCGAGCATCTGCTGTCCGATGGCGGCGAAGTCTTCATCGATTTGACCGTCGAAGTCGTCATCCTTGCCGTTCAGGAAGTCCTCATCCTCGAAGCCATCGCCATCGTCGTCAGCGTTGGAAGCCTCGGTACTCCGATTGCCGCCCCGACCTCCCTCGAACGCCTCGTAGATCGTGTCCACCGGCAAGAGTGACGGCCGGAACTCCACATCGTTCGGGAAAATCGACGTGGAAACATGCGGCTCCTGGTCCTCACCGATCGCCCCGATCCAGAGGCCGGCCTGGAACAGGTACTCCCCGCCCCGCCAGCCGGCCGAGATCTCGGGAATCCACGGATTTCCGATGATGCCCAAGTTGGTCAGCTGAAGTGTCAACAGTGCCGTGTTGTGGGTGAAGACATAGGGGTCCCGACGGGCGTAAAGCGACTGGACCAGGCGGCCCGGATCGAAACGTTCCCCGGGCGCCGGGCGCGCCTCAACGGAACCGGTTGCCGCCGCGAGCGGCAGGGCCACCAAGAGCAACATCACGAGATGGATCAGGCGGTGAGGGGCCGCCACGCGTGCCGGGCGAACGGTCATGGAATCCTCCGCGGACGATCGTCCACGCCCCGGCATCATGTCGGGACGTTCGATGGCGAACAGGGACCATCTGTCGATGACCAAAAGAGTCGATGACACCGGAGGGGCGGCTGCGGCGACCGAGAGGGCGGAAAAACATTCGGGGATCGGCCACCTTAAGGTCACTATAGATCGACTTTCGGAACGACGCAACGGTACGTGCGGCCATCGACCTGGCGGATGGCCCCGCCGGGTGCCCTGCGCCAGTCCGGGGTGATAGACTTTCGACATGACCGTTTCCGCCACACTCGACCTCGAAGCCGAAATCCGGCGCCTCAAGACGGAACGGAAGGCCGTGCTGCTGGCCCACTACTACCAGGATTCGGAGATCCAGGACGTGGCCGATTTTGTCGGCGACAGCCTGCAACTCAGCCAGCAGGCCGCGGCGACCAATGCCGACGTGATCCTGTTCGCCGGCGTCCACTTCATGGCCGAGACGGCCAAGATCGTGAACCCGGGCAAGACCGTGATCCTCCCCGATCTGGATGCGGGCTGCTCGCTGGCCGAGGGATGCCCGGCCCCGCAGTTCGAGAAGTTCCTGGCGCGCTTTCCGGGTCACACGGTCATCAGTTACATCAACTGTTCGGCGGCCGTCAAGGCGCTCTCGGACATCATCTGCACATCGAGCAATGCCGTGGCCGTCGTCGAATCCGTACCCAGGGAAACGCCGATCGTCTTCGCGCCCGATCAGCACCTCGGCCGCTGGGTGATGAAACAGACCGGCCGGCCGATGATTCTCTGGCCCGGCTCCTGCCTGGTTCATGAGCTGTTCAACGAACGGGAGATCGTGCATCTGAAGCACCGGAACCCGGGAGCGCCCGTGCTGGCCCATCCGGAATGCGACGAGCGCGTGCTGGCCCATGCCGATTACGTTGGATCGACCTCCGGCATTCTGGCCGAGGTCCTCAAGAGTCCGGCCATGACGTTCATCATCGCCACCGAGCCGGGGATCATCCACCAGATGAAGAAGCTGGCGCCGACCAAGAATTTCATTCCGGCGCCGGCGGGCAACGGCTGCGCCTGCAACAACTGCCCGTTCATGAAAATGAACACGCTCGAGAAAGTCTACCTGGCGCTGCGCGATCTGACGCCGGAGATTACGCTCGAGGAAACGTTGCGGGCCCGCGCCGAACTGCCGCTGCGACGCATGCTGGCAATCAGCGCCGGAACCCCGAAGGCCGCCGCCCAGCCGGTAGACTGAACGCGGGGCGCCGCCTGGCCGCAATGCGCCCGCGGACAATGTGAGCGCACGGCAGCATTCCGGCGCGCTGCAGAGTCAGCCGCGACGGGACATTGTCCTTGTTGCAGCGCGCGGCCGGAATGCACCCCATCTCGTGGCAGAGCCGCTTCAATTCCTGCACA
>JAWXBZ010000042.1:0-18690 GCA_034440375.1 Candidatus Eiseniibacteriota bacterium
ACCATGGGGGCTCCGCTTGACGAAACGATCATCATCAACAGATGTCGAAAAGAAGCCTCTTTCGAGTACCTGGCAAAGCACGGCAAATTGCCGGACTAGCACCTGCTTGCACTGAAAGAGGGCACTGCCATGAGCACCGCGAGATCCCTCGAGGCCGGCGTGCTGGGTGGCATCGGCAACACGCCACTCGTCCAGCTGCGCAACGTCGTCCCGCGTGATTCGGGACGCGTGCTCGTCAAACTGGAATGGGCGAATCCGACGGGCAGCATGAAGGACCGGATGGCTGAAGCCGCCGTCAGGCACGCCGAGGCCGATGGTCGTCTTCCGGCGGGTGGAACAGTCGTCGAGTACAGCTCCGGGACCACCGGCATCTCGCTGGCGCTTGTCTGCGCCGCCAGGAAGTATGTACTGGAGATCGTGTTCTCGGATGCGTTCAGTGACGAAAAGCGCCGTACGATGCTGGCGTTTGGTGCCCGTTTGACCGATGTTCGGAGTGACAACCAGAAGATCACTGAATCGTTGATCAAGGACATGATCAGCACGGCTGCCGAAATAAGCCATCGCCCCGGGCATTGGTACTGCGATCAACTCAATAACCACGACGCCATCAAAGGGTATCTCCCTCTCGGTACCTGAGTACGGACGTCTTTTGCGAGGGTTAACTGGAGCCGTGAAAGTTCATTTTCAGAAGGGTCCAAGACTGAGATGGGTGCTGTCTCTCGGCGTGCTCACCACTGCTTGCTGGGCACTTTCTTCCGGTTGTACCGATAATCAGGTTCACCGAGAAGCACAATTGATTGCCCAGATCGACAGCCTGAAGGCCTTGATCAAACCCACGAGTGAGGTGCGAGAAGAGTTCGATCAACGAGCCAGACCGGTGCTCGTCAACAGCTATCAGATCAAGAAACTGCAGCGGGGGGGAGTTTCCGATCCGCTTGTCGACATCGCCAGGGACCTTCAAGGTCATCCTGAGCTGCTTTCGGTGATTCCGGCGCCGGAGATGGGCGGAAAATTCGGCTTCTACAATCCTCTTGGCATACATCTCCTGACGACAAAGTGGGTTCTTGCCGAGTTCGATGATGGACATGGCAGCGGTCACATGCTGTTGGAATTTTCCGTCAGGGACTCAGGAAAAATCGCCTGGAAGCCGCTCTTGTGGGCCACCGACGATTGAGAAATGCCTGACATCCGGCGGCAGGACGGAGATCCAATGGCAGTAAACGAAGTGCGCACCGAGTTTCTCTTCTCCTACGGCACGCTCCAACTCGAGTCGGTACAAATGGCGACGTTTGGTCGGCACTTGACTGGCACGAGTGATGCTCTCCTGGGGTTCGAACTGGCCGTGTTGAAGATTGAAGACCAGGCGGTGATTGCGATCAGCGGAAAGACCTGCCACACCATGGCCCGGTTCACCGGACGCGAATCCGACGTTGTACCCGGAATGGTGTTTGCCGTTACGGCGGATGACATTCAAAGTGGCGACAAGTACGAAGTGGCGGCGGTCAGACGGGTGGCCGTAATCCTTCAATCGGGAGTACGGGCGTGGGCATACGTCGATGCTCGATACGCGCCTTCGGATTCATGATTTTCCGCCCGCACGGGTGCACATGAAAACTGGAGGCGGAGCCGGTGGTCAACTGCTAGACTCTTTCGCTCCAATGAGCATCCCGATCCCTGCCATGGCACCCATGACTCCGGCTCTCCTGCGACAGTTTCGCCGTTCCCTCGAGGGGGGACTCGCCGCGGCAGCGGCTTGGCCCGGGCAGGGTCTCCTGCTGGCACTCTCGGGTGGATCGGATTCCGTGGCACTCCTCCACCTGACGATGTCCGTGGCCGACGACCTCGGAGTTCCCGTTGCGGCAGCCCACCTCGATCACGGCCTGCGCGGTGCCGAATCAAGGCAGGACGTTGAATTTTGCCGCTGCCTGGCCGATCGTTATCGAATTCCGCTCGTCACGGACACGGTCGATACGCGTGCCTACGCCGGCGCTGGCAAGCTGTCACTTGAGGATGCGGGCCGGCGACTTCGCCGGTCGTTCCTGAAGCGGGTGGCTGCGACGCAGGGTTCCCGGGTGGTCCTTCTGGGGCATACGATCGACGACCAGGCCGAAACGCTCCTGCTGAACCTGTTGCGGGGGGCTGGCCCGCGTGGCCTCGGGGCCATGCAGGCCGCCGGGCCGCGCCCTTTCCTGCGGCCGGTTCTTGGTTTCGAGCGCGAGGCCCTGCGGCAATGGCTGAGCAGCGGAGGGTTCGAGTGGCGTGACGATGCCTCAAACGCCGACACGACATTCACCCGCAATCGAATTCGGCATGAGTTGATGCCCCTGCTGAAGGCAAAATTCAATCCGCAGGCCACGAAGGCGCTGGTCCGTACCGCCACCCTGCAGTATGAAATCGATCATCTGCTGCGGCGACTGGCAGCGGCGCACCTTGGCCGACATGCTCGAATTGACGTGGAGGGGGGACGTGTCGTGCTTGATCGGGCCGCCCTCCTGGCCGAACCGGTGGCCCTCCAGCGGATGATCCTCCGCGCCGCCGGCGAGACCATCGCGCCGGAGCGGCTCACCTGGGGGCAGGTCCACCTCGAGGGCGTCCTGGGCGGTTTGATTCAGCGTGGTGAGGCCCGGTGGGTCTTTCCCTCGGGCATGGTGATGGTGCGGAGCGGGGATGAGCTGATCATCGAACGACCGCGGACAAAGGACCAGGTCGATTCGCCCGTCCCTGAACCGATTGAGGTACCGATCGAGCCGGGCACCGAGGTGACATGGGGCGGGGGGCATCTTCGCGTGACACGGTTGGAAGCCGGCGCCGTCCCCTGGGGCGCACTGCAGCATGATTCCGGGCGTCGGGCCGCGCTGTTCAACGCGGACGGCCTCGGATCCCGTCTACTTCTGCGGGCGGCGCGTGTGGGCGAACGAATGACCCTGTTCGGCGGGGGGCACCACCGAAAGATCAGTGACATCCTGATCGATGCCCGCGTGCCCCTCGGAGCCAGGCGGATCGTGCCGGTTCTGGCCGAACCCATTCCGGGGGAAGCCGGAGCCTCGTCCGACGAAGCGGTATGGCTGATCGGCGTGGCGCGATCGGCGGTGTCCCCGGTGACGGAGGTCACGCGACGAGTCATTCACCTCGAGTGGTTCGGGGAGTTGCCGGGAGTCGCCCGCAAGACATTGAACGGTAAGTGATTGTGTGTCATTCCGCGCTTCATTGGCAAGGTGGTGTCGTGGCGGCTACAATGAGGTGTCTGGCCACGTGAACGCAACTTTCGCGTCCCAGAGCGGTAATGGGGTCGTCCCGGCCGAAAGGTTCGCGCCGCCGGCTCTGCCTGTACTGAATCCTCGCCACTCACCTGCCGATCTAACCCGTTGTCTCTTGGCGGGTAGTGGCTTCATCGGAAAGAAGGACCAACGTTGAACGCTCTTAAAGTGACTGATTTCGTGCCGAACCACGACACGCGAAACGACGACCGCGGCGGTTCAGGCCGGTCCGGCCGCGGACCTGGCGGCGGCAACCAGCGAAAGGGCCCGGCGATGCTCTCGCCCCGCCCGCTCCGGACGCTGGCCTTCTGGATCATGATGACACTCTTCATTGTGCTGGCAGTCCACTACTACCGGCTGACGAAGCCGCAGCAGGAGCCAATTACCTACACCACCTTCACCGAGCAGGTGGACAAGGGAAATATCAAGAAAATAGCCTTCCGGAAAGACACCGCCCACGGCGAACTCCGGACGGCGGAAATTCTTCCCGTCGGCGAGCGCCAGGCCACGGTCAGCCTTTTCCAGGTCATCCTGCCATTCGAAAACAGCGAGGCCCTGACCGGAAAAATCAAGGACATGAATCCGGGCGTCATCATCGTTGGAGAAGGCGAAGAGACGAACTGGCTGCAGTTCGTTTTCACCTATCTCCCCGTCCTCCTCATCCTGGCCTTCTGGCTTTTCTTCATCCGCCAGATGCAATCAGGCGGCTCGACGGCACTCAAGTTCGGCAAGAGCCGCGCCAAGCTGGTACTGGAGTCGAACCCCAAGATCACATTCAAGGACGTGGCCGGCGCCGACGAGGCCAAGGAAGAGCTGCAGGAGGTCATCGAATTCCTGCGCGAACCGAAGAAGTTTCAGGCGCTGGGCGGCCGCATCCCCAAAGGAGCCCTTCTTCTCGGCCCTCCCGGCACCGGCAAGACGCTCCTGGCCCGTGCCGTGGCCGGCGAAGCCGGCGTGCCGTTTTTCTCCATGTCCGGATCCGACTTCGTTGAGATGTTCGTCGGTGTTGGCGCCAGCCGCGTGCGCGATCTCTTCGAGCAGGGGAAACGTAACGCCCCATGCATCATCTTCATCGACGAGATAGACGCGGTCGGCCGCCATCGCGGCGCGGGCCTCGGTGGTGGTCATGACGAGCGCGAGCAGACACTCAACCAGCTCCTGGTGGAGATGGACGGCTTCGAGTCCAACGACGGCGTCATCCTCATCGCGGCCACCAACCGCCCCGATGTCCTCGACCCGGCGTTGATGCGACCGGGCCGTTTCGACCGCCAGATCGTGGTGGATCGTCCGGACGCCAAGGGGCGCGAAGGGATTCTCAAGGTCCATACGCGAAAGATCCCGCTCGACGAAACGGTTGATATCATCACGCTGGCCCGCGGGACGCCCGGTCTGGCCGGCGCGGAGCTGGCCAACATGGTCAACGAGGCGGCCCTGCTGGCCGCCCGCCGCAATCATCGCAAGGTCAGCATGCGCGACTTCGAGGACGCGCGCGACAAGGTCATGATGGGCCCCGAGCGCAAAAGCATGATCCTGACCGACGCGGAAAAGCGGATGACGGCGTATCACGAGGCCGGACACGTGCTGGTCGGCAAGCACATCCCGAACGGCGATCCGATTCACAAGGTCACGATCATTCCGCGTGGACGCGCGCTTGGCGTCACGCACTACCTGCCGCTGGACGACCGGCACACTTACAGCCGTGAGTACTGCCTCGGCGTGCTGGCCCGCATGATGGGCGGCCGCGCCGCGGACGAGTTGATCTACGGTCAGAAAACCACCGGGGCCGGCAACGACATCGAGCAGGCCACCGGACTGGCCCGAAAAATGGTCTGCGAGTGGGGCATGAGCGAGGACCTGGGACCGCTGACCTATGGCAAGCGCGAGGAGATGGTCTTCCTTGGCAAGGAAATCTCCAGCCACAAGGACTACAGCGAAGCCACCGCCGTGCTCATCGACCGCGAAGTGAGGGCGCTGGTCGACGGCGCCAACGACCGGGCCAGGCAGATTCTGACCGACAATCGGGGCAAGCTGGAGGCACTGGCAACGGCCCTCCTGGAGCGCGAAATTCTTGACTCTCACGAAATCGACACGGTGCTGCGCGGCGAAAGCCTCCCCCCGTTGAGCGATCGGTCGGCGCCGCCGCCCGACGCGCCGGCGGCCCCCAGTGCGGACCCGGGAACGGAGCGAACTCCGAAGCCCACATTCGGCGGCCCCGAACCGGCCGGAGCGCCGGCCTGATCCGGCTGGCCAGGGCCTGATGTTCCGGGCGTCGGCGTGATGCGTTTTCGCATGATGCCGGCGCCCTTCTATTTTCCCTCTGCACGGCGGCCCGGCCGATGGCCTGCGGCTCTGTTCCCCTCGGTGGGACTCCCCTGATCGCCCCCCGACCCGCCTACGATTGGCACCTGGGCGGCGGCCAGGTCATGACCCTCGGAGCAGCCACCCGTGTCATGGGCATCCTGAATGTCACCCCCGACTCGTTCTCCGACGGGGGGCGCCACCTCGATCCGGAGAAGGCTCTGGAGGCTGCGCGGGCCATGGTTGCCGCCGGAGCCGACATTCTGGACATCGGCGGCGAGAGTACGCGGCCGGGTTCCGAGTCGGTCCCGCCCGCGGAACAGATCCGACGGATCCTGCCCGTCATCCGGGGGGCGGCCGGGCTCGGCACCCCGATTTCGGTCGATACCACCAGCGCCCTGGTGGCACGGGCCGCGATCGACGCCGGGGCGTGCGTTGTCAATGACATTTCAGGACTCCGATTCGAGCCGGCACTGGCGGATATCGTCCGCGAGGCCGGGGCGGGACTGATTTTGATGCACAGTCGCGGAACTCCACGGGACATGCAGCACGATCCGAGTTACCATGATGTGATGATGGAAGTCGTGGCCGGGCTGGGTGAAGCCTGCCGGCGCGCCGAAGAACGGGGCGTCGGCCGAAACCGGACCGTGGTCGATCCGGGAATTGGTTTCGGCAAGACCATCGGCCACAACCTTGAGTTGCTCCGACACCTGGATCGCCTGGTGGCCGCCGGGCGTCCGGTCCTGATCGGAGTCTCACGTAAATCGTTCATCAGCCGGATTCTCGATGTGGGGATCGAGGATCGGCTCGAGGGTAGTCTGGCGGCGGCCGTGTCCGCCGTCCTGTCGGGCGTTCATCTCGTGCGCGTGCACGATGTGGTCGCCACGGTGCGCGCGGTGCGCGTGGCCGACGCTATTCGAAACGGATCCCCAACGACATGAACGGCATCACCGACATTCCGGGTTTCGCCATCGGTTGGCTCCGTGCCCACTGGCGCGGGGCGCTCGACCTGGCGCTCGTCGCGGGAATCTTCTATTACCTCTTCCGCCTGATGCGCGGCACCCGCGCCGCCCAGATGTTCGTCGGCCTCGTCCTCGTCGTGGCGGCCAGCATCGTGGCCTCATGGTTGCAGCTGGCCGCGCTGAATTACATCGCCGATTCACTCCGGGCCGTCTGGATTGTCGTCTTCGTCATTCTTTTCCAGCCGGAACTCCGCGGGGCGCTCATGTCGCTGGGCAAGGGGCGACTTTTCATCGCATTTACGCGCGGTGAGGAGTACACGATCCTGGGCGAAATCGTCCGCGCCGCCGAGAGCCTGTCGGCCCGGCATGTCGGTGCGCTCATCGTGGTCGAGCGGGAAGTCGGCCTCAAGAATTACGTGGAAACCGGCACGCCGGTCGACGCCCGCATCAGCCACGAGCTCCTGACCACCATTTTCACGCCCCCGTCACCCCTGCACGACGGCGCGGCGATCCTGTCCGGAAATCGACTGCTGGCGGCCGGCTGCATTCTGCCCCTCAGCCAGAATCCGCGGCTGATCTATGCGCTTGGCACCCGCCATCGGGCCGCGCTCGGTGTCAGCGAGGAGACGGACGCCGTCGTGGTCGTTGTCTCCGAGGAAAATGGCGCCATCTCCATCGCCGAGCGAGGCCGGCTCCTGCGAAACCTCGATCCGGGCGCCCTGCGCAGCACGCTCAGCACTTTTTTCCGACTGCGCGGCGGGGCCGAGGAAGCGGCTGTCACGGCAGCATCCACGCCCGAGACCGGTGGCGTCGGAACGGAGCCGGAACCGAAAGAACAGATCCAAGCCTAGCTTTTGACCCCCGTCCGTGAGGACGGTGTCATCGGGCCTTTCCGCGACTCTCACCCACCATCCGCCGCCGAATCACTTCCAGCTTCTTCTTTTCGGACGCATCGACCCGTGGGTATTGAAGGTCCAGCCGCTCCAACGCGTCGATCAGCAAATCAGCCACGGCCAGCCGGCTGAACCACTTGTGATCGGCGGGCACGACATGCCACGGGGCCCAATCGGTGGAAGTGGCGGCGATCATCTCCTGGTAGGCCTTCATGTAGTCCTTCCAGTAGTCGCGCTCTTTCAGGTCGGCCGCCCGAAATTTCCAGTTCTTGTCCTTGTCCTCCAGGCGATCGAGGAACCGCCGCCGCTGCTCCTCCTTCGAGACATTCAGAAACACTTTGACAATCTTCGTGCCGTTCCGGGTCAGGTATCGCTCCGCCGCGTTGATATCCTCGTAGCGTTCCTTCCAGATGTTTTTCGTCACCAGACTCGGCGGCAGCATCTGCCCCGCCAGGATCGGCGGATGCACACGAACGATCAGCACCTCCTCGTAATAGCTCCGGTTGAACACACCAATGCGCCCGCGCTCGGGTAGATTGATGTTGCTGCGCCAGAGGAAGTCATGATCCAGCTCCGTCTCGCTCGGCGTCTTGAATGCCACGACATGGCACCCCTGGGGATTCAGGCCGGACATGACGTGCTTGATCGTGCCGTCCTTGCCGGCGGCATCCATGGCCTGGACGATGAGCAGCACCGACCATCGATCCTGCGCGTACAAAGTGTCCTGAAGAGCCGCGAGCCGGGCAACGCCCTCCTGCAGATAACCCTCGGCGGCGTCCTTGTCCTTGAATGGATGGGTATCGGCAGTGTCACGATCGGCCAGGCGGAAGCGCTTGCCGCGGGGGGCACGAAGCCGGGAGCAGTCGAAAAGGCCGTGATTCTCCGCCGCGCTCATCCCAGCACCGACAGCAGTAACGCCTTGATCGTGTGCAGCCGGTTTTCCGCCTGGCTGAATACGACGGACGACGACGATTCAAAGACATCGTCGGTTACCTCGAGACCGTCCATGCCGTGGGCGTGGAACAGTTCCTCGCCTTTGGTCGTGTCGCGGTTGTGAAACGCCGGCAGGCAGTGAAGAAATTTTGCGTTCGGATTTCCGGTGGCCGCCATCAACGCGGCATTCACCTGGTACGGCTTCAGCAATTGAATTCGCTCCCCCCATTTCGCCGGTGGCTCGCCAAGGCTGACCCACACGTCGGTGTAGACATAGTCAACGCCGGCCACGGCCGTCTTCGGATCGTCGGTCAATGTAATCCGCGCGCCGGAGTCTCTGGCCAGCACTTTCGCGCGTTGCTGCACGGCGTCCCGCGGCCAGAGGTCCTTTGGCCCGCAGATACGAACGTCCATTCCCATCAAGGCACCGGCCAACAGGAGCGAATTGCCCATGTTGTTGCGTGAGTCGCCCAGGTAGGCAAATTTCAGCGATTCGAGCGGCCGGCCCGGCGCCTCCTCTTCCATCGTCATCAGGTCGGCCAGCATCTGAGTCGGGTGCGAGTCGTCGGTCAGACCGTTGAAGACCGGCACCCCGGCCCAGGCCGCCAATTCATCGACCACCCGCTGTTCGTATCCGCGATACTCGATGGCCTGGTACATCCGCCCGAGCACCCGCGCCGTATCGCGAATCGATTCCTTGTGCCCGATCTGTGAGCCCGAAGGATCGAGATAGGTGACTCCCATCCCCAGTTCATGGGCTGCCACTTCAAAGGCGCAGCGGGTGCGTGTCGATGTTTTTTCGAATATCAGGACGATGCTGTTGCCCGAGAGCGCCCCGCGCCGGCTCGACCGATTCCTCTTGAGCTCGTGCGACAGGTCGAGCAGCTCGCGCGCCTCGGCCCGCGTCAGGTCGGCAAATTCAAGGAAGTGGCGATTCTTGAGATTGACGGACATTCGATGCTCCCCGGGTAGATTGGCGGCCGGCGCCGGTTGAACCACGGCCCCGCCCGACGCATGATCCTACGACACTTGAACCCCCGCGTGGAGACGCCCCGACATGCAGAATTTGGAAATCAAATGCCCGGACATGGACTCCTCCCGAGCGGACGGACAAAGGTGAACGGTGGCGGGTGACAGTACGCCACGCCACCCGGATGGTTGCACCGATCAGTGGCCGAAGTGTCGCCAGCCGCCGGTGGGAAGCGGTCGGGATCGCTGGCCGCTGACCAGGATTCGGCCGGAGCGGGCCGTCCCGATCGTGCCGATGATCGTCAGCGGGACCGGCTCGATGGTGCGGCCGGCATGGCGGCGAGTTCGCGCGGAAAGGCCCTTCCACCGTGCGGGCGGCAGGGTGAACAGGAGTTCGTAGTCATCTCCGCCAGCCAGGATCAGCTCCTCCGGGCGCCAACCGCGAACCTCACACATTTCATCGAAGCCGGGACGCCGCGGCAGGAGCGCCTCCTTCACGACGGCACCGCGGCCGGACGCCTCGCAGAGGTGGTGCAGGTCGGCGGCCAATCCATCGGAAATGTCGATCATGGACGTTGCCCCGCCGCGGGCGGCCGCGAGGCCCGCCGCCAACCGCGCCTCCGGAGTGAGGTACCGAGCGAGCGCGGCTTTCGCCACGGGGTCGGCCAGGCCGAGTACGGCTGAACTCGTTCCGGAACGAGTTGTGCTCCATTGATCCACACCGGTGCCCGACTCCTCGAGCAGCCTCCGGCCGGCCGCTGCCAGCCCGGGGTAGCCGGTCACGACCAGCAGGTCACCTGGTTTCGCGCCGGCGCGTGTGACGAAACGGCCGGCCCATGCATCCCGCCGACCCAGCATCGTCACCCCGATCGACAATTGTGCCCCGCGGGTCACGTTGCCACCGACAACACCCACCTTTGCGACGCGCGCCGAGTGGGCGATCCCGTCGTACAACGCGTCCAGTGCCGTGATCTCCAGATCCTCAGGGATCACGAGGCTGACCAGCGCCCAGGTCGGCACGCCACCCATCGCCGCGATATCACTCAGGTTCACTTCAAGGGCGCGGAAACCGACTTCAGCCGGCGTGGACCACCCGCGGCGGAAGTGAACATCCTCGACGAGTGTGTCGGTCGTGAGGAGCGTCCTGGAAACGGTGGGGACGACCGCGGCATCATCGCCGGGGCCAAAGGGGGGTTTCTTCCGGGGGGGAGGCAGGCGACGCGTCAGCCGATCAATGAGATCGAATTCACTCAGATCGCCAATCCACCGGGGACGGCGCGGCCGTGAAGCCAGCGCCGCCCGGCGGTTTCCGACTCGAGCCGTCATGGCTCGTGTCCGGCCCGGAGCCTAGTGACCCTGGACCAGCGAAACGTAGGTCGTCTTCCCCTTGGTACGGATCTGGACTTTCCCTTCGCGGGCCAGCCAGCCGATACTGAGGGAAACGAGGCCCGGATCGTCGAGCTCCAGGTCCTTCCGCAGGGTCGTCGTGGTATTCTCGCCCTTGGCGGAAAGGTAGTTGTAGATGCTGCCAGCCGTCAGACCAATCTTCTCTTGCACGAAATAACCTCCTGTCAAGACAACTTCCAACTTGATTGTGGGCCGAGGATGCTAGCAGCCCCCGCGGGGCCGGTCAACAAAACTCGCACGCATGGACCCGCGCGATTCACCCCCGATCGCGCCGCATGCCCGGCCTTACAACTCTATTGCCGGGCGGTGCTTGGCTGTCTTGCATTCCTCGGATCAATCATCGCGGCACCTGCCTCCGCTGAACTTCTTCGAATCCTTCACACGAACGACATTCATTCCCACCTGGAGCCATTCCAGTCCGTTTCCGGGGATACCATGGGCGGATTGGCACGCCTCGCCACGCTGATCGAGGCGGAACGGCAGGATATGTCGGCCTGCCTGCTCCTGGACGGCGGCGACCTCTTCCAGGGAACACCATTCTTCAATTTCTTCCACGGGGCGGCGGAGGTCCGCTGCCTTTCTGAGATGGCGTACGACGCCATGGTTCTTGGAAACCACGAATTGGACGAAGGGGCGTTCAATGTCTGGAAGCAGATGCATGACCACGCCGGCTTCGCCTTCCTCGGGAGCAACGTTGAGGTCAAGTCGTGGGTCAAGACCGACCCGATCGACATGTCCGACTCTTCGTGGGTGCCACTCGGCCGACCATACATCCTGGCCAGGGCCGGCAATCTCCGGATCGGGTTGATCGGCGTCACCACGGAGGATCTGCCGTGGATCGTGTCGCCCGGGCGGCTGGAGAATGTCCGCGTGCAACCGATCATCGATACCGTTCGGCGATTGATGACGGATCTCCGCCCCCGCGCGGATCTTGTCGTCGTTTTGAGTCATTCCGGTGTCCCCGCCGACAGCCTGCTGGCGCTGGCCGTTCCTGGCATCGATGTCATCGTGGGCGGCCACTCGCACACCGCGCTCGAGACGGCGGTCCTGGTCCGGAACCCGGCCAACGACAACGGCATCGGAGGCACCTTGATTGTCCAGGCGGGCCAATGGGGACAATTCCTCGGCCGGCTCGACCTGGATGTGGCCGACAAAAAGATCAATTCGTGGCAATCAAGACTCTTGCCAGTCACGAGCAAACTGCGTGAAGACAGGAAGATACGAACGCTTGTGGGGCTGTACGCCGACACGCTGGGGCCACTGGTCAACGAGGTGCTGACGGAGTGCCGGACGTCGATGTTTAATGCCGATGCCCGGCTCCGTGAAACCTCGCTGGGCAATCTGATCACCGACCTCATGCGGCAGTCGGGCCCGGTGGACATCGCGGTTCAGAACGGTGGGGGCCTGCGCGGCGATCTGGTCGCCGGGCCGGTACGGGTGCGCGATATTTTCACCATCCTCCCGTTCGACAACACGCTGGTCGAGCTGACACTCGACGGCCGCGGCGTTCTTTGCCTGCTCGAGGAGAGCGTCGTGAAAGTTGGAGATGGTGGCTTTCTGTCCGTGTCCGGTCTGACCTTTCGAGCCACGTCCGATGGGCGCGTCGCGGATGTCCATGTCGGCGAGAGGCCGCTCGACCCGGACGCCAGCTATCGGCTGGTCACGAACAACTTCACGGCGTCCGGCGGAGATGGCTTCACCGCCTTCCTCCGGGCCAGGAAGCGGATGGACACCGGAGTCCTGGTTCGCGATGCGGTCATCGAGCGGTTGCGAGGTGCCTCGCCTCTCACCGCCCCACTCCTCGGGCGAATCCGCTATTCCGACTAGCGGCCGGGCTTTGCGCCGAGGGGCATCGAGGAGGGGATCTCTTTCAGCTTGCCACGATGGCAGGTGTAGCAGCTGTATTCCCAGGACGCGCCGGCCGGTCGATACTTGTTGTTGAGCCAATCGACCATCCCGAGCTTGTAGTGGGCAAAGATCTTCATCTCCTTCTCGAAGCTCGCGTAGTCCTTCGTATTGTGGCAGTAATCGCACTTGGCCCCGATCTCCGCCGACATCTTCTTCATGACCTTGCGAATTTCGGTGTCCGAGAGGTCCTTGTAGTACGTCCGGCCCGATGGCTTCTTCTTCTGGGCTTGCGGGGTCTTGAAAGCGGGATACTCGCCGACCTGGAAGCCGGTCAGCGTGATCAGAATCGCCAGCGCGGTCAGCGTGCCGAACAGAATGCCGAGTCTGGATTTCATTTCTTCTCTTTCTTGTCTCCGACCATGAAGTTGAGGAGCGTGGCCACGATCGACACGACCAGGGCGGCGAGGATGGCGCTGCCGAAGCCATCCACATGAAACTCCTTCACGAATTTTGCCGTTACCGCCATCAGGAGGCCGTTGATCACAAGGGTAAAGAGCCCGAGCGTCAGCAAATTGATCGGCAGCGTCAGCAGGACCAGTATCGGGCGTACGAAGCTGTTCAGGAGGCTCAGAATTACCGCGGCCAAAATGGCACCGGGCAGCGTATCGATCCTGACCCCCGGAATGATCGACCCGGCGATCAGCACCGCAACTGTCATGACGATGAACCGAATGATCAAACCGACCATGGCTTCCTCCGAAGGGGCGTTTGAGCGAACCAGCCACTTAGAATCGGCGGGACACGGACCGCCGTCAAGCCGATCCAGTTCCCGCTGGACACTCTGGCACTCGAACAGGTAGAGTGCCAGTCGGTCAGAGGGGGTGCCGGACGCGACGGGGTTCACACGTCGGGTTGGACACCGAAAATAAGCTGTAACGCGTTATATTTAATTGAGTTAGCGCGACAGAATCGTTTTTCGATTGCCATTTTGGCGTCCCCTGCGGATCAAATGCCCCAAACGCCCAGATTGGGCAGCTCTTGCCCAAATGACTTCGGCTCGCGTCTGGCGGGACGGTCGACATTTCGGACAGTTCGTTCAGAATCACTGGAAAGGAGTCTTACGGAAATGAAGGTTCAGCCTCTCGCCGACCGCATCCTGGTCAAGCGTCTCGACGCCTCCGAGGAAAAGCGGGGTGGCATCATCATCCCGGATACCGCCAAGGAAAAGCCCCAGCAGGGCGAAGTCATCGCCGTCGGCCCGGGTCGCTTGAGCGACGACGGCAAGCGGATCCCCCTGGAGGTCGTGAAGGGGAGCAAAGTGTTGCTGGGCAAGTATTCCGGCACCGAGGTCAAGATCGACGGCCTGGAGTACATCATCCTCCGCGAAGACGACATCCTCGGAATTGTCGGCTGATTCCAGGTCCGTTCAACCGTCCATTTGAGGTCATTATTTGACGTCGGCGCGGAACCAATCGCGCCGTTACTTAACAAAAGGAGTGTCTGACACATGGCTGCCAAGCAGCTCTTGTTCCGTGAAGAAGCCCGCGCCGCAATCCTCGAAGGCGTGGAGATCCTCGCCAGGGCCGTCAAGGTGACGATGGGTCCGCGCGGTCGCAATGTCGTTTTGGACAAGAAGTGGGGCTCGCCCACGATCACCAAGGACGGCGTCACCGTCGCCAAGGAGATCGAGCTCGAATCCCCGTATCAGAACATGGGCGCCCAGATGGTGCGTGAAGTGGCCAGCAAGACCAGCGACGTTGCCGGCGACGGCACGACGACCGCCACGGTCCTGGCCGAGGCCATTTTCAAGCAGGGCCTGAAGAACGTCACCGCCGGCGCCAACCCGATGGACCTGAAGCGCGGCATCGAAAAGGCCGTCGAGACGGTCACCGCCGAGCTGAAGAAGCTGTCGAAGAGCGTGAAGGGTTCGACCACTGAAATCGAACAGGTGGCCACCATTTCCGCCAACGGCGATTCGTTCATCGGCAAGATCATCGCCGAGGCATTCTCCAAGGTCGGCCAGGAAGGGACGATCACCGTCGAGGAAGCCAAATCGATGGAGACGACTCTTGAAGTTGTCGAGGGTATGCAGTTCGACAACGGCTACCTCTCGCCCTACTTCATCAATGACAAGGACGGCATGGAGTGCAATCTCGAAGGCGCCTACATCCTGTCCAATGAGAAGAAGATCTCCAACATGAAGGACCTGCTCCCGCTCCTCGAGCAAATCGCCAAGGTTGGCCGTCCGCTGCTCATCATTTCCGAGGACGTCGAGGGTGAAGCACTGGCCACGCTCGTGGTCAACAAGCTTCGCGGCACGCTGAATGTCTGCGCCGTCAAGGCGCCGGGCTTCGGTGACCGTCGCAAGGCCATGCTGCAGGACATCGCCATCCTGACCGGCGGCCAGGTCATCACCGAGGACCTGGGCATCAAGCTCGAGAACATCACCATCAAGGATCTTGGCCAGGCCAAGAACATCTCGATCACCAAGGACAACACCACGATCATCAAGGGCGCCGGCAAGGAAGCCGACATCAAGGCTCGCATCAACCAGATCAAGAAGCAGATCGAGGATACGACCTCCGACTACGATCGCGAAAAGCTTCAGGAGCGCCTCGCGAAGCTGGCCGGCGGCGTGGCCGTCGTCAATGTCGGCGCCGCCACCGAGACTGAAATGAAGGAAAAGAAGGCTCGCGTCGAGGACGCCCTCCACGCCACCCGTGCGGCGGTCGAGGAAGGCATCGTCGCCGGCGGCGGCACCGCGCTCATTCGTTGCGTGCCCGCCATCAAGAAAATGATGGAGACCCTCGTCGGCGACCAGAAGATCGGCGCCGAGATCGTCTGCCGCGCCATCGAGGAGCCGCTCCGCACCCTCGTCAACAACGCCGGCCTCGAAGGCTCGGTCGGCGTCGAGAAGGTGAAGCACGAGAAGAAGACCGTCGGCTTCAACGTCGACACCGAGGAGTATGTGGACATGTTCGAGGCCGGCATCATCGACCCGACCAAGGTCACCCGCTCCGCCCTGCAGAACGCCGCCTCCATCGCGGCGCTCATGCTCACCACCGAAGCCCTCGTCACCGAAGTGCCGGACAAGGACAAGCCCTCGGGCATGCCCAGCCACGGCGGCGGCGGCTACGGCGGCGGCGACGATTTCTAGGATTTGAAAAACCCCGGCGGCCGGTCAATCAGATAATCGGAACGGCCATCGGATTTGAATCGAAGAGAGGGGCGTCGGGGTTATTCCCGGCGCCCCTTTTGATTTGTCTCTCGTATGGGGGTGGGAGCTGGAGCGCTACGGGGCGCACCCATCCCTACCATCAATCTGAGCATCGAGTCCGATGCGGATCCACCCAATTTGGCCGCTTGAAGCCTTGAGCCTGACCCACCATTCACTTATTGGCGGTTGCTCTGCGATGGCCACCGGAAGGCCGTCATCGCCCGGCAACCCGAAGGCAGGAACCTTTTCACCTTTTTCAAAAACCTCAATAGTATGAATCTCCCCCTTGTACCAGACGTCAAATGCCCCTTCACCTCGATAGACGAGCATCCAGACGGTGTCTCCTGCCTTGAATCCACCGCCCGACCTCACGATTGTCGCTGTGCCAGGGCTCGTGACGATGACGTCACCGCTTATGAGCTTACCCGAGGCGGGTTTTGTGAAAAAGTGGCCCGCCAGCCGCGGAACTCAGTCTGGACAAGTAAGAGTCTTACTGGTAGAATTCTTACAAGGAGGACATGATGCGTATTACCAGCAAGGGTCAGGTAACAATTCCCCTGTCGATCCGCAAGAAACTGGGACTGCTCCCGGACACCGATGTGACCTTCGAGGTCGATGGGTCGACCGTCCGCATTCGCAAGGTGACGAACAGTGACCGCGGCCGGGGCCGCCGGCTCGTCGAGCAGATGCGAGGGCGGGCCACGGTCCGGATGACAACCGACGAAATTATGGCGTTGACCCGCAAGCGATGACTCCCATCCTGGTCGACAGCAATGTCATCCTGGATATCGTGACATCGGATCCCACCTGGGGTGCGTGGTCAACCGGGGCACTTGAGCAATGCGCCGACGAATCGGAACTGGTCATCAATCCCATCATCTATGCCGAAGTGTCCATTGGCTTCAAAACCATCGAGGCTCTCGAAGCCGCCCTTCCGCCTGGAAACTTTCGCCGGGAGGGGCTCCCCTGGGAAGCCGGTTTCCTGGCCGGCAAGTGTTTCCTGAAGTACCGACGACAAAAGGGGATTCGAACGACGCCGCTCCCCGATTTCTACATCGGAGCCCACGCCGCCATTGGCGGCTACCGTCTGTTGACGCGCGATGCCGCCCGATTTCGCACTTACTTTCCAACAGTCAAGCTGATCGCTCCGACGCGGTAGGGATCGCTCGCAACTCAATCGTCCAGCCGCGACGTATCCAGAAACCGCCCCTCATGCTCCGGCCCCGGCACCAGGCAGGTCTCCCGCCGGCCAAACCACCGGTAACGATTCCGTGCCACGATGTCGTAGGCCCAATCCCGCACGATGCGCGGCACAATCCAACCAATCCCTGACAGCCACCAGGGGAACGGCAGTCGCGAGGCAATGCGCAGGACCGCCGTCGATCGCGTCGATACCCGCCCACCTTCGACCAGCAGCATCGTCCCCGACATGCCGGTTGAAAACCCGAACCATTTCATGATGGCCTGACCCTCCGGCGATTGGATGGCCGCAAGTCGAAACGCCCGGCGGCGATCGAATCGAAGAAGGAACTGCACTGAACCGTTGCAGAGATTGCAGACGCCGTCGAAGAGAATGATGCGGTCGTCGAGGCCGACGAGGGGAGGTAAGCCGGACCCGGTATCGTTGCTCATGCGTTGAGGCGGCACATCCTCGATGCCCCCGGCGGGGCGACGCTCGATGGGGCGCCTTTCATGTCACTCCGCATAGGTCTTGGCGATGGTCATCCGACCGAGCGTTGGGTCGGGGTTTTCGACGTTTGAGGGCTGGGGAGTGAGGTTGACGTCGAATGGGCCGCGGGCCGGTGCTGTCATGGGGTTCCCCGTTCCTGAGAAACGTCGACTGGTGCTCCTGCGATGCCGTCAGCCTACCAGTTCTGTTCGGATCCCCACCCCACCCTCAATCCTTGTACGGATCCACCACGTCTTCCCCCGCCATCGCCACGCCGATCGGCGTCAGCGTGTGGAGGATGCGGACGCTGGCGGCATGGTGCGCCAGGACTTCGGGCAGCCGCTTGTAGCAGTGCGGCGATTCGTCGGTGCCCGCCCCGCGCAATTCCACGCCCTCGCGCCGGATCCAGGCCATCATCATCTCCCTCGAGATCGCCCCCGGCGACAGCGATTCCCCCGTCCGCCAGTTAATCTTGCCGCGGGCCGCCGTCCGGCTCATGACCCGCCCCGCGCCATGCACGGTGGAGTAGAGAGAATGCTTCCCCTCGTCGGATTCGACCCCCTCAAGAATCACGGAGATGTCCCCCATCGATCCTCCCACGAATCCCCTTTGCCCCGGAAAGGCCGGTGTGGCCCCCTTCCTCACGACCCAGAGATCCCGCCCCTCATGCCGCTCGCGCCAGGCAAAATTGTGATGGTTGTGCACCTCGTCCACGATCCCGGCACCGAGCATGCGGGCCAATTCCGCGCAGACCCAATCGCGCCCGGCGTAGGCATATCGCCCAGCCAGGTTCATGCAGGCCAGGTAGTCTGTCCCGAGATCGGAATTCACCGGCAGGAGCAGCGGGTCCACGTCCATGCCATCCTTCGCCCCGCCCGCCTTCAGAAAAAACGTGGCCGTCTTGTGCCCCAACCCGCGCGAACCGAAGTGGACGCCGATCCAGGTCCGACCCAGTTCGTCCTCGAACAGGTCGACGTAGTGATTACCCGACCCGATGGTTCCGAGCTGCTCGCGCGCCGTTTTCTTGAGTGGAGCCACCGCCGCCATCGACCAGGTCGGATCGTCGAAAAGCTCATGATCGACCCGCTGATCGTTCTTCTGCCCCATGCCAAACGAGAGGCGCTTCCAGATGTCATCCATGATCATTGAGATGTTGCGTCGAACTTCCGCCGCCGGCAGATCCGTCAGCACCGCCTTGTTGCCGCAGGCAATGTCGTAGCCGACGCCGGAGGGGCTG
>JAWXBZ010000043.1:0-7136 GCA_034440375.1 Candidatus Eiseniibacteriota bacterium
ACCCCGGCCGCCCCGACGATCCTCGCGTGGTGCTGCCGAGTCCGCACCCTCGCCATCCTCGGAGGCCTCGGACTCCTCGCCCTCTTCCTCGGCGTCGTCCTCGAGCCAGTTGTCGGATGGGTCGTCGTCAGCGTCGAGATCGACCTCCTCCTGGAAAATGCCCTCGGCCAGATCGGACGCATGGAGGAAGGCCGTGCGGGCCAGCCCCAGGTCGACGAATGCCGCCTGCATGCCCGGCAGGACGGCATTGACCCTTCCTTTGTAGATGTCTCCCACGATGCGCCGCTCGCCGGGGCGTTCCACCAGGAATTCCACGAGCTGCTTCTCTTCCAGAATGGCGATCCGAGTTTCGTTGGGATCGGCATTGACTACGATGTCTCTACGCACGGGGCCCCCCGGCCGCCGAACGCCGCGGCGACTCGCGCCACCACGGGAAATCGAGCTCCACCACTTCCAGCGGAGTCCACTCGCGCCCGGCCCCGGCAATGCGAAGCGATCGGCGGTGGATGCGCGCGAGGCGCGCCTCGAGGTGATCGTCGGCAAGAAGGTGCGGCAGCAGAGCCTCGGGTCGGACGCTGCCGGGCACCCCCAGAGTCAGGTGAAGATGAAGTTGTGATACGGGCCCCTCGCCCGGCGACAGAAGGGCGGCGAGAACGCCCGGCCGGACATCGACCTGGGGGATCTCGTCTTCGGGTTTCTTTCGGACCAGGATCTCCCGGGCCAGCTTGATGCGGGCAACGCCGTCGGTCAGACGACGCTGCCAATCGGCGTGATCGCGGCCTGCGGACGACTCCAGAAATTCGGGACCGAAGTCGATCATGTAGTGCGCACGATCGATGGCGTGAGCCAGGCTTTCGACGGAGGACCGGATCGGTGACACCTCGAGAAACAGCAGTCCGTCGTTCAGAACCTCGCCGATCGCCGCCGGCATCGATTCGGGCACGTCGTCCGCGAACTGCAGATCGACATACTCGTCCTCGCTGGTCCACCCCAGGGGAAGCGGCGGGCCGAACGACAGCTTGACCGACTTATTGTGCCAGGCCATGCGGCTGCGCTCCAGGCGGCGCAGAGCCCGCTCGAACATTCGCCCGACATCCAGGTGAGATGTGGTGGTGAGAAGCGCCGTCTTGGCGAAGCGGAGTCGATAGCGGGACGCCGGTCGGGCCGACACCGGGCCTTTTCGGCGCGACTTGCGGCCGTAACCGGCGGGATCGTCGGAGGTCGCGATGGTCGGGGCGTCGCCGGTGGACGACTCGCGTCGATCGGGCGTGTCGGTCATGACGACCGGCGGCGCGAGCGCAAACGACATGCCGGGCGTCGCGGCAGAGCTCACCGTGCCGCCGTTCTCGAAGATCGCCGGAAACGCCGTCACCCAGGGTTCCCCCTGCCACGGGTGGATCGGATCGGGAGTCGTGGCGCCGGCTTCGGCAGCCCGGATCAACGCCGCGCCCACCTCTCGCCCACCATTCGTGAGATACGCCTCGATGGCCACGAGATCGGCCGGCGGCGTTCGCACCTGGCAGGGACCGATCGCCTCGAGTGACGCCGTCAGCTCACCGGCCACGCGGGCGAGATCGAGACCGCCAAACGGCATCGCCCCCGAGAGCGTGGAACCCGGCTGCGGAATGAACGGCAGGAGCTCAATCACGAATCGCGTCGGCTGGGCGCCAACCGCCTCCGAACGGACCCGCCTCATCAACTGAACAATCCCGGCCCGATCCGCATCGGTCTCGCCCGGCCAGCCGATCCCGAAACGGAACGTGATCGGGATGGCGCCGCCCCGCAGTGCCGTGGCCGCCGCCTCGACCAGCATGTCGTTCGTACCGCTTAAGCCCAGCGTTGCCCGCAGCCGTTCCGTCGCGGCCCAGGGGCTCATCACGACGGGCCCGCGCTTGCCGCGCAGGATCTCGCGGGCCAGCGCCGGGCGAGGCTCCGAGAGCCCGAAATCATCCAGCCCGATCCGAACCCCGGGAAAGCGCCGGTTGATCGATTCGACCAGCGGCTGGAGCGCCGGATGAAGGCGCGGCGCATCGCCGACCAGGTCGATCCGTTCGAGGCCCGTCTCCTTGAGAACGCGATCGACCGAGGCCAGCGCCTCGTCCGCCGAGCGCACCCAGGCCGATGCCGCGGGACGCCAGACATGACGGAATGTCTCGCCGCAATCGCCGACACGGATCGCCAGGCGAAGACCTTCGCCGGACGCCTCAACCAGCGGCAGGATCAGGGGATCCGTGAGCGCGAGCATCGACTCCGATGCCAGCGCCGGCGCGATCGCCGAGAAATCACGATCAGTCCGTGCCACGCCGGGAAGGGACTCGATGGCGGCGAGTCGCTCTTCCCGACGAGTCACGGAATTCATGGAGCCGGCACCCTCGGCGCACAGGGATACGAGCGCCCGCGCAACTTGCGGCAGCCCCCCCTCCGGTTCGCCAAGGAACACGCAATCAACCAGGTCGGCCAACGGCAGCGGATTGGCCATGAGTGGCCCGATGGCGGCCACGAGGGGAACGGTCCCGCCATCACCGGCTTCAGCCCGACGTTGCCAGTCCGGCCGGATACCCGCGCGAGCCAGGAGCCGTGGCAGGTGCACGTACTGCAGCGCCGTGGCCGGCGTGAACAACAGGAGATCGAACGCATCGAGCGGCGCGCCGGATTCGATTCCCCAGGGCGCGGCGTGATGCGCCGACAGGCGGTCATCAAGGTCGGACCAAGGGAGGAAGACCATGTCGGCGGCGACGCCGGAGATCGATTCGATGGCGCGGAAGGAGGCGCGCGTCACCTCGTGGGTCAGGCCCGTTTCGAAATGATCCGGATGCAGGACCGCCACGCGAATCCTGGCCGTGGCAAACCGGCCCGGATTCGCCGAAGTCAACGGCCCTGCATAGCGGCCTGGCTTGGCGACGAGCGGAAGAAGCGAGCGCACCGCTCCGCTCTTGACGAAATTCATGTGGCGTCCCGAAATTCCTATGGCGAGCGGCCCGGCGCGGGGAGGCGCGAAGAAGTCATGTCATCCCCCGCTGGAAACGGCCGCGAGCGTCTCGCAAGTGAGGCCGGCGGGTCATAACCCAGCACGTTCCAAGCGCTTGAAGCTATCACAGGCGTATCCCGGACTCAACCGGCCCCCCGCCCGTCATGCCAGGGCGAAAACGGCTGCCGATGTGGCGGCCACGCCGCACGACCGGAAGGACTCGATCGCCTGGACAAGGGTGTGACCGGTCGTGGCCACGTCATCGACCAAGAGAACCCGTTTTCCAGCGAGCAGCGACCGGTCACTGGCCCGGCGGCGATCCCGAACCCGGAAAGCCCCGGCCACGTTGGCGGCCCTCGCGGCATAGTCAAGATCGGCCTGCCGGCCGGTCGAGCGACTGCGCGTCAACAGGCGCGGCTCGAGCCGGGCCTTGAGCCGCCGGGCCAATGGCAAGGCCAGCATCAGCCCCTGGTTGTAGCCCCGCTCCCTCTCCCGTGTCTTGTGAAGCGGTAGCGGGGTCACCAGATCCCACTGGTCGGCGCCCGAACGCCGCAACCGCCGTGCCATGAGCAGCGCCATCGTCATCCCCAGCTCCGGGCGGTCCTTGAACTTCAGCGCATGAACGATCTGGTCCGCCGGATCAACCATCTGGACGGCGGCGTGTACGTGAAAGTCCTGATGGGCATCGTCACGACAGGAGCGACCCGCGGCAAAGCCCTCCCCTTCCCGATTCTGCGAACGGCAGAGGAGGCAGGTGACACCGTCGACCGGTCGCAACAACCGACGGCAGGAGGGGCAGACCAGAATCAGGCGCGAACTCCGGCGGAGATCACCGCAGAGAAGGCAGGTGGCCGGAAAGAAGAAGGCATCGACATCGCGAAGTCGCCTGAGCAGAAAGGACAAGGCGGAGCATCCCTTCGGACGGGGAGTCCGTGCGGGGTGGGCGGCATCGAGGGTGCGATGAGGGGGGTGAGGTCGTCAAGGGAGCGGCCGAGTGCTCTTGGCGATCAGCGACCGGCCGGATGTTGGTCCGCTGCGGGAGCTTGTTGGGCAGCCCGCTCTCGAAGGCGCCTCAAGAACAGATCATCGAGCTCCTGCGATGCGAGCCACTTCAACTCTTCCTCCAATGTCATCCCCTCGATCTCAGAGGAGATCTTGTCCCGGGCCGATCGCATCATCGCGACGGCATCAAACTTTTTCTCGGGCTTACTCATCGGAAAGCACCTCACGCGGGGTCCGTATTTCAATCATGGGGTAACCCTTGCGCAGATTCACGGAGTTGTAGCCGTGGATCCGTTGCAGATTGACGATGTGCTTGAAGTTCCAACTCACCAGGACGTCGACGCGGGCCATGGTAGCGATGGCGATGTGCTGGGCATCCGCCCGCATCGATGCCGCGAGCACTCCGGCGGCAATGTAGGTTTCCGCAAGCTCCCTGGCCTCGGCATCGAGTTGGAGTGCTTCGATGTGCGCCTCAGGTATGGCGGCAAGTCGCCTGCGGACGTCGGCTGGCGCCGCGGCCAGTTCTTGCACCGTCAGGTTCGATAAGACGAGGACACGTTCGCCTGTTACGAAGGCCTCCATCAGCCGAATCGAATATTCGGCAAACTCCTCGTCCTCGCAGCCACCAAGGACCGAGGTGTCCGTGTAGACGCGGATCTTCATGGTCTTATTCTACTCGATATCGTCGACTTCACAAATAAGCATGGCAAGTCAACGGACGAGTCGAGTGCCTGGCACTGCAGTTCCCGCCGGCCCGGGGGGGAATTCTTCCCCCTTTTCATACTCGGCATCAGTGATATCCGTCGACCAGAATGTCCGACTCCCTGCGAGGTACACTTGGCAGACGTCAAGGCTGTCCGGGAGGCCCGTCCCATCGTAGGTCCCCACAAGAACGTAGGTTACAACTTCTGGCCGCTTGAGGGGTCCAATGCTCGCAGTTTCGTTCCTAACGCTGACCATGGCGTACAGTGGGTCGTCCCCGGACAAGCAGAGTCTCGGGCGCTGCCTGAATCTCATCAAATGTGGGCCGAGGAGCCTGATGAACTCTTGTCAGGGACTCGCATCCTACCGCCGTAGCCAATAGAGCAACCGCCACCCAGCGTGCTCTTGCCGCTCTATTCAGCAGGCTGATTCCAGTTTCCACAGGCCCCCCTTCGGTGTCGGCACGAGGAAGCCGAAAGACTCCGTCGCCTGGCCTGCCCGGAAGTTCGCACGCCGGACGAAATGCTCGGTGCCAGTCTCGGCGTCCCAGACGATCAGCACTTCCTGGCCGGCGATTCGCACCGGCTGGTCGGCGAAGTTCGCCACGCAGCAAGCCTGGCCGGGAAGCGGCGCACCCATCGTAATGGTCAACGCCAGGAGAAGCGCCAACGTCGTTTTCATCACACCACTCGGAAAACGCAAGGTCGTGTCATTCATCGCGATCTCCCCCTCAATACTCATTCCGCCGAACCGCCACGTTGAGCAACAGCCCCACCTGGAAGAGGCAGGTGATCATGAACGTGCCCCCGTAGCTGATGAACGGCAGGGGTATCCCGGTGACCGGGGCGATGCCGGCGGTCATGGCGGTATTGACCAGCGTGTGAAACAACAGCGTCGTGGCGATGCCGATGGCGAGCAGGCTGCCGAAACGATTGCGGGCGCGGCCCGCCAGCCAGTAACCCCGAATGATAAGACTACCCAGCAACAGGAGGACAAGCGCCGTCCCGACAAAGCCGAACTCCTCCCCCACCACGGAATAGATGAAATCGGTGTGCTGCATTGGCAGAAATGCCAGCGCCTTCTGCGTTCCCTCCATGTATCCCTTGCCCCAGAAGCCGCCGGAACCGATGGCAATGCGCGACTGGATGATCTGGTAACCGGAACCGGAACGATCGCGGTTCGGATCGATGAACGTCCTGAGCCGTTCTCGCTGGTATGGCTTCATCTGATTCCAGATTTGTGGAGTGGCCAGTCCGATGCTCACATTCACCAGGATGACACCGACCAGGATCGCCCGACGCACCTGGAAGGCGCGGAGCAGGCCGAACAGGCCAAGGATGTAGGGTATCCAGATCCAGAGCCAGAGCGAGGTGATCATGCTGATGACCGGCGTGACGAACAGGAGGAGGATGCCGGCCGGGAGGCCGGCCCAGTAGAGCATGGCCGCCGTGGCCACCGGCAGGGAGAGCGAGGTGCCAAGATCGGGTTGGCGCAGGATCAGGATGAACGGCGCGAACATGATGGCCACGGCCCCGAGCACCTCGCCCGGGCGGGTCAGATCGAGCCGGCGCCGGTCGAGGTAACGGGCCAGCATCATCACCGTCAGAATCTTGGCCGGCTCGGAAGGTTGAAAATTGATGCCGCCCAGGTCCAGCCAGCGCCGGGCGCCGTACTCGGAGACCCCAATGATCGGCACCAGGAGGAGCGTGATGAGGCTCCCGGCATACAGCAGGTGAGCGAAGGTTTCGAAGATGCGATGCGGCACGATGACCGCCACCGTGGCCACCAGGATGCCAAGCACCGCCCATAGGACCTGTGAGCGCCACAGGTCCAGGCGGCCCGGCGAAGACGGAACATGGGACGCGCTGTAGACCATGGCCACGCCGAAGATGACGAGCGTCAGGCTGATCAGCAGGATCGGCCAGTCAAAGGTGCGGCCGGGAAGCCGCGGTCGCACCGTACTCAATCGCCCTCCGGAAAGAGGCTGTCCGGTGCCGACGACGAGGCCACGATCGCCGTATCGATCACCGCGACAGTGGAATCAACCGCCAACGAATCCGGTTTCGGCAGATAGCGCTCCGGGTGAAAGTAGTGGTCGAGGACCTTCTGCGCCACGGGGGCGGCGACCGCGCCTCCCCCGCCCCGCGCCTCGAGAATGACCGCGACCGCGATCTCGGGCTGGACCATGGGCGCGAAGGCGATGAAGAGAGCATGGGATGGCCCCTCGCCGGAATGCTGCGCCGAACCGGTCTTGCCGGCCACCTCGATGCTGTCGACCTGGGCGCGGCGGCCGGTGCCCTCGCCTCCGTTGACCACGTCCCACATGCCGCGCCGGGCATAATCAAGAATGCCGGCCGCGATCGGCGCCCGGGCCCGGGCCGTCGTGTCCGCCACGTACGGTTCGAAGCCGGGCTCCTCCGACATCGAGCGAACCAGGTGAAGTCGTGGCACATGGCCCGTGGCG
>JAWXBZ010000044.1:0-17963 GCA_034440375.1 Candidatus Eiseniibacteriota bacterium
GACGGCGCCGTCATGAAAATCGAGTCTGACAACGAGGATGAAGATGAGGATGAGGACGAGGGTGACGACGATGATGAGGACGAAGGCGACGATGACGATGGGGAAGACGAGTAGCTAGGATCGAGCTTGATCCAGGCTGGAGGAATCCACCGAGGGGGCTAATCCCCGATTCGTCGAACTCCCGGAAATCCGTCAAAGGCCCGGTCGAAACTCATGATTCGGGTGATCCCGTGAGATTCCATGATCGCAAGGTGCAAGGCGTCGCGGGCCGACAGGCGCGGGTGACCCAGGGTGATCGTCCTTGCGCGTAGGACCTCCTCCAGGGTGACCGGAAAGACTTCCTCGACAACACCCAGCAGCGCGTCGAATGCCGGCTGGATGGCCTCCCGCCGGTTGATGGCGGTGTAGCGATGGAGAATCTCCTGAAGTACTTCGGCGTCGGTGACCAGCCGTTCGCGTGCCGTCATGGCCGATTCGAGTTGCCGTTGCGCCGGAAGCTTGTGCGGGTGTGGGGCCCCCACCAGGTACATGATCACGTTGGAATCGACGAGGATCATGAATCCCCATCGTCCAGATATCCCCCCTCAATTTCGGAGAGCATCGGGCCGATGTCGCCCGTGGGGAATGAATGGCATGCGGCCTCACGCACGACGTCGAATCGCTTTTCACTGCGCGCCCGAGGCTCTTGACGGCGTGCCGCCCGCAGCACCTGACGAACCCACTCGGCAACCGTCATCTTCTTCTCACGTGCGACCCGCTGAATGTCTCGAAATTCAGCGTCATCCATGAGGACCTGCATTCTCTTACTCATGTGATGAGTCTATCATACTCATAGTATGAATCAAAGTCGATCCTTTTCGCATTAATAGCCCCGTTGCCGGCCGATCCCCATTTCTCTTTCTCCCGGGCCCACTACTTGCACTCGCGTGAGGATTGAAACTCCCTGTCCCAAATTTTCCCCGTTCACGGCGCACTCAACCGAGGCGCCGAAATTGGCGCGGCGGCGGCACCGACCCCGTCGCGACCGCACTTCACCTGGTCGGCATCGAGGCTCGTCCAATGAAAAACACCCGACTCTGGAAGCCCGCATCACTACCTTCGTACTGGCCCAAAACGTCCGCCACACTTCTTCTCGGACTATTCGCGGCAGCCAGCGGGCCGGGAGGCGCGGAGGCCGGCCCGGTCATGCTTGACAAGCATCTGGCGGTTCGTACCGCGGTCGATGGGCTGGTCACGCCCATCAGCATGGCCTTTATCGACACCGATGACATGCTCGTGCTCGAGAAGAACACCGGCAAGGTTCAGCGGGTGACGGGGGGCATCCTATCGACCGTCCTGGATCTGGCGGTCAACTTCGGCTCCGAACGGGGCCTTCTCGGGATCGCGCTGCATCCAGATTTTGAGAACAACCCCGCCGTCTTCCTTTTCTGGACGGAGAGCACGACGGGCGGCGACACGGACGCGCTCGACGGCACGCCACTGCTTGGCAACCGCGTTGACCGGTATCTCTGGAATGGTTCGAATCTCGTGTTCGATCGGAATATCGCCCACCTGAGGGCGCTGCAGCCTCCGAATCCCCCGCGCGAAACGCGCGAGGGCGGCAACCATAACGGCGGTGTGCTGAGATTCGGACCCGACGACAAGCTGTACCTCGTGATCGGCGACAATGGCCGGCGTGGCCAGTTGCAGAATCTGGTAAACGGTCCGATCGGGCCGGGCCTGGGCGATGACCAGTTCGGCGGGCCGGAGCCGGATGACGCCCATTTGACCGGCGTCGTGCTCCGGCTGAATGCCGACGGTACGACACCCGTCGACAATCCTTTCTTTGCGGCCGGGGCGGCCATGGGCGGCCCTGTCGGTGCAAATGTTCAGAAGATCTTCGCGTACGGCATTCGGAACACGTTTGGCCTCGACTTCGACCCGGAATCGGGCCACCTGTGGGCTCAGATCCACGGGGACGACTCGTTCGATGAACTCGACCGGATCGAACGGGGAGCCAACGGCGGCTGGATCCAGTTGATTGGTCCGTCCGGGCGGGTGGCGCAGTTCAAGGCCATCGAGACGGACTCCGTCACGGTCGACCCGGTCACCAACCGCACCTATTTCGGCCTCCAGCAGGTGCGATGGTCGCCCCTCAACATCGCCGATACACCCGGGGAGGCGCTCTCGCGCCTGTTCATGCTGCCGGGCTCGCACTACGACGAGCCGGAATTCAGCTGGAAGTATGCGGTGGCTCCCGGCGGTATCGGATTCCTCCGGGGTCGGGGCCTGGGTCCGCAGTTCGCCGGCGACCTCTTCGTGGCCGCTTCGCGGCCGTTCCTGGAGGACGGTTACCTGTTCCGATTCAAGTTGAATGGCAACCGCCGTTCGATCGCCTCGGAGGACCCGCGGCTGGCCGATCGTGTGGCCGACAACGACCACAAATTCGACATCAAGGAAAGCGAGAGTCTGCTGATCGGCACGGGCTTCGGCGTGGGAACGGACATTCAGACCGGCCCCAACGGTCATCTCTATGTGGTGTCGCTGACGCACGGAACCGTTTACGAAATCTACTCCGACAAACCGGGGCGTGGCCCGAAAGAGAAGGCATCGAACGAGACCGACGGTTCACCACAGGATGATGAAGGCCGGGGGGTGATCCGGCTGGCCGCCGACCCCTCCTCCTTCCGCGATGTGACAACCATCCGTTTCGAGCGGACGACGCCCGGGCCGACAACCATCACGATATTCGATGCGCTCGGACGGCAGGTCCGTGTTCTTGCCAACGACGATCTCGACGCGGGCCGCCACGAACTCGCCTGGGATGGCCGTGACGATGCGGGGCGCGATCTGGCCGGCGGGATCTACTTCGTGCATTTGAAGGCTGAGAAAGATACCCTCGTGCGAAAGCTCATCATTATTCGCTGACGATTGAGTTCTCTAGGTGCGCCCGGATCGACCGGGCGCACCTCAACTCATATCGATCGCTTGTCCGGCCGGCGGCGGGCCTCGCGGTGGATCTGCTTCCACCGGTGCTGTTCCGCCAGACGGGCCTGGATGTTCGTCCGCGCCTCATGATGGCGGACTTCCCGCTCCAGCTTGCGATAGCTCTGGAACCGACCGGCGTCGAGCGTTCCGGCTTCGAGGGCGGCGCGCACGGCGCAACCGGGCTCTGCTTCGTGGGCGCAATCGCGGAAACGGCACTCGCCGGCCAGTGCCTCCAGGTCAGCAAATGTCTGTTCAAGGCCGTCGGCACCTTCCCAGAGGAGGACGGTTCGCATCCCGGGCGTGTCGAGCAGGATTGCCCCGCCGGGAAGCACGACGAGCTGGCGCGACGTGGTGGTGTGACGACCCCGGTCGTCGTCACGGATGGCCTTGACCCGTGCCACTTCACGGCCGGCCAGTTGATTCAGAATCGTCGACTTCCCGACCCCGGAGGAGCCGACCAGGGCCACGGTACGTCCGGGCACGAGATACGGCGAGAGGGAATCCATGCCGCCCGGCAACACGGCGCTGGTGCGAAGCACGGCCACGCCCCGGGCGACGGAACGAACCTGGGCTTCCGTCTCGTCCGCCTCCGGCTGGAGATCGAGCTTGGACAGCACGATGACCGGTTCGGCACCGCTTTCCCACAGCAGCGTCAGGTATCGCTCGAGTCGGCGACAATTCAGATCACGATTGAGCGATTGAACCAGGAAGACGGTGTCGACGTTCGCGGCCACGATCTGCTCGACCGTTCGCCGACCCGGCGCCTGTCGGGAGAATGCGGTTCGTCGATTCAGGACGTGATGAATCACGGCCGCCCCGCCAGCCGGATCAGCCGGAAATCGGGCCAGGATCCAATCCCCCACGGTGGGTCGCAGGGCAAGAGACTGATCGATTTCGTGGAGGAGGCGGCCGGCGAGCGTGGCCGCCCAGCGGCCCGTTTCGTTCAGCAACTGGTAGTGGCCGCGCTGCTCGTCCGCGACGCGGGCCGGTGCTAAGTCATCGGTGGCATGGGAATCCATCTGGCCATCGAAAAAGGCGTCCCATCCGAGGGATGCGAGAGTCGTGATATTCATGTTGGTCGAGCCTTTCGGACAATCGAACGGAGGCCGGCTGGCCGTAAGTCGCCCGACGGGCCAGGTTTCGCCCGGAGCGCACGGCATGATCCCGTGAGTGTGTCGAGAGATCGGTGACGGACCGGGGAGCCGGGGCGCGGATGCCGGCGGCGTTGGTGCTAGCGGCGGGCCTGGCGGCCGCGCGGGGCTCCCGGAAGGGCAGGAACAATTGTCGTCATGGGCCCTCCGGGTGATCGAAAAGGGCCCCGGCGAACCGGGGCCCCTGAAGGTGTAATGGAGCGGAAGACGGGATTCGAACCCGCGACAACCACCTTGGCAAGGTGGAGCTCTACCGGGCTGAGCTACTTCCGCCTCGGAACGGCGCCGACCGATCTTCAAGTCGAAACCGGTGGAGGAAGATATCGGCTCCCGCCGGCACTGTCAAGCAGATATCATGCGCCGGCATGGCACTCCAAATACACAAATTCGGTGGAACATCGGTTGGCTCGCCCGAGCGCATCCAGGCCGTGGCCGGGCGCCTGGCTGTCCTGCGATCCCGGGGACACGATCTGGTCATCGTGGTTTCCGCGATGGGCGACACGACCGATGAGTTGCTGGGACTGGCCGCCAGGATTTCCGACAACCCGCACCGCCGCGAGATGGACATGCTTCTCTCGGCCGGGGAGCGGATTTCAATGGCTCTTCTCTCGATGGCCCTCAATGCCATCGGCTGCCCGGCTGTGTCATTCACCGGAAGCCAGAGCGGCATCATCACCGACTCGGGCCACGGTCGCGCCCGGATCGTCGATATCAAGCCGATTCGGATTCGCCAGGAACTGGACAAGGGACGCGTCGTCATCGTGGCCGGATTCCAGGGGGTCAGTCCCGAAAAAGAAGTGACCACGCTGGGACGTGGTGGCTCCGACACGTCGGCCGTGGCCCTGGCCATCGCCTTCCGGGCGGCCGAGTGTCACATCTGGACCGACGTGGATGGCGTCATGACCGCCGATCCCCTTCTCGTGCCACAGGCGCGTCACATCCGTCGCCTCGATTTCGATACCATGCTCGAGTTCTCCAGCCGCGGGGCCGGCGTCATCAACGTGCGTGCCGTCGAGCTGGGACGCAAGTTTCAAATGCCGATCGTCATCCTCAACAGCCTGCGGGACCATTCCGGTACCCGCGTCGAGGGCCATTCCGACATGGAACAAATGGGTATCACCGGCGTCACCGCCAACGATCGACTCATCGAATTTCGAATCGGGGGCCTGCGACTCGACATGGCGGGCCTGGCGGAATTCCTGGGCCGGCTGATCAGCCTCGGTCTCGATCTTTCGGGACTGCATGACGATGTGGACGGTTCGGGGACTCACGGGCTGTCGTTCCTGGCACCGGATCTGCCGGAGAACCGGCGTGGCTTTGATCAGATCGAAGCGATGGCCAGCGCGGCCGGCGGACAGACTCAGCGCGACGAGGATGTCGGCAGCGTCTCGGTCGTGACCAGCGGCGTCATCCAGGCCGGACCGCTGGCCCGACGAATTGTCGATTGCCTGGCCCGGGCGGGCGTTCAGGCCCGATCGCTGAGCTCCGGTACGACCTCGATCACCCTGCTGGTCGATCGTGCCTCGATACCGACGGCGGTGGCCGCGTTGCACCGGGAACTGGTCGAGGATTCGGCTCCGGCGTGAAACTAGTCCAGCAACCCAGTGCCACGTTGTTTATTCACATGAGAATATAGACATCCATATTATTTTTTTGGTTAATTTCTTCCTTTTTGTACATCCCTGACCCCCATTCCGGCGCTTTCCCGCGTTGGCTAGTAAACCCACTCTCGCTGACCGCCTTTCCTGACCTGGCGGGAGCGGTGGGTGACGTCTGAGTGGGACCGGCATCTCCGGAGCCCGGAATTGTCTGCATTCCTGGATTACGCACAATTCGGAAGGAAGGCCAACAATGCGCTTGTCAACCGGCTTCGCTCGGGTATTCCTGCCTGCCGTGCTTCTGGTGGGGTTTCTGGCTGTGCCTGCCCGGGCGGCCAGCATCCGGTGGATCAACGCGGCCGGCGGGGACTGGGCCGAAGCCTCCAACTGGGAGACTGGCCAGGTGCCGGGCCCTCTCGACCGGGCGTTCATTGAACTTCCCGAAGACTTCACGGTGACCATTACCTCGGATGTGACAATCCGCTCGCTCACCCTGGGGGGTGAATTCGGCGTTCGCGTACTCCAGGTAAACGGGGTGACACTGTCGACAAGCCAGGGAATCACCGTCGGCGTCAATGATGTTGTTCAACTGGACTCCGCCACACTGTCCGGAGCGGGCATCGTCACCCTTTCCGGGCAGATCATTTCCGACGGATCATGCAGCATGACCTGTCCACTGGTGACCACGACCACTTCGACCATTACGCTGAAGCGCGCCCTGAGCGTGAGCAACGGCTTCACCAATCATGGGTTGATCAAGTACATGGAAGGGACTTTCCACAGGGAATTGACGGTCGTCACCGGGGTTCTCACCAACAGCCCCACCGGCATCATTTCCTCCGTGGACGTCAACCTGTGGAACTCGTACCTCTACGCGGCATTGGACAACCAGGGAACGATGAACGTCACATTTCTGCACATCGAGAAGTCTGGCGCGGCGCATGTGAACAGCGGCACCATCGTAATTTCAACCGGGGGTTTTTACCCCGGTCTGTATGTCTCTCAATTCAACCTGAATTCCACATTCACAACGAGCGGCTCGATAACAGTCGCAGCTTCTTCCGAGTTCCGGGTTACCGGGGGAGAGTTGAACCAGACTGCGGGAAGCATTTCGGGCCCTGGAAAATTAAGACTTGATGCCGCGGCCACGGGAACCTTTGCCTCGAATCCGAGCACGGGTGAAATCGAACTCGATGGCGCGTTAGCCTATTTCCCCTCACCGCTTGTCCACGGAGCGCAGGTCCTGACGTTCCGCAACACGGGAATCGTCGCGCCCAGCCTGACGATCGAGGCAGGTCGCGTCCTTATCCTTCCAGGTTCACACAATTGGGAAATCCCCAACGTCAGGAACTTTGGGACGCTGGAAATCCGCAATTCCACCAGGATGATTGGAGGAACCTGCATCAACCTGGCCGGCGCGTTGATCATGATCAAGGGATTTCTTACGGTCGATTCGGGCTTCCTGAATTACGGCGAGATAGACGTCACCCCGCCGACACCCACCGTTGCCGGGATCGCCATGTCGAGCGGGGAGCTCGTGAATGCTCCAGGGGGTCACATCGAAATCGGCGCCGGTGCCGGGGGCACCCGTCGGCTGTCGCTGAAGCTTCGGAATGAGGGCATTGTCGACATTCGATATCCGGTAATACTCGAGATGGTTGGAGTCCAGCAGTACAACCAGAACGCCATCAATATCCTCGGGGGCGATCTGACGGTCAGCCAGACCGGGACGACACCGTCGTTCTTTCATGCCGGAGGATTCATCCAAATCAGCCCCGGCATGGCTCTTCGAATGAACGGCGGCGAATTCACTTTTGGCGCCGGAGGCATCACGGGTCGCGGGACACTGGCTCTTACCAACACCTCGGCCAACTTCGGCACCAGCCCAAACCTCGGGGCCCTTGTCATGCAGGGGTCCACCGCCTCGTTTCCCGGAGGCTTCGAAACATATTATACGAGCCTGAACCTCGCCAACTCCTCCCTCTCATGCGAAACCATCGTGAATGCTTTCGACCATACGATCCCGATCAATGCGTCGACGATCAATGCGGCAATGACCAATGCGGGCACACTCGACATCCAGGGCGCATCCAGTCTCCTGGGTCTCCTGGACAATCAGGGCCTCATGACCATTCAGAACGGCTTGACCCTGAACAAAGACGGGGCCGATCATCTGAACTCCGGTTCCATCCAGGTAAACGGCGGAACGTTTGCCATCATGCAAAGTCCGGTCGGGACACCCTCGTTTACGAACAAAGGGACCAGCCGAGTTTCCGCGGGAGCGGTCCTCCGACCGATCGGCGGTTCATTCACGAACGATGTGACCGGCGTGTTGGCCGGCACGGGAACCTTCGACATGAGCGTCACGAGCTTCGTGAATAACGGAACCATCAGTCCGGGTGCCTCGCCCGGAATCATGAACTTCGAGGGAGCGCTGGTCATGGGGCCGACCTCGGTGCTCGACATCGAGATCGGTGGAGTGGCCGCGGGTGCCGATTACGATCGGCTGAGCGTGATCGGGACCGCGGTTCTGGACGGCAGCCTGCGTTTTACCATGCTGAACGGCTTTGCTTCGGTGCCGGGTGATAGTTTTGAGGTGATGACTTTCGGCTCACACTTCGGGGCTTTCGACCAGTTCACCGGATTGGACATGGGGGGAGACCGCTACCTGGTCGCCCTTCCGAGGCCGGCCGACTCCGGGCCGAACCCCATCACCTTCCGCACCTTGCGTCAGAAATGGACCTCCTTGGTTCCAGGTGGAGCGACGCCCGGGGCGCGGCAGGGGCACAGTGCCGTCTACGATGCCGCTTCGAATCGGATGATCGTATTTGGCGGACGAGGCTCGAGTGGCGTGCTCGGCGACGCCTGGATTTTGTCGAACGCAAACGGGCTGGGCGGTACCCCGGCCTGGACGCCCCTTTCCACCAGCGGCACCCCCCCCGCGAGTCGCGAGGGACACTCGGCCGTATACGACGCGGCGAGCAACCGGATGATCCTCTTTGGCGGAGTTGACGGCGCAGTAGACCCCGCAAGTTTCGGCGACACCTGGGTGTTGTCGAACGCCAACGGGCTTTCCGGGACTCCCACGTGGACCGAGATCCTCCCCGTCTCCGGATCGCCGGGCCGGCGTAGCGGACATGGCGCGGGCTACAATCCGGTGACACGGCGAATGGTTGTATTCGGCGGGTCATCCGAGATTGCCTCGTGCGACCTGGCTTCGCCCGATATCTGGGTGCTCGCCAATGCCAACGGCCTCGGAGGACCGCCGTCCTGGATCCTTCTGAATCCCGCGGGTGTGCCACCCACTTCGCGCTTCGACGGAGCGATCGCCTATGATCCTGCTGGTAACCGGCTGATCGTCTTTGGCGGCGAGGGTCCCTGTCCGGCCGTTAACGCTGACACGTTCATTCTCGAGGGTGCGGACGGAGTCTCCGGCACGCCCGCCTGGAGTCAACGTTCCTTCGCTTCGCCCACCCCCCCCGCGGTCACCGGCATGGACGGCATCTATGACGGCGCTCTCGACCGTTTCATGTCCTTCGGCGGGCGGAAGGCGGACGGCGGACTGGACTCATCCGGAGAGGTTTTGTTCCTCACCAACGTCAACGGCGCGGGCAGTTCCGGTTGGACGACGCTTCCGCCTCCGATTACGCGGCCGGAGCCACGCACCCGCCACTCGGCAACCTATGACATGGTGAACCACCGGATGACGGTATTCGGAGGTTCCGGCGCGGGCGGACTCCTCGGCGATTCATGGGTCATCGAGATCAGCGGCGAACCAATAGCCGTTTCATCGGTGGAATCCACCCTGCCCCCACGCATCGTTGCAGGGATCGTGACCTTCAGCCGCGCACCGAGCCCGAATCCCACTCCACGCGGAACGCTCTTTTCCGTCTACGCCCGTGAGGACGCGGCCGCGCGGATCACCGTGTTCGATGTCACGGGTCGCGAAGTGGCCGTCGTGTTCGATGGCCGCCTGGCCCGGGGCGACCATGCTCTCGCGTGGGACGGAGTGTCGTCGAGCGGCGAGGCGGCCTCCGGTGTCTACTTCCTCCGTCTCGAGAGCGGTTCGGACCGGGAGATGCAACGCATCGTCCTCGCCCGTTGAGGGGCCCAGTCGGCACTTCGCGAAGGATTCAGGCCTTGAACTAGGTTCGAATGACAGTTGCGGCGGCAGTTGGCATTTCGGGCGTGTCGGAGGTCACGGGTTGTTGGCCCAACGCGGCTCCGGGCTCCACCCTGTCAACCGTGACCTCTTCGCTCCCGCGAGCCGAGGTCCGGGCCCGCTGGATCACCGTCAGAACCAGGCCGCCCATCACGAGGAATGTGCCGAGCCACAAGATTCCAATGTACGGCTTGATGCCGACCTCCAGATAAAGGGTGTCGATCGGCGAGTCGTAATTTGTGGAGTTCGCCTCACGAATGTAGAAAAGCGCTCGCCCCGCCTTCGGATCGACGCGCCGAAGGATGAACTTCGAGCCATCGACTGCCGAGAGGGCCTCCTCGTAGCTCTGCCCCTCGCCCGTCGCCCGGACAAGCGGCTTGATAATCTCGGTGCGACCGCCACGGATCACCTCCAGCATCGCCGCGATCTCGATTCGTTCCGGTTTCATGGAGCGCGGTTCGAATCCGATGAACCGGATGCGACTCTCGCCGATATTGGTTGACTCCCCTTCCCCGAGAGTGACCTCGTGCCGGACCATCTTGTCGAGAGCCTGGTCACGGTCGACTCCCTGGGGCGCCAGGTAAAGGTCCTCGCGCACAAAGCGATGAATGCCCGGGCGGCGCATGACGGCGTTGCTGAACCGCGAGAAGAACATGACCGGGCTCACCACGAGCGACTGATCGTCCCCGGTCAGGACGGTCACGTCGTAGGCGGTCTTGGAGCCTTCGTCGATCGACCGTTCGCCGGTCCAGGTCAGGCGGTATCCGAGCGCCTCGGCCATCTGGCCTCGATGGAGGATGATGGTTTCGGCGGTGTCGTATACCGTGCTGGTGATGATCCCGAGAATCATGAGGCCGATACCGACGTGAGCGATGTAGCCGCCGGCCATGGCGGGCTTTCTGGTCATGGTGACCAGAACGATCTCAAGATTCACGAAGATTGCCGTAGTCGTCGTAAAGACGAGCCCGAGATGGTGGGGCTTGTGAACACCCAGAAGGCCGAACAGGACAGTGGCAAGCGCCGCCAGAACGAGCGGCGAGAGCAGGGCCCTCCAGAGCGGCTGCCGGCGCGGGTGGCCCCACAGGAGAAGCGGGCCGACAGCCAGAAGGCTGGTAATGAGCATGCCGAAGGGCACGGCGGTGACATGGTAGTAGCTCAGGGCCACGTTCGAGGGCTTGCCACCGATCCGGGTCAGCAGCGGCGCCGAGGTCCCGAGAAGGATGACGACGGCGAAGAGGAGAATGGTGAGTGCCCCGAGGAACATGGCGTACTCGCGGGTCAGCCCGCTCGGCTCCTCGTGCCGGGTGGCGATCGCTGCAGGGCTTCTTCGACCCATCCGCCAGGCGTAAAGCCCGAACCCGAGGAGACCGTAGACAATCACGAAGGCGATGAGCAGCCCGTTGATTCCCAGGTCGACGAACGAGTGAACGGAGAAATCACCCAGGACGCCGCTTCGGGTAAGGAAGGTGCTGTAGAGAATCAGCATGAACGCCGAAACGGCGAGAAAAAGATTCATGCGGGCCATCGTTCCCCGTCGGCGCTGAACCACCAGCCCGTGCAGAAGGGCCAGACCGAACATCCAGGGGACCAGCGAGGAATTCTCCACCGGGTCCCATCCCCAGTAGCCGCCCCAGCCGAGTGTGCGATAGGCCCAGTAGCCGCCAAGGCAGATGGCCGTGCCGAGCACCAGGACGCCGAATGCCGTCCAGGGCAGGACGGGTCGGACCCATTCCTGCTCGTCGCCGCGCGCCATGGCGTGCATGGCGAAGGCCGCCGGGATCGTGAACGAGGCGAATCCGACGAAGAGGAGCGGGGGATGAATGACCATCCAGTAATCCTGCAGCAGCGGGTTCAATCCCGCCCCATCGAGTGGCGTGGTCGGCAGGAGCGCAAACGGCGAGAGCTTGACCAGGATCATCAACAGGAATATCTGCAGCACCAGGACGAACGACATGACGCCGGATTCGAATTTTTTCCCGGTGATGATGACGAAGATGCCGAGCACCGCCGTGTAGAGAGCCCAGAGGAGAAAAGTGCCCTCCTGCCCGGCCCAGAAGGTCGATACCAGGAAATGGAGCGGCAGATCATTACTGGAGTAACGATAGACGTACGAGTACTGGTACTGGTGCGTCAGGACCAGGCGCATGAGCACAGGACGGCACCGACCAGGCAAATCGTCATGACGATATGTGCGATCCGCGCCGGGGTCTTCCAGGCGTCCTTGCCACGGGAAGACATGACGAAGCCAACGAGAGCGATCAGGGCGCCGACCAGCGCGCCGATGATCAATTCCCTACCCGGCATCATCAGGTGCCCGCCGCGGAATCTGCCTTTGACGGCAGGCGCATCCGTTCGGGAATCGGCACGCTGGTCGGAGGCTCGGCGGCGCCCGGATAGGTCGACTCGTACTTGGAGGGGCACTTGACCAGAATCTGGTCCGCTTCGAGGACCCCCGATTCAAAGCGACCGATCGCCACCACCGATTCGGCCTGCTCGAAGTTTCCGGGCTTGGGTCCGCGAAAGATGACATCCATGGAGGCGCCGGAAGCCTCGGTCATCGTGAAGCGGAAGGCTTTCTGTTCCGGGTCGAGGCGAGCCCCCGCATGATCGGGGGCCCCCTTGACCTGCACCACCCGGTGAGCCACCCGCGCCTCGGCGAAGCTGACGTACGGAGTCAACGACTTCTGGAAGGAAAACAGCGCCCCGGCCATGGCAAGGCCGATCACGGCACCGCCGAGAACCAGTTTTCGGGTGGTCATGGCTGCCGGTCCTTGATCTTCCGGATTTCCCGGTCCAGGTGGAGCAGGTAGAAGAAGAGACCCACCCAGACCACCAGGAGCACCGACAGCACTTTCAATTCTGCACTCATGTCAGCGGAATTCTACCATCGATCGCGCGCCCGCACGATTGACACCTTGAGATGCCATAGCCAGCCGAAAAGGATCGTGAAGAGGGTCAGTGATGAGAGAAAGACAACCAGCAACTCCTTGTCCATCTGCATTTTGCCGCGCCGGTCCAGGATCGGCGCCGGATGCAGCGACTCGACCATCCGGGGAACGATGAAGACCAGGAACGGCACCATGAGAAATGCCAGGATGGCGTAGACGGCCGAGAGCCGGGCCCGAGTCGTCTCCGTTGGGATGGCCGATCGAAGGGCAAAGTAAGCCCCGTAGATCAGAATCAGGATCAGGATCGATGTTTCGCGCGGATCCCAGTTCCAGAAGGAACCCCACTCGTATCGGGCCCAGATCGAGCCCGTCACGGTGGCCATGATTCCGAACAGGAGGCCCAGTTCAGAAGCCGTGGCCGCCTTCAGATCGGCCAGCCGGCTCCCCGTGCGCAATACCTGGATGGAGTGAATCGTGGCGACCAGAAAGGCGATAGTGGCCACCCATGACATCGGAACATGAAAGATCATGATTCGAAAGAGCGGCCAGGGTTCCGGTTTCCAGCTGTTTGTCGCAGCGTCCCAGGCAGGGCGTTGTACCACCGGCAGCCAGAGAAACGTGGCGGCGAGGACGAGGATCATCCCCAGGAAAAGCAGCCATTTCCACCAGTGACGGAAGAACCAATTGCCGTCGCGTTGGGCGCTCGACATGGTCAGTCGTTCCAGACGAATTCAAACAGGAGGAGGCCGCCGGTGAACACCACGACAGCATACGAAAGAAGGACGCGCACTTCACCCCAGGCCACCGCACCGGTTCCCGGCGACAGCGACTCCCGCGTGGCGATGGTGCCGGTGACGATGACCGGAAGGAGCAGGGGAAGAGCCAGCGCCGCGAAGAGGGATCCCCGGTTCTGTGTTCGGGCCACGATGGCGGCCACCAGCGTCCCGGCGGCGGCGAGCCCGAGGCAACCCAGGCCGATGGCCAGGCAGAACGCGGCGGGATGGACCGGCGTCACATTGAGCAGGACCAGGAAGATCGGCACCGTCACCAGCTCGACCAGCAGGATGAGGAGCAGGTTGAAAGCGAACTTGCCGCAATAGACCATGGCCGGCGAGGCCGAAAGCTTGAGCCATCCGGACGTCTGGCGCTCCTCCTCGTGGACGAAGCTGCGGGGCAAGCCGGCCATGGCGGCAAACACCATCAGGATCCAGAGAAATGCCGCCAGCATGTCGGGGCCCGGTCGGGCGCCGGCCAGCGACATCGACACCGCCACCAGGCTCGAGAGCGCGAACAGGAGGACGGCGTTCAGCGCATAGCGCGTTCGGAGTTCCGCGCGGGCATCCTTGGCCAGGATGGCCAGCGTCCGGCTAATCCAGGACGCGGAGCTCAAGGTGCCTCCCTCCCAGCGCCGCCTCGGCGGAATCGTTGGTGGCCAGCAGCACGGCGCCATCGCATCGCGCCTCGCCAATCAGGCGAGCGACCAGCGATCGACCCTCGTCATCGAGATTCGAGCCGGGTTCGTCCAGGATCAGAAGCGTCGGCCGACCGAGCCAGGCCATGGCCAGCTTGAGGCGCTGGCGTTGCCCGGTTGAGAGCGTGGCGGCCGGCGTCGGGAGGTGCACCGCCGGGAAGCCGGCCGCCTCAAGCCACTTGATCGCCTCCCGGCCGGCGTCCGCGCAACCCCGGATGCGGGCCAGGAAATCCAGGTTCTCCCGGGCGGACAGTTCACTCCAGGGCTGGAGATCCGGCGCCGCGTAGCCGGTCATTCCCCCACCTCGCTCCGCCCCCCCGGAGGTCGGCTTCAGGAGGCCGGCTGCGATCCGGAGCAGGGTGCTCTTGCCGGCGCCGTTGGCACCGGTCACGACCATGACGTCTCCAGGGGTCAGTGTCAGCGAAAGGCCGGCCAGGATCGTGCGTCCATCGAACTTGTGGGATACGTCGGTCATCCGGAGAAGCGGGGCGTGGGGGCCGGCGGGCGGACGCGTGGGAGGCATGACCGGGCATCGTAGCAAGCGGGCGGAGGCGCCTGCCACCGGCCCGCTCGGCTGCCAGGCCGACCGGCCGGTGCGCCCGGGCGGCGTGTCGTATACTGGTGGGCCGATTTTCGTTTCAGTGCCCCGGAAGGAGATTTCCCAGTTGAGCCGAGTGGTCGCAGCCCCCCGCCCCCCCATCGCCGACGTCCTTGGACGCCGCGTCCTGGTCTTCGACGGCGCGATGGGCACGATGCTGTACGCCGAGGGGGTGCCGTTCACCCAGTGCTTCGACTCCATGAATCTGGCGCGCCCGGAGGTGGTACGCCGTGTCCACCAGGCTTATGTCGATGCCGGGGCCGACATCATCGAGACGAATACCTTCGGCGGCAATCGCTTCCGGCTGGCCGAGCATGGCCTCGAGAGCCAGGTGGCCGCGATCAACAAGGCCGGCGCACGGCTGGCACGCGAAGCGGCCGGTGACCGCGCCTGGGTTGCGGGGGCCGTTGGCCCGATCGGCAAGCCGATGGCGCCGATCGGCGTGATCCCACAGGAGGAGGCCGAGGAAGCCTTTCGCGAACAGATCGCCGCGCTGGTCGAGGGTGGCATCGACCTCCTGGTGATCGAGACGATTTCCGATCTACATGAGATGGAGCGGGCGATTGCGGCGGCCCGCTCGGTGAAGGCCGATCTGCCGATCATCGCCCAGATGACCTTTTCCGAGGAAGGCAAGACGCTGATCGGGAACAAGCCGACCGAGATCGCGCGGCGCCTGTCGGACCTGGGCGTATCGGCGGTGGGTGCCAACTGTTCCGTTGGTCCACAGGGAATCCTTGACGTCATCGAAAAGATGGCCGGCGCCTCACGCGTGCCGCTGGTGGCACAACCCAACGCCGGCCTCCCCCATCTGGTCGGCGGACGGCTCCTGTACCTGGCCACGCCGGAGTATTTCGAGGAGTACACGCGGCGCCTCGTCGAGTCGGGCGCCAGCCTCATCGGCGGCTGCTGCGGCACGACGCCCGAACATATCGAGGCGATCCGACGCGGCGCGGCCGGACTCACGCCGGTGGCCGCGCGGCAGCCCGGCACCCAGGGCGTCATCGAAATCGTCGAGACCGAATCCGCAAAGCCCGCCGCACCGATCAGTGAGCGTTCCAGCTTCGGATCGAAGCTCGGCCGGCGTTTCGTCATCTCCGTGGAAATCGACCCGCCGCGCGGGCTCGACCTGGAAAAGTATCTGCAGGGCGCGCTGCTGCTCAAGCAGAAGGGCGCCGATGTCATCAACATTGCGGATAGTCCGCTTGGCCGGGCGCGCATGGCACCGACCGCCATGGGACACCTGATCGAGCGGAATGTCGGGATCGAGACGATCATCCATGTCTGTTGCCGGGATCGGAACCTATTAGCCCTCCAGTCCGAATTGATGGGCGCGCACGCGCTCGGCCGGCGCAATCTGATGCTGATCACCGGCGATCCGGTCATGGCCGGCGACTATCTCAAGGCCTCGAACGTTTTTGATCTCGATTCGATCGGCCTGATTCGCCTGGCCGCATCGTTGAACCGGGGGATGGACCTGAGCGGCAAGTCGGTCGACCGACCCACGGCGTTTCTGATCGGCTGTGGCGCCAACCCCACCGCCGTTGACATCGACCTGGACATCGAGCGCCTGAAGGAGAAGGTGGCCGCCGGCGCCGACTACGTCTTCACTCAGCCGCTCTACGACCCGAAGGACCTCGAGAGCTACCTGGCGCGGATTCCCGATATCAAGATCCCGATCTGCGTTGGCGTCCTGCCGCTGCGCAATCACCGGCACGCGGAATTCCTGCACAACGAGGTGCCGGGCATGCGGGTGCCGGAGTCCGTGCGTGAGGAGATGCAGAAGGCCGGCGAGAACGGGCCGGCGGCCGGTGTCGCTATTGCCCGACGATTCCTGACGGAAGTGCGCTCGATGGTGGCGGGAACCTACCTGATGCCGCCGTTCAATCGTTTCGACATGGCGGTGGACGTCATGGAAGGATTCGTCGAGACGGATTGACCGGTGGCCCGTTGATTCCGCCGTCAGTTCCGCGGGTCGACGGTAAGACCCCGCACCCGGACGTGACGGGTGGCCGCCACGCGGGCAATCCGGTCCTCGGCCAGTTTGTTGGCTGCCACGTGCGTCGACACGCGATCCGACTCGGCGAGCTGGATGATCCGGGTGATGATGTCACCGATGGCGTTGACCTGGGCCGTGGCCAGGTCCTTGTTGTAGCCGACCAGCTCGTTGGCCACGTTGATCAATCCGCCGGCGTTGATCACGAAATCGGGGGCGTACAGGATGCCCCGGTCCCGGAGTTCGTCGCCGTGCTTGCCTTCATCGGCCAGCTGATTGTTGGCCGACCCGGCCACGATGCGTGCCTTGATCGCGGGGATTGTCTGGTCATTGATGATGCCGCCCAGGGCGGCCGGGCTGAAGATATCGACATCGGCCGCATGAATGGCGTCGGGAGTCACGCCCTCGGCGCCCAACTCCTTGACGGCCCGCTTGACTCGCTCGGCGTCGATATCGGCGACGACCAGCTTCGCCCCCTCGGCCGCAAGATACGTGGCAAGATACCAGCCGGTGTTCCCCATCCCCTGGATGGCCACCCGGCGACCCGACAGGTCGTCGGTGCCGAACACCTTCAGGGCGCAGGCCTTCATGCCGCGGAAAACGCCCAGCGCGGTGAAGGGTGAGGGATCGCCGCTCCCCCCCTGCGAGCTGGGAATGCCTGTGACGAAGCGCGTTTCCATCCGGACGTGGACCATGTCAGAAACTGACGTGCCGACATCCTCGGCCGTGATGTACCGACCAGACAGCCCCTGGATGAATCGGCCGAAAACCCGGAACATGGCCTCGGACTTGTCCTTCTTCGGATCGCCGATCAGGACGGACTTGCCGCCGCCTAGATTCAGCCCGGCGGCGGCCGCCTTGTAGGTCATGCCCCTGGATAGACGGGCCACGTCCTCGAGCGCCTCGTCCTCGCTGGCGTAGGGCCACATCCGGCAACCACCCAGCGACGGACCAAGCGTGGTGTCGTGGATGGCGATTATGGCCTTGAGGCCGGAAGCCGTGTCGGAGCACAACACGAACTGCTCGTGCTCGTGCCGGGCCATGCGCTCGAAGATTTTCATGACAGGTCCTTCGCGATAAGGGGGGACGTTGACGCCGGGAGGGTACTCAAGGCCCCGTCAAGCGTCAATCAAGC
>JAWXBZ010000045.1:0-55354 GCA_034440375.1 Candidatus Eiseniibacteriota bacterium
AGGCCACCGGTGGCCTCGTGCCAGATCAAACCGAAGTCGGCCACCTTGTGGAGGTCGCTGGCCGTCCAGGTGAGTTGTCCTTCATGAATGACAAGGCCCGCGTCGACGCGGCCCGCTTCAACCTCTCCCATGATCTGATCGAACGGCACGACAACCGGCACCACATTCGGCGCGAAGAGCTGGAGCAGCAGCCAGGCCGTGGTCTTGACGCCGGGGATGGCCACCCGGAGGCCGGCCAGATCGGCCAGCGCCATCGGATGCCGGGCCAGGATGATCGGGCCATAGCCTCGCCCCATGGAGGCGCCCGTCCTCATCACCTGGTAACGGTGGGCCACCTCGGGATAGGCGTGTGCCGAGAATGCGGTCATTTCGTACTCGCCATTCAGGGCCCGCCGGTTCAGCGACTCGATATCCTCGAGTCGGTGCTCGATGACGCATCCCGGAACGACCACGCGGCCGGTGGACAGGGCATAGAACATGAAGGCGTCATCGGGATCGGGGCTGTGGCCTATCCGGATCAATCGTTGCGTTGCGGCGTCGGCCGTCATCGTCGTCAGTCCTTTCTCATCGCGCGCGCGCCGTCCGGATAGCCGACGATGACGCAGCGGGTCATGCGAACGAAGAGGCCGGATTCGACCACGCCGGGGATCCGGTCAATGTCGAATTCTGTCCGGCCCGGATTTTCGATGCCGCCGGGAAACCGGCAGTCGAGGATAAAATTTCGATTGTCGGTTTCGAACGGGCGCGCGCCGGTCATCCGGAGTTTCGGTTGTGCCCCCACGGCCGCCAGGTGGCGGGCGGTTTGCTGCCAGCCGAACGGTGTCACTTCGACCGGCAGCGGAAAGTGCTCGCCCAGCCGGGGCACCAGCTTGGCCGGATCGACCATGATGATCAGTTCCTTCGAGGCCGTTGCCACTATTTTTTCGCGGAGCAACGCACCTCCTCCTCCCTTGACCATGTTCAGGTCCGAGTCCACTTCGTCCGCGCCGTCCAGTGTCAGGTCGATTCCCCAGATGGATTCGAAATCGACCAGCGGGATTCCGACTTCCCGCGCCAGCCTGGCCGTGGCCTCGCTGGTCGGCACCCCCTGGATCGTGAGCCCCTTGGCCACACGCTCGCCGAGCAGCCGGACGGCCCAGGACGCGGTCGATCCGGTGCCGAGGCCGACGATCATGCCGTCCAGAACCGACTCGATGGCCAGAGTGGCCGCCTGACGCTTCAGCAGATCCTGCTGCTCCTGAGTGGTCATATTGAAATGGCATCCCCCGCTTACGATGTGGCCGGCCATCGTACTATTCTGCGAATTCGCTCACAACCGACCGGGGGCCCGATGCCGTTTCCACGATTTGACTACATGGAATTCGCCAAGACCGATCAGGGCGATCACGTTCGCTTCCCCCTGGCCGGCAGCGGTTTCAACCTGGAGGACCCCGGTATCCTCGACGTCGACCTGTCGGCCGTCCGTTTGACCCGGCAGCCGGACTACGGTCACCCGGCCCTCCGCGCGGCCATCGCGAAACGCTATGGCGTGTCCGGGAACGAGGCGCTCCCGTTGGCCGGTACCTCGCTCGGCATCTTTCTGGTTGCCGCGGCCCTGCTTTCGCCCGGCGATCATGTCCTCGTGGAGCAGCCGGCCTACGAGGCCATGATCCGCGTTCCGGAGGCGCTGGGCGCCGTCGTCGATCGATTCGAGCGTCGCTTCGAGGAGGGGTGGGTGGTCGATCCGGATCGGGTGGTCGCCGCACTTCATCCCAAAACGCGGATGATTGCCATCAGCAACCTGCACAATCCGACCGGCGTTCGACTGTCACCGGAGGTCGAAGCGGCGCTGGTCGACCTGGCTGCGCGGCGGGGCATTACGCTCTTTCTCGACGAGGTGTACCGCGATTTCCTGGAGGAGCCGGTTGGCACGGCCTACGCCGCCTCTGGCCCGGTCGTCATCGCCTCCAGCCTCACGAAGGTGTACGGGCTTGGCGGGCTCCGGGCCGGCTGGTTGATCGGGCCTCCTGACATCCTGGCGCGTGCCGCCCGCGTGGTCGACCTGCTCCACGTCAACGATCCAGCGCCGATGCTCCCCTTCGTGCTGGCCGGTTTCGTCGCCGCTGAGCGGCTCCGGGAGCGCCATCTGGCCCTCTCCCGTGAGGGTCGTTCCATTCTTGACAACTGGATGCGGCGTCACCCGGAGTTCGGCTGGGTGCCTCCCGATGGAGGCCTGTGCAGCTTCCCGCGTCTGCCTGGCGGATGCACCGGGACCCACGTTCACGAACGACTCCTCCGCGAGGAGGCCACGCTCGTCGTGCCGGGGCACTATTTCGAAGATGATCGGCATATCCGCCTGGGGGTGGGAGGAGGCCCTGCGGCTTTGGCGGGAGGGCTTGAGGCGCTGGAACGGGTGGCCGGGTTGTCGGGCTGACCGGAGTTGGTGCCAACCCCCGCCGAGCCGCGCCACGCGTGGCTTTTCGGCTGTCACCGGGTAAAAATTAAATGGCTCTGCTTGCACCCGCGGGAGAGGGCGTGTAATGTACCCCGCTGGCACTCCGGGTCCGAGAGTGCCAATGAGGACTTTGCATGCGTCGTGGTTTCTAAGTTGTTGAATTACAACTGTTTAATAAACGGAGGTTCATCATGAAGTTCACACCGCTGGGGGATCGGGTCCTGATCCGTGCCCTTGAGGATTCCGAACAGAAAGTCGGCGGCATCATAATCCCGGACACGGCAAAGGAGAAGCCGCAGCAGGGAGAGGTCGTGGCCGCCGGTCCCGGCAAGCGCAAGAAGACGGGCGAGCGGGTTCCGCTGGAGGTCAAGACCGGGGATCGCATCCTGTACGGCAAATACTCCGGTACCGAAGTCAACATGGACGGCCAGACCTACCTGATCCTTCACGAAGACGAAATTCTCGCCCGGCTTTAGCCGCGGGCGATCAAAGGAGAATACGAGTTCATGGCAAAGCTCCTACAGTTCGACAGTGAGGCGCGTGAGGCGCTCCGCCGGGGCGTCGACAAACTGGCCAATGTGGTCACGGTCACGCTGGGTCCCCGCGGGCGCACCGTCATCCTCGACAAGAAATTTGGCTCGCCGCTGATCATCAACGACGGCGTGACCATCGCCAAGGAAATCGAGCTGGAGGATCCGTACGAGAACCTCGGGGCCCAGCTGGTCAAGGAAGTTTCAGCCAAGACCCAGGACGTGGCCGGCGACGGCACCACCACCGCCACCTGCCTGGCCCAGGCCATCTGTCATCTGGGCCTGAAGGCCGTCACGTCGGGCGCCAACCCGATGGCGCTGAAGCGCGGCATCGACAAGGCCGTCCAGGCCATCGTCGAGGATCTGAAGAAGCAGTCGAAGACGATCAAGACCACCGAAGAGATTGCCCAGGTGGCCTCGATCTCGGCCAATAACGATCGGGCGATCGGCGACCTGCTGGCATTGGCCATGGAAAAGGTCGGCAAGGACGGCGTCATCACGGTGGAGGAGGCCAAGACCCTTCACACCACGCTCGACCATGTCGAGGGAATGCAGTTCGACCGCGGTTATCAGTCCCCCTATTTCATCAACGACGCGGACCGGATGCAGGTCGTCCTCGAGGACGCCCAGATCCTGATCCACGACAAGAAGATCGGCTCGATCAAGGACCTTGTGCCGGTCCTCGAAAAGACGCTGCAGGCCGGCAAGCCCCTGCTGATCATCTCCGAGGAAGTCGAGGGGGAGGCGCTGGCCACGCTGGTGGTCAACCGCCTGCGCGGTTCACTGCAGGTTTGCGCCGTCAAGGCGCCGGGCTTCGGTGACCGTCGCAAGGCCATGCTCGAAGATATTGCCATTCTGACCGGCGGCAAGCTGATCAGTGAGGAAATCGGCATGAGCCTCGAGACCGCCACCCTGGGCGACCTGGGCCGTGCCAAGCGCATCGTCATCGACAAGGACAACACCACCATCGTCGAGGGCGGCGGCAAGTCGGCCGACATCAAGGGACGCGTCGCGAATCTGAAAAAGCAGATCGAGGAATCGACGTCCGATTATGACAAGGAAAAACTCCAGGAGCGCGTCGCGCGCCTCTCCGGCGGCGTGGCGGTCATCAAGGTCGGCGCGGCCACCGAAGTGGAGATGAAGGAAAAGAAGTCCCGCGTCGAGGACGCCCTGTCGGCCACCCGCGCGGCGGTCGAGGAAGGGGTTGTTCCGGGAGGCGGCGTGGCGCTGCTTCGCGCCGGCCGCACCATTGCGGCGTTGGGGCTTATCGGTGACGAGAAACACGGCGCCGCCATCATCGAAAAAGCCATCGAGGAGCCGCTCAAGAAAATCGTGAGCAATGCCGGCGGCGAGGGTTCGGTGGTCGTCGATCATGTCAAGCGTCAGAAGGGATCCATGGGTTACAACGCCGCCACCCTCGAGTACGCCGACATGATGAAGGACGGCATCATGGACCCGACCAAGGTCGTCCGTTCCGCCCTCCAGAACGCCGCCTCGATCTCCGGCCTCATCCTGACAACCGAAGCACTGGTCGTCGAGAAGAAGGAAAAGAAAAAGCCGGGCGGCGGTGGTGGTCCGATGGGGCATAACCACTAGATTCGAGATCGCCGGCTCAGCCGGTCTGCAGGAACCTGGCAGTGAATATCGGCTCTGCCATCACACCGATGTCTAGAAGCAGGGCCGGGAGGTCAACTCCCGGCCCTGCTTTTTCATTTGTGTTCAACGGCCCCCGCCGTGGGATAGTGGTCTTGCCGGACGTAGACTAGGGTGTCATCAATCCCTTGATCCGCGACCAGGACGTCGGTTCGACGGCGATGATCCGATCGTGAGATGCCAGGCTCATGACGCGGCCCTGGGCGTCCAGGTTGACGGGGGCCAGGCCGCCGAGGCCGGTGAAATAGGTGTGGGAGGCGTTGCCGTTTACGTCGGCGTTGGTGAGTCCGATGCTGGCGCCGAACGCGGTCACCGTGAATCCGACTTCACTCTGATTCGCCGCGGGTGCCGTGACGACGATGGGCAGGAAGGCCAGCTGGCCGCCGCCCGGTGTCAGGCCGGCGCCGCCGTTGCCCTCGGCCATGCAGTAGATGCCGCCCCCCGCATTCAGGAAGGCAAGGATGTCGGCATTTCGGGAATTCAGGATGTTGAGTTCCGCCTGAGTCAGAATTCCGCCGAAATCCGAGGCCACCACGATGGCGCTGTACACCGTGCCTAAGTTGTTCAGACCGGCGTTCAGCGTGGCGGCGGTGGCGTGATCAAAATGAACGCCCTCCGTGTAGCCGCTGGCCACAATGCCGTTCTTGCCGACGGTGTGGCCGGCCGGCACCGCAATGCTTGATTCGACGAAGAGGAACTTGGTGGCGCCGCCAAGATAGAACGGATTGAAGCCCGGATCCTGGATGAACGAGATGGCCACCTGGTTCAGACGGATAGCGCCGGCGGCATTGCCTCCGAGAGAGGCGTGAAAATCGGGATCATGCCCCGTCAGGAAAATGGAGCCGGCCAGGGCTGTCGAGCCCGTTACCAGGGTGGCGCCCAGCAGGATGCCGGCCGTCGCGAGTCCACGAAGTGTGCGTCGTGTCACTGATTTCATGATTAGCCTCCAGTTGTTAAGCCTGATGAATGGCGGGGCACTCAACCATACGTCATGTCGGCGGCCCCGCGCCACGCATTTTCATCATGACGTTGCCTGGTAGTTCCCGCCATGATATCTTCATGTGCTACCAAAAGTTATCCGTAGTCCCTCAAGTAATTTCACCGGCCTGACGGGATGTGCTAAACGTGAAACAGATCCTCATTGATGACATCCTGCCGGCCGTTCAGAAGCCGTCGCGTTATCTTGGCAACGAACTGAACGCTGTCCACAAGGACCTGGCGCAGGTCAATGTCCGGATTGCCCTGGCCTTCCCGGACCTGTACGACCTTGGTCTCTCAAACATCGGCCTCATGATCCTGTATCGCGTGCTGAACGACGTGCCGGATGTCTGGTGCGAGAGGGTCTACGCCCCCGCCGTGGACATGGAGGCCGAGATTCGCGCCCGGGGACTTCCGCTCTTCACGCTCGAGTCGACGACGCCGCTCCGAGACTTCGATTGCGTCGGTTTCACGCTGCAGTATGAGCTTTGCTACACGAACATCGTCAACATGCTGGACATGGCCGGCATCCCGTTCTTTTCCTCCCTGCGGAGTGACCGGGACCCGATCATCGTGGCCGGCGGTCCGGTTGCCTTCAATCCGGAACCGATCAGTGATTTGATCGACGTGATCATCCTGGGTGATGGCGAAGAGGCCGTGCTGGCGCTGGCCAGGGCGTTGAAGACCGGCCGTGGCCGCCCCCGCCAGGAGCGACTTGACCTGATCCAGGTTGAGGTGCCGGGTGCCTACATCCCGGCCCGGTTCCCGACGGTCACGCTTCCATCGGGTGACATCGTCCGCGATCCAGCCGTCGCGCCAATCAAGAAGGCGATGATCCCGGATCTCAACAAGGTGCCGTTTCCGACCGACTACATTGTGCCCTACGTTCAGCAGGTCCACGACCGGATCAGCCTGGAGGTTCTGCGCGGGTGCACTCAGGGGTGCCGTTTTTGCCAGGCCGGCATGATCTATCGGCCGGTCCGTGAGCGAAGTCTCGAGAACATCGCCGCCCTGACGGAGGAGGCGATCAGGAAATCGGGCTACGAGGAAATCTCGCTGTCATCCCTGTCGACATGCGATTACAGCCGGGTCAAGGCACTGGTCGAACAGCAGGTTCGCCTGACCGGGCCGAAGAATGTGTCGGTGGGCCTGCCGTCACTCCGGCTGGACTCGTTCAGCGTTGACCTGGCCGAGATGACCAGTGGTGTCAAGAAGACCGGCCTGACCTTCGCGCCGGAAGCCGCTTCCGATCGTCTGCGGGCGGTCATCGACAAGTGGATTCCCGACGAGGAACTGATCAACACCACGCGCGAGGTTTTCAGTCGCGGCTGGGAGTCGGTCAAGCTGTACTTCATGATCGGCCTTCCGACCGAAACGATGGATGATGTCGAAGCCATTGCCACGCTGTCGGAGCGGGTATTGAAGGCCGGCCGGCAGGTGAACAAGCGAGCCCGTATCCATACGTCGGTATCCACCTTCGTGCCGAAGCCTCATACGCCGTTCCAGTGGGAGCGGCAGGTGACCATGGCCGAGGTCAAGGAAAAGCACGATCTGCTGAAAAAGAAACTGTATCCGATCCGGCAGATCAAGGTCAGCCTGCACGATTCGCCCACGTCCTGGTTGGAGGGGATACTGACGCGCGGCGATCGCCGGCTTGGGCGAACCATCGTGGAGGCCTGGCGGCGCGGCGCCCGCTTCGACGGCTGGACGGAGCATTTCAAGCCCGAGGCCTGGTCCGAAGCCTTCCTGGCCACGGGAATCGATCCGGATCGGGTCAATCGTCGTCGCACGCTCGAGGAGCCGCTCCCGTGGGATCATATCGATTGCCTGGTCACCAAGGACTACCACAAGAAGGAGTGGCTCAAGGCCGTGGCCGCCGGTCTCACGACCGACTGTCGAACGGCCTGTCACCGCTGCGGGGTCATCGACGAGCACAAGCAGCTCTGCGTCAACCAGATTTACACGGCTCGCGCCGGGAAAAAAGAAGAGGCCGGCTGGACAATGCCTCCGATGGCGGAGCTGACACCACCCAACCCGGATTCCGTCATGCGCCTTCGATTTCGATTCACCAAGACCGGGGAGATCCGCTTCCTGTCGCATCTCGAACTGCAGAGCGCCATGACCCGCGCGTTCCGCCGGGCGGAGATACCGGTCGCCCGGAGCCAGGGATTCAATCCCCACGTCAAACTGAGTTTCGCCACGGCACTGCCGGTCGGCCTCATCTCCCATGGCGAGTACGCGGAGATCGATCTCATCAACCCGATGACCGCGGATGAATTTCTGGCGCGGATGGAAAGGGTGTTGCCCACCGGCCTCGAATTCCTGTGGGCCAGCGAGATCCGGATCGGCAGTCCTTCGATGGGCAAGCTCATCGTGGCCAGCGGCTACGAAGCCGATCTCGAGCGCGCCCGCATCGAGAACGGATCGGGACCAATCGAATCGATGGTGACGGCTTTCCTGGCCAGCGAGAGCGTGAAGGTCGAGCGTCGCATGAAGGACGGGATGAGGATCCACGATGTCCGACCGGCCGTTCTCTCACTTCATTTCTACCCCGAGGGGCCAGGCGAGGGACTCCTGCGGTTCGTCCTGCGGGAGGGGAACGAATCGGCCCGGGCCAAGGACGTCGTGCGGGGACTGTTGCACCTGGATGAAACAGCCGCCAACCGGCTCCAGGTGCGGAAACTCGACTCCTTCATTCTTGTTGACGAGGAGTTCCGCTCGGCCAGCCTGGCTCCCGCCCACAAAGTTTGAGGGGTCGCAAACCGGGAGGCTCGCGCTACAATCAGGAGGCGCCATTCCGGGGAGTGATGGCGGGCCGATCCCAGGGCGACCCGGCCGACGGGACGGCATCCAGCCACGGCATCGAGAGGGCCCCATGATACGCCCATCTGAAATCCTTCCGATCCTCGTTCCTGTCGCCCTTGGCCTCCTTCTGCTTTGCCGCCCAAGTCCGGCGGCCGCCGTTCTCAACTGCACCGCAAATCCGGAACTGCTCTGCGCGGACCTGCCCCGCCCGGGCATCATCGGCGATTCCGGATCGAATGGCAGCGCGGTTTATTGCGGGGCCTTCGGCGGCTACGTGGGCAAGGAGGATGTCTACACCTTTTCGCTGGTGTCGCAGACCGAAATCCAACTGCTCCTCACGATGACCGGCGGGCAGGATGCCGATGTCTTCATCGTGGCTGACTGTGATCCGGCCATCTGTTTTGCGGCGTCGTTCAACACGGGCACCACGCCCGACGCCATCTTCACCTGTCTTGGTCCGGGGGTCTATCGCGTCGTGGTTGATGCCCGGACGACGGTCAACGTCCCGTACGAGATCCGCCTGTCCAGCTGCAACAACTGCCTGCCGGTGCCCGCGCTTCCATCGTCCTGGAGTCGGGTCAAGGCGCGGAGGGAGTAGCCGTCCGATCACCCCGCGGCGCGCTGCAAAATCTCCTTGATCGTCGTCAGGGCCCTGCCGCTGTTTGCCACATCCCCTCGGGGAGGGAGTTTCGTCAGATCGAACCAGCGGGCCTCGGTCACGCCGGCGCCGGTCGTCAATGGCGGCGGAGCGGCCAGTTGGACCACGTAATGGAAGGCCAGGCGCCACTGTGCATGGCGCCCCTTGGACGACTCGACATGCGAGAGGAATGGCCCGGAGGTTTCAACCCCGGTCTGCTCGAAGAGCGATCGAATGGCGGCCTGGTCCGGTGGCTCGAAGTCGCTGAGTTCATCTACCGGCAGGTACCAGCCGGGCTCCCGGTCCGGGATTGTCTTCGTGTCGAACCGGATCAGCAGAATCCGATCACCGGCCACCAGGCAGGTATCAGCCAGCAACTGAACCGGACGAGGCGTCATCCCGCTCCCAGTTTCAGGATCATCCGCGCTTTCTGCCCCAGGGACAGATTCTGACCATGCTGGCAGCACTTGTCGCAGATCGGGAACATGTCGGCGCGGACCTTTTCGACCATCTTTCGACGCTTCATCCCGTTCCAGATCTCGCGGATTGACTGATCGCGCACATTGCCGTAGTCGTAGGCTTCGAGGTGGCTGCATGGACGGACGAAGCCGTAGGGATCGATCAGGATCTCCCCCTCGACGACGCGACACCCCGTGATCGGAAAGCGGCCAAGCAAAAGGTCGTCATCGGACATGGACGCCAGAATGGCCAGGGTCGGGTGCTTCCGGATGATGCCCGGGCGTTGCAGAAAAGTGCGGATCCGCCGGACATCGTCCTCACTCGGAAGAAAACTCCCCTCGCGGCTGATGAATTCCTCGCCGGCGACCACCTGTCCATCCAGCTGACTGCCGTGCACTTCCGCCAGCGATGTCTCGCTGGCCAGTTGGAACGAGACATCCATGCCGAGGCTATCCTGGAGCCCGGAGAGTTCCTCAAGCTGGTCGGCATTGAGCCGGGAAATGGTGGCGTGGAGGGCCAGCCGGGGCCGCCGGGACTTCAGCCGTTTCTTGACGCTCGTCAAGCGCTCGAGGCCGGCCATGGCCCGTTCCCAGGCCCGCTCCTGTCCACGAACCTCGTCATGTCGCTTGCCGACGCCGTCGATCGATACCGTGATCGCCCGGACGCCGGCATTGACCACCCGTTCGGAGGTTCGTTCGGTGAAGAGGGTGCCGTTGGTGATGACATCGACCTCGAGGCCCAGGGCCCGCATGCCGTCGATGACGTCCAGCGCATCCCGTCGCAGAAGCGGTTCGGAACCGACCAGGATCACCTGCGGCACCCCGATCTCGGCCAGCTGCTTCGCCGTGGTGAGGATTTCGGCCGTCGTCAGTTCGACCAGCATGTCGGTTTCGCCGCGAACCCAGACACCGCAGGTGGTGCATCGGAGGTTGCACTTGTAGGTCATGCCGAACGTGGCCGACAGGATGCCGCCACGCTTCAGGATCCATTCGCGGCGCAGGGCACGGGCGGCCCGGAAGGTCAGGTCAAGGGCGTTGATCACGGGTCAGGAGTATAGCGCATCCGGGGAATTCAACCGGTCACTGTCGTTGGCAGGATCAACAGCTGGAGCAGTCGCCGACCGCGGGCTTCCACGACCTTGATGGTATAGCGGCCGAACCGGACCTGGTCGCCGATCCGGCCCAGGGTGCCGAGTTGGAGCTGCACGTAGCCGCCAATCGTGTCGGCATCCACATTCTCCTCGAGCGTGACGCCGAGCTGGGCCGCCACCGCCTCCAGGAGCATGCCGGCACTCACCAGGTAGCCTCCCTGCCGAACCTTTAGCAGCTGGGGCGCCTCCTCATCGAATTCGTCCTGCACGTCGCCAACCAGCTCCTCGATGACATCCTCCAGGGTAAGGATGCCCGAGGCGCCGCCGTATTCGTCCACGACGATCGCCAGGTGCTGTCGTTGTTCCTGGAAGTTCAAGAGGAGCCGTTCGGCACCCATCGATTCGGGAACGAAGAGCGGCGGACGCAATACTTTCTCGAATCCCTGGCGCCCCGGGTCGACGAGCGGCAGGTCCTTGATGTGAAGGATTCCCAGCACCCGGTCCAGATCCCCCTCGCAAACCGGGTAGCGGGTATGGCCGGAGAAACGTACCTGTTCGACCAGTTCGACGAAGGGACGATCGATCGAGAGGATGGCGACATCCGTGCGGGGGATCAACATCTGCCGGGCGGTGCGCCGGCCGAAGGTGAAGACGTTCTGCAGAAGCCGCTGGCGCATGACCGGAATTCGACCGCCGGCGTGGCTGTGGGCCATCAGCATCTGGAGCTCTTCCTCGCTGTGCGATGAGTCGTGCTCCGAGGCAGCCCCCCCAAGCCGCAGGAGCCGAAGCGTCAGGTTGGCCAGACCGTTGAGTGACCAGATCAGGGGATAGAAGACAAAGTAGAAAGCGATGATTGGCCGGGCCACGATGAGAGTGGTTGCCTCGGCCCGCCGGATCGCCAGTGACTTGGGCGCCAGCTCTCCGAACACGATGTGCAGAAAGGTGATCAGCACGAAAGCGGACGCCACGCTGGCCGTGTGGGACATCGTCGAACGAAGGAAGGGGAGCCCGTCGAAGAACGGCTGGAAGAGATGCGCAAATGCCGGTTCGCCGACCCAGCCGAGGCCAAGACTTGCCAGTGTGATACCGAGCTGCGTCGCCGACAGATAGGCATCCAGCCGCGCCACGAGCGACTCCGCCAGCTTCGCCGACTTGTTCCCCTTCTTCGAAAGCTCCGCCAGCCGCGTTGCCCGCACCTTGACCAGCGCGAACTCGGTGGCCACGAAGAAGCCGTTGAGGAAGACGAGAAAGAAGGCGAAGAGGATGGGGAAGGCGCCGGACATATGGAAGAGATTGTGCGGCCTGGCAGCGTGTCTGGCAACCGGCGGGAGGAACACGACCAGAAGCCCGTCGGCCCCGCCCCGGTCACATGGACCAGAACAGGGCCGGCGAGGGATTGCCAGACAATCGACTTACAGACTCACGACTCCGCGCACCACTGGACGCCGTCAGTCTTGCGGGCCGGTTGGATCGTTCACGAACATCCCGCGGTCGCGCCGCAGTTGGTGCACTTGTAGCAGGCGCCGCTGCGGATCAGGGTGGAGCCGCATTCGGAGCAGGGTGGCGCGTCGGACTGGTTATCGAAGGCCTGGGGCACCGCCCCGTTCGACGCGGCGGACATGGTGCGGGCAACTTGCTTGCCGTTCCGGCTGGTTTCGTGAGCCGCCGACGGTGCACTGCCAGCCGCCACGGTTTCCGCCGTCGTCGACGTCAGCCCGTTGTCCTGAATCGTCTTCTGAATACCCAGGTCGATGGCCTCTTCCGGTGAGAGGAAGCGGGACGCCAGCCAGCGAAAGATGTAGTCGGTGATCAATTTGGCGAAAGGGATTTCCGGATTGCGGGTATAGCCGCTCGGCTCGTATCGGACATGGCTGAACTTGTTGATGAGATCCTTGAGCGGCACGCCGTACTGCATCGCCAGGCTGACCGCCGTGGCGAAGGAGTCCATTAGGCCTGAAACCACCGAGCCTTCCTTGGCCATGACCAGGAAGATCTCGCCGGGGCTGCCGTCGTCATACATGCCGACGGTGATGTAACCCTCGTGACCGGCAACCGAAAACTTGTGGGTGAGGGAGCGGCGCTCGTCGGGAAGGCGCCGCCGCCGCGCCCCCGCCGGGATCAGCGAAACGCTCGTCTCGACTTTCAGCCCGGTGTTCACCGGCTGTGAGCGCTTGCAGCCGTCACGGTAGATGGCGATGGCCTTGAGGCCGAGCTTCCAGGCCTCGAGGTAGGTTTCAGCGATTTCCGCCTCCGTGGCCTCCGAGGGCATATTCACGGTTTTGGAGATGGCTCCGGACAGGAACGGTTGAACCGCCGCCATCATCCGGATGTGCCCGCGGTAGTGAATGCTCCGAGTGCCGCGGGCCGGCCGGAAGGCGCAGTCGAACACGGGCAGATGATCCTCGCGCAGGCCAGGCGCCCCCTCGATAGTCTCGTGCTCGTCGATGTAGTCGAGGATCCTCTTGGCTTCGACCGTCGGGTAGCCGAGGCGGGTCAGCGCTTCGGGCACCGTCTGGTTGACCAGTTTCAGCATGCCGCCGCCGACCAGCTTCTTGTACTTGACGATGGCGATTTCCGGCTCAACGCCGGTCGTGTCGCAATCCATCATGAAGCCGATCGTGCCGGTCGGGGCCAGTACCGTCACCTGGCTGTTGCGATAACCGTACTCGCCCCCCAGCGTGCGGGCACGCGACCAGGTCTCCCGCACGGCAGCCATCAGGTCGCCGGCCACCAGCGTGGGATCGATCCCCTGGACCGAACCCTTGTGCATGTCGATCACGTTCAGCATCGGCTCGCGGTTTCGCTCGTAGCCGGCGAACGGCCCCAGCTGGGCGGCAATTCGTGCACTGGTGGCGTAAGCCTGGCCGTGCATGAGGCCGGTGATGGCGCCGGCCACCGCGCGCCCGGCATCCGAATCGTATGGAAGACCTCGGGCCATGAGCAGGGCGCCGAGATTGGCGTAGCCGAGGCCAGGGGGCCGGTAGTCGTGGCTGTTCCGCTCGATGGCCGGCGTCGGATAGCTGGCATTGCCGACGATGATCTCCTGGGCCGTGATCGTGATATCGACGGCGTGTTGAAAGGCTTCCGCGTCGAACTCGCCGTCCGCCCGGCGAAATCTCATGAGATTGAGCGATGCCAGGTTGCAGGCCGAGTCGTCGAGGAACATGTATTCACTGCACGGATTGCTGGCGTTGATCGGGGCCGTGTTGGGGCAGGTGTGCCACCGATTGATCGTCGTGTCGAACTGAAGGCCGGGATCGCCGCACAACCAGGCGGACTCGGTGATCATCCCCATCAGGTCGCGGGCCTTGTAGGTGTCCATGGCCTCGCCGGTCGTGACGGAGCGGGTCCGCCAGTCCCGATCCTTCTCGACGGCATCCAGAAACTCGTCAGTCATGCGGACCGAGTTATTCGAGTTCTGGAAGAAGACCGAAGCGTAGGCTTCGCCATTGAACGAGGCCTCGTAGCCGGCGTCGATCAGGGCCCAGGCCTTCTTCTCTTCCAGTTCCTTGCACCGGATGAAATCGACGATGTCGGGATGGTCGGCGTTCAGGATGACCATCTTGGCCGCACGCCGGGTCTTGCCACCGGACTTGATCACGCCGGCAAAAGCGTCGTACCCCTTCATGAACGAGACCGGCCCGGAGGCGGTGCCGCCCCCCTTCAACTTCTCGCGGCTCGATCGGATGGGGGAGAGGTTGGTTCCGGTGCCCGATCCCCACTTGAACAGCATCCCCTCGGTCTTGGCCAGATCCATGATGGAGGTCATCGTGTCGTCGACGGAGTTGATGAAGCAGGCCGAGCACTGCGGCTTTTCCTCGACACCGCAGTTGAACCAGACCGGGCTGTTGAACGCCATCTTCTGGTTCAGGAGGAGATGGGCCAGCTCGTCGCGGAATGCCGTCTCGTCGCCCTGGGAGGCGAAGTAGCCGTCCTTGGCGCCCCAGCGGGTGATCGTGTTCACGACCCGTCCGATGAGTTGACGGACGCTTGTTTCGCGTTCGGGAGTTCCGAGATTTCCGCGGAAGTACTTCGAGACGACCACGTTGGTCGCCATCATGGACCAGTTTTTCGGGATCTCGACGTTCTTCTGTTCGAAGATCACCTCACCCTTTTCCGTGGTGATGGAGGCCGTCCGGTGGTCCCATTCAAGCTCATCGAATGGGTTCGAGTCAGGCCGGCTGTTGCGCCGGTCGAAACGGAGTCCGAGGTGCCCGTTTGCGGCGCTCGACGCACCGCGTGCCTGACGGGTGCCGGGGCGGCGACCCGAGGTGTCTCCCCGTTGGTCCTGCGTTGCTTCGCCCATGAAATGGGCATCGATCGACTTGGCCAGCTTTTTCGCCATGGGAAATTGTATTCCTCCTCCCCGACTTACCTCCGGGCGTGGGGGGCTGTGCGCCTCCGTTCATTCGCCCGCCGGCAGCCCAATTCGGGCCGGACTGCCGGATTATCGGAGGGGCCGGCCCGGCCGGTCCCCCTTACCCTTCTACCTGATTCACCCCAGCGTCGGACAACAGCGACCGACATGGTGCGGAAGGGTTTTTACCTCGTCGGCACAGCCCAGTCAAGCACAAAACGCAACATTCTGTGGCTGGACCGGTGGCGGCACACAAGATATGGTGGTATAGGCAGGGGTGACCTGTCCACAAAATTGTCACCAAACTGCCCTGAACCAATCGAGGGCGGTGGTGTCATGGACAAACGGGGCCACCGGATCGTCTCGGTCGGATCCGGTAGCCTCGTCAGGACTACCCACCAGAAACGGCCGACTTGTCCTCGTCAACCACCAGGGAGATACCCGCCAATGACCCGTTCCACCACCATTCCGGCCGCACTTCTTGCTCTGGCGCTGGGTGCTGCCCCTCTCCGGGCCGATGCCCATCCGCCGGCCTCCGATCCGCCTCAGGCCAAACCCGTTGCCACCCCGGCCACGGCGGATGCCCCCTCGAAGCCGGCGATGGCCAAGGCCGACGAAACAATTCTCCCCATCGGCTCGGTGGTGCCCGACTTCACGCTCAAGACCGCTGATGGCAAGGAAATCAATCTCAAGGCCTACAGCGGCAAGTCGGTGACCGTGCTGACCTTCCTGTCGAAGAATTGCCCGATCTCGCGAGCCTGGCACAAGGAGATTGCGGCGATCGCCGGTGAATATGAAAAAAAGGGCGTGAAGTTTATCGGCCTCATGTCCAATTCCACAGTGACAACTTTCCTGGTCAGCGAAGGAATCAAGTTTCCGATCCTCGATGATCCGGGCAACGTGGTGGCCGACAAGCTGGACGCCATCGCCACACCGCAGATGTACGTGATCGATGCCGCCGGCAAACTGGCCTACACCGGCGCCATCAACAACAGCGCCCGGGAGGCCACCAAGGTGACGAAGGAGTATTTCAAGACGGCCCTGGCCTCGGTCGTGGCCGGAAAACCCGTTGCAGATCCCTCCCCGCTCGAGAACATCGGCTGCACGATCAAGCGCGCCGTCAAGTCCTGACTTCAGCCTCAACGACGATTTGGCCTCGGGCCCTCAGGGCTCGAGGCCAAATTCGTTTCGAAGTCGATCATCGGGGGTGGCCTCGGGGAGCGCGTCGCCATGGCGCGAACGGATTCGATCGATTGCCTTCCGGGCAATCCGGTGGCCGGGGAAGAGATGTGTCACCCGATGGTACGCCGCCGCCGCATCACCATCCCGACCGACTCGCTCGAAGGCGAGGGCCAGCACCAGCCACGGTCGGGCGGACCGGGGCGCCGCGGCTGCCGCCCGCCATGATTCGCGCACGATGTCATGGTGATGCTCCCGCCACCATGCGGGGTCGTCCGGCATGACCGTCTGGGTCGGATCGACGGTGCGGTACTCATGCCGAAGGAGCCACGAGGCCTCGGCCCGTTCGCGCCGCGCATAGATCAGGGCCTGGTCGTCCCAGTGGACCAATGCCCACTCGGACCAGGTCCGGGCCACGGCGGCGAGCGCCTGATAGCCGTCGGCCCCCGGGTAGCGAAGAAAGAGCCAGTCGGCCTCACGCACTTGCAGTCGATCTCGCGTGCCCGGCGCCGCATCCCGCAGAGAGAGGTATTCCTCGACCAGATCCTCGCCGTACACGAAGTAGCGCCCGTCCACGAATATGCGCCAGGCGGGATCGAGCGCATGCACCAGCCATCCACCGAAGTCGTAGTTGTTCACCAGACGCCCGCCGGATGATGGCGCCACCTTTCGGAGAAAATCGGTGGCATCGATTGGAAAGCCGGTGGTGTCAAGATGGGGGCGGGGGGGCCAGGCGCGGGCGTATCCAGCCCGGCCGCCGATCAGGAGAACGAGCGACAGACTGGCAATGGCCAGGCCGGCGATCTGGATCAGGGTTCGCACCTGCCGAGGTGGGGAGGGCCACGGCCCGGTCAGGAGCGCCAGTGCCGGCAGGGCGCCGATGGCAAGCAGATCACGATTGCGAGCCGCCAGGAAGGGTCCGGCCGCCAGGCCCAGAAGCAACACGGCCAGTCCCCACCGCTCGACGGCTCGCCGTTTCCACTGCCCGGCGAGTGCCGCCACGACAACCACCACCGCCATCACCACGGTGGCTGTCCGTTCCGGCAGATGTCCCTGCGTGACAGACAGGATCGGCTGCCACTCCTGCACCATCTGGCGATAGAGCCCTCCCGCCGCCAGATGGCCCACATAGTCGAGCAAGGCGCGGGGACCGGCCGGATGGATCAGGGAGGCCAGGACGACCGCCCCGAGCACCCACCAGCACTCCCGCGCATTTCGGCCGACCGGGCCGCCACCTGCGAGCAGCAGCGTCATCAGGCCGAGTCCGATCACCGGCCCGTGAAGGTTTGTCCAGAATAACTGGATCACGGGGAGGATCCAGAGCGATGCCTCTCCGCGCCGCGCCTTCCCGAAGCGCTCGAGCGTCAGCGCCAGCAGGAGGTAGGTGAAGAGTTGCGGCCGGGCCACCATCCGGTCGCCCATGACGAGGGGGATCAACGCCAGGATGGCGCCGATCACGGCGAACGGTATCCGCTCCCGCGCCGCCGCCCGGATGATGAGGAGCCCGGTGATCAGCAGGAGAACAGCAACCAGGCCGATGACGGCGGCCCCGCCGCCCGCCTGCTCGGCCAGGGCCATTATCAGTTCGGCCAGCCACTCATGATTGACCCACCGGTTGCCGGCGGCCGTGAACGACCAGGCCTCGACGAAAGCGCCGGGCCGGCCGGCCAGAAGGTCAGCGCCGGCCCGCAGGTGCCACCAGACATCGCTGTCGGGGCCGGGACGAAGGGCGGGGAGGAGGAAGGCAACGAACCCGGCGATCAGGGCCAGGTAGCCGATGACGCGGCGGGCGCCGGGTTTATTCTTCCAGCCTGATTCCCCGGCTGACCCGGAGGTCGGTCGCGGCGCCCCGGCGGCCGGGGTCATCAGGCCCTGGGCGTCAGGCGGAGAAGCTCTCGCCGCAGGCGCACGACTTCTTGGCGTGGGGGTTCGTGAAGCGGAAGCCGCCGTCGAGCAAGCCTTCTCCGAAATCGAGGACGCTGTCCGAGAGATAGAGAAGACTCTTCGGATCGCACAGGATCGTCACGCCGTCCTGCTCGAAGACATTGTCGTTGGGGCGACGCAGGGTGGTGAAATCGAGGACGTAGGAAAATCCGGAACAGCCGCCTCCCTTGACGCCCACCCGGAGCATCAGCCCCGGCTCTCCCTTTTCACGCACGATCCCCTTGATGCGCTGAATGGCTCGTTCACTGGCGTTGATCATGACTTGGAGTATAGCGGACTGGCCGCCCGGAGTTCCAGGACTTTCCGAACCAGCAGCTCACCGACGTGCTCGATTTCGGATTCGGTGTTGAACCGCCCGATCCCGAACCGGAGGGCTCGAAAGGCCAGCGGGGTGGAAAGCCCCAGCGCCGTCAACACATGGCTTGGCTCCATGGAGGCCGAGGAACAGGCGGAGCTGGAGGACACCGCCACATCCCGGAGAGCCGCCACCAGCGATTCTCCCTCGACATTGGGCACCGAAATGTTGAGATTGCCGGGGAGGCGGTGTTCCAGGCTGCCGTTCAGGATCACGTCCTTCAAACCGCTCCGAATCATGTTCCAGAGCAGGACGCGCAGACCCTGGATCCGGCAGGCCTCCTCCGGGAGTCCGGCGCCGGCCACATGGAAGGCCGCGCCCATCCCAACGATCCCCGGGACGTTGAGCGTGCCCGATCGCATGCCGCGCTCGTGACCGCCGCCGTCGATCAGTGGGGCGATTCGGATCCTGCGGTCGCGCTGGCGGACGTAGAGGGCGCCGACGCCTTTCGGTCCGTAGACCTTGTGGGCGGTCAGTGACGCCAGATCCACCTGCCAACGATCGACGTCAACCGGGATCTTGCCGGCGGCCTGCACGGCATCGCTGTGAAACAGGACGTCCTTTTCCCGGCAGATCCGGCCGATTTCTTCCATGGGTTGAAGGACGCCGATTTCATTGTTGGCGGCCATGATCGAAACCAGGATCGTGTCACTGCGAATGGCATACCGGAGGTGGTCGAGATCGATGAGTCCATCTGGATCAACGGGAAGAACAGTCGACTCGAAGCCTTCGGCTTCGAGCGATTTGAGGGTATCGAGCACCGCCTTGTGCTCGGTGGCGCAGCTGACGAGGTGACGCCCCTTTCCCTGGAACGCGCGGGCCGCTCCCTTCAAGGCCAGGTTGTTGCTCTCGGTGGCCCCGCTGGTAAAGACGATTTCGCGGGCCGCCCCGCCGATCAGCCGGGCCACCTGATTTCGCCCGGTCTCAACCGCCTCCGCCGCCTGCCACCCGTAGAGATGGCTCGAGCTGGCGGCGTTGCCAAACTCCTCGGTGAGATAGGGCATCATCGCGGCCAGGACGGCCGGATCAATCCGCGTCGTGGCGTTGTTGTCGAGGTAAATCGGGCGTTTCATGGACCCCGAGAGTAGCCTCGGGGCCGCCTCGTGGGCAAGTGCCGGGCCAGACTCCGAAGTGGTGCCCACCATGGGCGAGGCCTAGTTCAGGGTGAATCGAATCGGCATCGCAACCCATACTGCCACCGGCCGCCCATTCCAGAGAGCCGGCTTGAATCGCGCCGTCGTCGCGGCCGCCACGGCCGCATCGTCCAGCCCCGGGATTGATCGCACCAGCCGTGATTTTCGCACCCCGCCATCCCGTGTTACCAGGACGAGCAGTTCGACCACTCCCTCGAGCTCACTCTGGCGTGCCATTTCCGGGTACAGAGGCTCCGTCATCCAGACAAGCTCCGGAAGCTGGTCGACGGTGATGAACTCTCCCGGGTCGGGTTCATCGAGCGGGTTTTGTCCGAAGTAGAGGCCCACTCTCGAGCCAACCGGTCCACCCCGGTCCTCGCCGTCGCCCTCGGTGCCGAAGGGATCACCGAAAGGGCTGCCGAATTGGTTGGCGTAGGCAGCGAGCACCATCTCGGACGAGTCCATCAACGCCAGATGCTGATCAACCGGCGAAGGAACGGCGTTTCTTGGGTCCGGCAGGAGGAGGGGGGCTGGCCTGGCCTTGGGGGCTGCGGTGACCACCGGCGTTGGATCCCTCAACGGGAATTCGCACTCGATGATGATCGGACTCAGCTCGAGGTTTTTCGGGTGGTCCTGTGCCAGAAGCACCACGCCAAGCAACGCCAGGCCCAGGTGGATCGCACCGGCGGAGCCAACGCCACGCATCATGGCGCCCGGGTAGGATTCGATCAACTGACGGGAGCCGTAGGCACCGGATGCCGGTTCGAGCCGATCCGGAATCGCCGCCCAGCCCTGGGTGACTGGCGTGAGACGAGTCCAGGCGCGCCAGCAGCCAATGGCAAGCGCCGTGACTGTGAGTGCCGCCATGATGAATACCAGCCGCTCAAGGGATTGGATTCCGGCGCTGAGTGCCAGGCGAGCCCAGATGAAGTCGGACATACGGCCACCTCCGGTGTGGCGCCCGGTCGGCGAATCGGGTGATCGGCCGGTCCGGGTGCGTCGCTATCCGAGAGGGGGAGATATCCGATGAGGGGTGGCCCTGCTGAAACAGTATCGAGAACCTTCCCGGATCCGGCAAGGTCGGATCCCGAACATTCTAACTTTCGCGGAGACTGAAGCGGATCGGAATGGACACCCAGACGGCCACGGGCTTCTTCTGCCAGAGTGCCGGCTTGAAGGAAGCCGCTTGAGCCGCCGCCTTGGCGGAGTCATCCAGCATCTGGATCGACTGTTCGACCCTGATGTTCTTGACCTTGCCATCCTTGCCGACAAGGACCAGAAGCTTGACCACCCCCTCCACCTGGGCCTCACGGGCCAGCTGTGGGTATTCCGGTTCGGGAATCGTGATCAATTCGGGGAGCTGCTCGACCGGCTGGAAATCGCCCGGGGCCAGCTCGCCACCGTCACTCACCGCCACGTCGCCACCGCCGAATGTACCACCACCGCCGCCGCCCCAGATGCTTCCTTCGCCCTCACCACCTTCGAACATGGGGCCCAGATCGCCGAGCTCATCCTGCGAGAGAATGGTCGTATTCTTCGGCGCCGTGGCGTCCGGCACCGGAATCGGGATGGCTGCCGACGGGGGTGGCGGGGGCGGGGGACCGAGCACCGCCTGGTTGGGCGCCTGCTTCTGGCTGAGCGAGGGGGGTGCCCCCAGGTCGGCGTAGTTGACGACGCGCGCCTGCTGTGCCACGGGTTCACGGGTCAGAAAATTGGCGATGAGCACGCCGCCGCCGATCAGCACCGCATGGAAGAGAATCGCCCCGGTCACGCCCCGCGTCATGAAGCCCTGGTAGGCACTCTTGAGTACGGGCGCACCGTAGGGAGCCACATCTCCGGTCGGCAGGTCCTCGGGAATCGGAACCCAGGTCATGTCACCATCGCCGCCGATCTGACTTGGAGTGGCCAGCCGGGTGAAGTAGGACATGATGGTGGCGATGCTGAAGAGGCCGACCACCGACCAGGCAACCACCGTCAGGATGTCGAGCTGGGCCAGCATCATGAACTTGGCCCACACAAAGCTGCTCATAGCGGCACCGCCTTCCGGTCCGTGTCATCCAGAGGCACGAGGCTGAATTTATCGATCTCGGCCAGCCCCAGCTCGTCGGTGATTCGCACCATCGTGTTGTAGGTCGCCAGCCGGTCAATCTTGATGAGGACGATCAGCTCGTCTTCCGGGAGGAGATTCTTCTCCCGCTCGAGGGTGGCGGGAATCTGGGCGAACTGGATTTCCGCAGGCGCCGTGGCCCCGCGATGCCAGAAAACACGCGCATCATCGCCGACCGGTCCCGGAAAGATGCGCAGGGTCATGATCTTGGATTCGGCTATCTGTGTCGGCGGCGTGTTGTCCGGCGGGAGCGACAGCTCCATGGCCTGGGGCGTGCGAAACACCGTGGTCACCATGTAGAAGATCAGGAGGAGGAAGGCGACATCGACCATCGGGGTCATGTCGATTCGGACGGCGACTCTCTTGGCCTTTTTCCTGCCGCCCTTCTTGGTGGTTCTTCGCTCGCCGCCACCGACGTCAGCGCCCATGGATCCTCACCCCCTCAGTGCGATCCGCCACCGCGACTGGTCTTGGCCATGTCGGTGACGAGGTTGAAGTTGGTAGCCTTGACTTCCTGGAGCTGCTTCATGATGTCCTCGATCGTGCCGTAAGGGGCGTCCTTGTCCCCCTTCAGTGCGATGCGGAACCCCGGGTTCTTGATGCGCCACCCCTTGACGCTGGCGCCGAGTTCCATGACCGGCACGGCCTCGGTGAAGCCTTCACCGGGAGAGACGTAAACCGCCCCGGCCTTGTCGACATAAATGGTGAGAAGATCGCTCTCCGGAATCTTGAGATTGGCGTGCGATTCCGGCAGCGTTACCGTCACCGTTTCCGGCGGTTTGAACGTCGTCGTCGACATGTAGAAGATGAGCAGGAGAAAGGCCACGTCGACCATGGCGGTCATGTCGAGCTTGACCCCAAGGCGGCCCTTCTTGATCCTAGACATGCGGATCCTCGGCATGCTCTTCGAGGAGCTGGAGCATTTCGTAGGTGGCTTCGTCCATCAGGTAGTTGAACGAGTCGACCCGGTTGACGAAGTAGTTGTAGGCCACGATGCCGCAGATGCCGACGAAGATCCCGCCGGCGGTGTTGATCAGCGCTTCGGAGATACCCATCGCCAGCTGGGCGGGGTCGGGCGCACCCTCGTGACCGGAGGCCGAGAAGGCGCGGATCATGCCGATGACGGTTCCAAGGAGGCCGACCATCGTCCCGATCGAAGCGATGGTCGAGAGCGAAATCAGGTTGCGCTCGAGCAGCGGCACTTCGAGGGCGTTGGCCTCCTCGATGGCGCGCTTGGTTTCGATGAGACGCTTCTCCGCGTTCATCTTCCCGGCCACCAGGCTGTAGCGCTCGAGGCCGGCCCGGATGACGTTGGCCAGCGATCCCTGCTGGTGATCGCACAGGGCGATGGCCCGCTCCAAGTTCTTCTCGAGGAGGAGCTGGCGGAGCTGCTGGATGAAGGTGATCATCGAGCCGCGCCCCTGGGCCCGCTTCAGGCTGACGAATCGTTCGATGATGAACGAGACCACCAGGATCGAGAGCGTTATCAGGGCGATGACCAGTGGCCCCCCGGCGCGCACGAACTCCGGCAGCAGAAAGAAATAGATCAGGATGGAACTGCCGATCGCCATTGAGTAGATGACGAGATAAAACTGCTTCATGGTCGCCTTGTCCTCCCGGTAAGCCCGCCGCCCGGCGGGATTAGCCCTTGGCCGCGGCGAACGACTTCAAGGCGTCGTCCACCGTGTTGTGGGCTTCGAATACCATGGCCAGCTTGGTGATGATCAGAATGTTGTTGATCCGCTTTTCGACCCGCGCCAGCTTGACCGCCCCGCCTCGCTTGGCGTACCCGGAATGGGTGGACACCAATAGACCCAGGGCTGTCGAATTGAGGTGGTTGACGCTTCCCAGGTCGATGACCAGCTGCGTATTGCCCTTGGTGATCAGGTCATCGATCGTTTCCTTGAGCTTGCTGGTTTCGTCGCCGCCCCAAAGTGTTCCCTCGGGCGTAATCACCGCCACGGGGCCGTGCATGACCGTCTTGACTCCCATCGATCCTCCTCCGAAATCGGGCCTCAGCCCCCCAATGCCTTACGCATCTGACGTACTTGATCCGATCCCGGGCAGGAGTCACCCTGATTAAGCAGGGTGATCGCCTCCGGAGTCTGATTCAACTTGACGTAACAGTTGGCCAGCGTGAGCATGGCCCGTATGTTGCACTCGTTGTAACCAAGCGCCTGCTTCAGCACCGGGACAGCGGCGGCGAAGTCGCCATCCTCCCAGAGCATGTAGCCAAGATTTTCGCCGGCCTGCGTCCCGATCGGGCCCTTCGGACTCAGGCTCAAGACCTGCTGGAAGGCGGCTTTTGCGTTGGGGCGATCCGCTTTCTTCAGGTAAAGATTCCCCATGGCGAGCTGAAACTCCGGGCTCGATTCATTCGATTTGATCAGGGATTTCAGCATCGTTTCCGCCTCGTCCAGCTTGTCCAGCTGGATGAGCGCCGCCGCCCGGTTGGCACCGGCGCTGACATTGCCCGGATCGACTACCAGGAGGCGGGCGTAGGCATCGGCGGCATCCTCGTACTGCTGCAGGTTCATGGCGTTGGAGCCGAGAAAGTTCAGGTATTCCTTGTTGGTGCTGTCGATCGAGACGGCTGTCCGAAAGGCCACGCCGGCGTTCGGCAGATCCTTCTTCGATTCATAGATGCGACCCATCAGGAAAGCGTCGCGTGCGGGAATCGCGAACCCTTCGGCAGCCTCGTAGTGGGCCAGGGCCGCATCATTCTGCTTCTGGATGAGATTGACCCGCGCCAGGGCAATGTGCGCCTGGCTGTCGTCCGGGTTGACGAGAAGGGCACGCTCGGCCGCCATGCGGGCGCCGGCCGTATCGGGCGGGGAGAGGGACATGTGGGCATAGGCCATCTTGGAGAGCGCGCGGGCGTCGGGCACCACCAGCGTATAGAGACTCAGGCTCTGGATCGCCTCGTCGAACTTCTTCCGGCCGATGGCCACGTCGGCGGTGAGACGGTAGGCGTCCCAGTTGTCCGGCTCAAGGCGGGTGATCTCGTTCAGTTCGGAGAGGGTCGCGTCATACTGCTGTGTGGCATAGAGGGCACGGGCCAGCTTCCAGCGGACGTCCACCAGCGAGGGATCGAGCTCAATGGCTCCTCGAAATCGTGTGGCGGCCAGTTCGGTGACGCCCTTCCGGAGGTAGAGATTGCCCAGGTCGACCTTATATTCCGGGACTTCCGGAGATAGCGACTCGGCGGCAATCAGCGGGTTCTGGGCCTCGTCCAGCTTGCCCGTCTCCATGAGGGCCAGGCCGTAGGCGTTCTGGGCCACCGCGTCCCGCGGATTCTTGTCCACGCCGGCCTTGGCCAGGAGCAGCACCGTCGCCCAGTCACCGGATTCCACCGCGACGGACCAGGGGCGACCCTTTTCGCGGGCGTGTACGACTTGGCGGCCATCGATCAGAACAAGGAGAAACATCGTGAGCATGAGCAACAGCAGGCCGAGCCCGGCCCATCCGAGCGGCGGCAGGCCCACGCGGGACTTGTTGTTTTCGGCCGCGACGCGATCCAGCTCCAGCACTTCGAGCCGTGAGCGGCGCACCTGGTTGATCCTGGACATCAGCCTCCTTGCGGCGCCGCACGGAGCGGCGTCCGGTGGACAGATAGAGTCGACCGTCCGTGTGACGGAACCACGAACGACCCGGCGTTCGTGGCACCGATCAATGGGACGCGCCACGATACCCGAACGCTACTCGACCTTCAATAACCGGTTGATGGATGGCCCGATAGGAGGCAGCAACCAGATCGGTGGGGAACCGAATGGTCGTCTCGGGCCGACGCCGGGAGACTAATCACAGCCCCGTGGCATCTTTCGGTAGTTTACATGACGGTTACGCGTCCCCGCCAAGCAATTTTCCCGAATTCAGGCTCTACCCGCAACGGATCCGTTTCGTTCCAGCAGCAAACGAACCGGCCGACGCCGAAAGCCACTACCTCCCGGCCCTCCGATCGCATAAAATGCCTCATCGTCAAAAGTTACGAACCATCGGATTCATTGATTTCGACCGATCAGCCCGGGAGTGTACCCACGTGATTGTCGCGACCGTACAGGAACTGCTTGACCGGATGGGGGGGACGATCACCCTCGACGCGACCGGTTTTTTCAAGGTGACCGACCCGACACGCTTCTACAAGGAGCAGACCGATATCCTGGCCATCAACGCTTCGGTCGGGCCAACCGCGGAAGTTCGGGACGCGGCCCGCTGGATGATCCTGGCGGCCTCGCACTACCTCGGAAGCTTTCCGGCTTCGATTCACGAACTCTACATGGCCCGGGGGCGCGGCGAGGTTTCGGAGTCCTTTACCGTCCCGGCCATCAACATCCGCGGCATGACCTACGACACGGCCCGGGCGGCGGTCCGCTCGGTCCAGAAACGGGACGGCGGCGCCTTCGTTTTCGAGATCGCGCGCTCCGAAATCGGCTACACGAATCAGCGGCCGGCCGAATTTGCCAGTCAGGTAATCGCAGCGGCCGTCCGCGAGGAATTTCACGGACCGATTTTTATCCAGGGCGATCACTTCCAGATCAACGCCAGAAAATATGCGGAGGATCCGGATGCCGAGATCCAGGCGGTGAAGGATCTGATTGCCGAGGCAATTACGGCCGGCTTCTACAATCTGGACATTGACGCCTCGACCGTGGTCGACTACGCGAAGCCGACGCTGGCGGAGCAGCAGTCGCTGAACTCGCGGCTAACGGCGGAACTCACCGCTTACGTGCGCTCGCTTCAGCCCGAAGGGGTGACCATCTCGGTCGGTGGGGAGATCGGCGAGGTCGGTAGCCAGAACTCGACGGTGCCAGAACTCGAGGCATTCATGGACGCCTACAACGCCCATCTTGTCTCACTCGGATCAGGTCTGACCGGTCTCTCCAAGATTTCCGTTCAATCCGGAACCCAGCATGGTGGCGTGGTCATGCCCGACGGCTCGTTGGCCGAGGTGCAAATCGACTTCGAAACGCTCGCCTCCCTCTCACGGGTGGCACGGGAGCAGTACCAGCTCGCCGGCGCCGTGCAACACGGCGCGTCGACGTTGCCCGATGAGGCATTTGACATGTTTGCCAAAACGGGCACGGCTGAAATCCACCTGGCGACATCATTCCAAAACCTCTTTTTCGAGAGCCTCTACCTGCCGGACGAGATCAAGGAGGAGATGTACTCCTGGCTGGCCACCCATTGCGCCTCCGATCGCACGGCGGACATGACCGAAGAGATGTTCATATACCGGACCCGCAAAAAGGCGTACGGACCATTCAAGGAAGCCATCTGGGGAATCGACTGGGGAACGCGCAAGAGCCTGTCGGAGGACCTGGAGGACCGCTTTGACTTCTTCTTCGAGAAACTGGGCATTGATGGAACCCAGAGTGTCGTGCAGAAGCGGGTTCCTCATGTCCACATCCCCTCGCCCATGCCGGAGGCGCTCCGCGCTGCATTGTGATCGGGAGGGAGTGGCATGACCTGGGTCCGACCCGTGACTTTCGCCCGGGTCGCCCGCGCGGATTCGTGATCAACGGGCGCGCGGTGGCAGTTCTTCGGCTGGGCGACGACTGGCACGCGTTCTCGAATCGTTGCCCTCACAACGGCCAGCGGCTCGAGGACGGGCAGCTGACCGGCACCGTGCTCACGTGCCGCTGGCACGGCTGGCGCTTTGATGTGACGACCGGCCACTCGCCCGATGTCGCGCCCGGGGAGGAGGGTCCGCGCCTGCGACTCTACCCGGTTCGGGTGGAGGAGGGCGTGGTCTCGGTCGAAGTCGAGCGGCTCTAGCAACCGCCTCAGCTCGCGGAAATATCGTCCGCAAGGGCGGAGATATCATCCTCATCGGCGCGCCAGGGCAGAGGATCAGTGAGCCCGACCAGTCGGACCGCCAGTTCGTCATCGCCGAGCGCGTTCGGCCCGAGTGCTCGCTCGTGCGCTTCCGTCAGGAGGTCGAGGAGGCACTGGTTCCAGGGAGCGGCACGCCCGAGCCGGGCGGCCAGCGTGATGATCTCCCCGTTCATGTATTCGTTTTCCAGCCGACGCCCCGGATGATGGAGATTCTGCCAGGTCGAATTGTGGACGCCATCAAAGGTCCCGTGCCGTGCCGCGCGGCCGGCTAGGTGCGCCAGCATGGCGGTGACATCGTCGCCGCGACCTCCGGCCGGATGAAACGCGATCCCGGCCGCCTTGAGAATTCTTGCCCCCTCGATGATGACGTTTCGCTCCAGCCGCGCCGCCGCCGGCATGGCGGAACCATCGGCCCGGACGAGCGGCGAGACGCCGCTGAAAAGATTGACCACCAACTTCAGTCCCTTGTCGGCCACGATGTCCGGGGAGGCCACCGCGTCAAATCCGGCGTTGATGAGGTCGGCGATCACCGCGTCAAGGAAAGGGTCGTCGGCGGCACGGCCATGCGGCCACCGGCCGAGAATCAGGATTCCCGGCGTGCGAATCCGCACTTCCCCCGGTGTCAGCATCGTCGACGTCGCCCGCACGATGCCGCCGAGCAGGTCGGGAAACCAGGAATGCGCGCTGGCCTCGGCGCGGATGCCGTTCTGCCAGGTGACCGTGGGTGTTCCGGCACCGAGTGCCGCACTGGCCAGCGGCAACGCCGACTGGAGATCGCCCGCCTTCATGGTGAGCAGGAGGCGGATGTTCGGTCCGGGCGTGATCTCGTCGATGCGGGTGACCGCCTCCAGCGGCACCAGCGTCGCCGTCCCGGCGCACACGAGAGAGAGGCCTCGCTGGGCCCGGATGGCCGTCACCACGGCCGGGCGTGCCACCAGCGTCACGCGGCGGCCGGAGCGAGCCAGAATGGCCCCCATCGAGCCGCCGACCGCCCCGGCCCCATGAATGACATAGTGGGGAGGTGTGGATTGTCCGGTGTCCGATGGCATCACGCGCGGGCCTTCCCCGGTGATTGAAGTTCAGCCGACCGTCGACGGGATTGCCGTGCGAGCCCGAGAAAGCGCCAATGAAGGAGCGGGTTCCGCCGAAACGCCGACTGATAAAAAGCGGCGAGATTTTGATGGTAACCGGTCTGGTTCGGCTCAAGGCGCGCCGCCTCGCGCATCGCATGAATGGCCTCGTCTCGCCGGCCAATTTGATGAAGCGCCACGCCCAGACCGCACCAGGCTTCATGTCGACGCGGGTCAAGCCGCACGGCCGTGTCGAATCGAAGCAGGGCCTCACCGGGGCGTCCCGCATTCAATTCGGTCAGGCCGGCCAGGTGTTCGACACCGGCAATCGAAAGGTCTGATCGGCAGGCCAGGGCCTCTGCATAGCAGCGGGCGGCCTCCGAGGGGCGCGTGGCGAGATCCAGATCGCCCAGTCCGCGCCAGCCGAAGGGCGAGCCGGAATCCTCTTCCGTCATGGCGAGGAGGTCGCGACGCGCGGCATCGGCATTGCCGGATCGGGCGAGGAGGAGCGCCGCCGCTTCGCGCGCTTCGTCAAATCGATCAGCGCACCGGAGGGCCCTTTTGTAGGCCGCCTTCGCCCGGTCGAAGTCGCCATTGGTCTCGGCAACGCGTCCGAGATGGAACCAACCGACCGGGTCGCCAGGCCACTGAGCAACCGCCGCTTCGAGTTCTACCAGCGCGGCCGCGTGCTCACCCGATTGGAGGAGCGAACTTGCCAGGAGCGACCGGAGAGAGCGATCGTCCGGCCAACGCTGGCAGCCGGGGCGAAGGACAAGGGTGGCATGGGCCGGACGGTTGTCGGCGCGAAGTACCCGGGCCAGCATGAGGAGAGCCGGGCGGGAATCAGGCGCCATCGTCCGGGCCAGCTCGGCCGTGCGTTGCGCCTCCGGATGATCGCCGGCTCGGAGGGCCAGCTCCGCCAGGACAAGCCATCCGTCCGTGGCCTGGCGATCCAGGCGTGTGCTCCGGTCGGCCAGTGTCCTGGCAAACTCCGCCTGCCCGGAATCCAGGGCGGCCCGTGCGGCCAGCTCCAGGATTGGTGCATCCAGCGGATAATTGGCGGCGAGTTCGGCCACGGCCGCAGCGCGATCTGCCGTTTGGGAGCCCTCGAGGACACACGACTGGACTCGACCCAGGTGCCCGGCGCGCGCCATCAGTGTTGCGCGATCACCCGCCGCTACTGCCGGCCCGAACAGTCGCTGAAAAGTTCGGGCTTCCATCGAGTCATCCATCGCGCTCAATGCAGCACGGGCGCCATCCATTTCTCCGGACGCGGCCAGTGCCAGAACGAGTTCTCGCCCGACTTCGACTGATCCCGGGGATCGCTCGAGCGCGGCGCGGAATGCCAGGGCCGCCGCATCCCACCGGTGATCGAGCAGGGCGGCCCGACCGGCGGCAAAATGCCCGGCAGGGCGCAGGGGATGGGCCGCCACCAACTTGTCGGCAAGGTGCCGGGCCATCGCGGAGTTGCCGATCGCAAGATATCGTTCCAGCGCCTGAAAGTCCGGCCAGTCGCGCCGAAATCGGTGAAGTTGTTCCCGGGCAATCAAGTCGAGCGGTGGCAGGAGATCCGCCGGATCAGGAGAGCCGAGATACCGGGCCAGTTCGTCGAGCCGGACCAACGGCGGTCGGGTTGTTTCGACCTGATGGAATCGAAATGGCACCGCGGACGGCAGGTCGTAGAATGTGGCCATGGCCTGCGGGAGTGGGACGATCGGGTGGGTCATCGGCTCGGAGGTCTCAGGTGGTCGTGCCGTCCAGTCGTGGACGGCTCGGCTTGACGCCCTTCAGGTGACGCGGTAGCGTGTTCGCTGCAAATTCTGTTACTGCAACGGTTTCAGGTTTTGCCGTTCCGTCTGATTCCGGCGCGATCCGCGCCGTCGGGGCGTGAGCGGTGGCACTTTAGCAGGTATGAGGCGCCTGGTGGATATGGTTCGGCTGCATGGCATCGTACTCTTCGCCCATCTCGGGGTGCATGAGGCGGAGCGTGAGGCTGGCCAAAAGATCCAGATCGATGTCGAGATGTCGGCGGATCTGGAGGAGGCCGGCCGGCATGATGCGCTGGCTTCGACGATTGATTATCAGAAGGCCTACCGCCTGATCGAGACCACGGTGGCCGCCAGCCGTTGCCGCCTTCTGGAGGCCCTTGCCCTGACCCTGATCGATTGCCTGATGGAGGGTTTTCCGGTGAGCCGGGTGACGATTCGCGTCAAGAAACCAAACGTTCCCTTCCAGGGCACTGTCAGTGCCGTGGAAGTCGAGCTGACGCGGTCACGATGAGCCGGGCCTTCGTGGGGCTGGGATCCAACCTGGGCGACCGGGAGAAGACGATCCGAGCCGCGCTCGACCAGCTGGCCGCAATTCCCGGCACAACCCTCCGACGGGCCTCATCACTCTACAACTGCGAGGCCGAGGGTGACGCCGGGCAGCCCGCCTATTTGAATGCGGTGGCACAACTGGAGACCGACCGACCGCCGCGACAGTTGCTGTGGCACCTCTTCCTGATCGAGGCGCGTCTTGGCCGGCAACGGCGGCAGCGGTGGGCACCGCGCCCCATCGATCTCGACCTCCTCGTCTACGAGCAGCGGGTCATGGACGAACCGGATCTCATTCTCCCGCACCCCCGGATGCTCGATCGTCCGTTCGTCCTCGTGCCGATGGAGGAGATCGATCCCGATTTCATTCATCCGGTGGCCGGCCGCCCGATCCGCCAGATTCTCCGCGAACGGAAATTTTCCGGGGGCGTCCGGTGGCTTGGACGCATCTGGCAGTGAGATGATGCGGCCGGGGATCGAGAGGAAGTCATGCGCAATCTGAATTTCGTGGCCATTGAGGGGGTCATCGGCGTGGGCAAGACTACGTTGTCGCGACTGCTCTCCGAGCGGCTTGCCGCCCGACTGGTCCTTGAAGTGGTCGAGGAAAACCCTTTTCTGCCCGACTTCTACCGGGACATGCGGCGTTACGCGTTCCAGACCCAGCTCTTTTTTCTCCTGTCCCGCCACCGGCAGCAGAAGGACATCCAGCAGCCTGACCTTTTCCTGCCGAAGACGGTTTCGGATTACATCTTTCAGAAGGACAGGATCTTCGCCACGCTAAACCTGAGCGATAACGAACTCAAACTGTACGAGCAGATTTTTCCGATACTGGAAGAGCAGGTACCGGTGCCGGATCTGGTCGTCTATCTTCAGGCGTCGCATGATGTCCTGATGGAGAGGATCGCGCGGCGGGGCCGGGATTTTGAGCGGGCGATGCCTCCGGAGTACATTGCGGCGCTGGGGGAGGCCTACAATTATTTTTTCTTTCATTACACGACCACGCCGCTCCTGATCGTCAACACGAACCAGGTCGATTTCATCAACGATGCCGGCGCGGTCGAGGACCTGATCGCCCGATGTGAGCAGCACCAGGGGGGGACGGTCTATTACACGCCCCTGTCACCTTTGTCGGAATGAAGGCGGATCGATGAGCGCGGCACGAAAGCGACTGACGGCCGCGGGTCTGCGCGGGCATAAGCGCCCGATGGCAGAACCGCTTGTCATGCTGACCGCTTACGACTTTCCGACGGCGCGCGCCCTCGACGCTGCCGGCGTGGACATTCTGCTCGTGGGCGACTCCGTCGGGATGGTCGTGCTGGGTTATGACACGACCCTGCCGGTCACCATGGAGGAGATGTTGCACCATGTCGGGGCGGTGGCCCGGGCGAAGACCCGTGCGCTCGTCGTGGCCGACATGCCCTGGATGTCGTACCACACGGGAGTTGACGATGCGGTCCGGAATGCCGGCCGTTTCATCAAGGAAGCCGGCGCCGACGCGGTAAAGCTGGAGGGTGGTATCGAACGCGTTCCGGTGGTCCTCGCCGTGGTTGCGGCGGAAATTCCAGTCATGGGGCATTTGGGTCTCACGCCGCAATCAGTCTTGCGCTTCGGCGGTTACAGGGTGCAGGGGCGGGGCGAGGCCGCGGTGGAGGCGTTGGTCGAGTCGGCCCGGGCTCTCGAGCAGGCCGGCTGTTTTTCACTCGTTCTCGAGGGAATCCCTGCGCCGGCCGCCGCGGCGATCACGGCCGCCGTTTCGATTCCGACCATCGGGATCGGTGCCGGGCCCGACACCGATGGGCAGGTCCTCGTCATCCACGACCTCATCGGATTCGGGGGGGAGCATGTGCCCCGCTTCGTCCGACGTTACGCGGACATGACCGGGACGGTCATCGATGCCGCGCAACGCTTCGTCCTGGATGTCCGGGCGGGTCGCTACCCCGAACCCAGCGAGACTTATCCCGAGTGAATCAAGCCGGACTGAATCTGATCCGAAGAATTTCCGCCGCCCGCCGCCTCGTAGCTTCCTGGCGCGCGCGCGGAGAGTCAATCGTATTCGTCCCAACCATGGGGGCGCTGCACGTCGGCCACAAAAAACTGATCGAACGGGGCGTTGGTCCGGGACGCCGTGTGGTCGTCAGCATCTTCGTCAATCCACTTCAGTTCGGACCGAACGAGGATTTCGATGCCTATCCACGGGCGCTTCCCGCGGATGTCCAACTTTGTCGGGACGCCGGCGCCGATCTGGTTTTCGCTCCATCCGTCAATGAACTCTACCCGAAGGGGCACGCCACGATCGTGCATGTCGGCGGCCTCGACCACTCACTCTGCGCCCCGTTCCGGCCGGGTCACTTTGACGGTGTGTCGACCATCGTGCTGAAGCTCCTGAACATCGTGCGCCCCGATCAGTTGTTGCTCGGGCAGAAGGACGCGCAGCAGGCGGCGATCGTGGGCCGGATGATCAGGGACCTGGACCTCCCGGTTCGACTCATCAAAGTTCCGACGGTGCGCGAACGCGACGGCCTGGCCATGTCGTCTCGCAACCGCTACTTGACGACCGGGGAGCGGACGGCCGCGCCGGAACTCCATCGCGCTCTCCGGGCCGCGGCGGACTGCGTGCGTGCCGGGGAGCGCCGCCCATCGATGGTGCTGTCGGTTTTTCGTCGCCGGCTGGCCGCGGCTCGTCTCTTTCGATTGCAGTATGCCGAGATCCTCGATGCCGAACGGCTCGTCCCGATGCCGAGGCTCGAGGGGCGCATCCTGATCGCCGCGGCGGCATTCCTGGGCCGCGCCCGACTGATCGATAACATCCTGATGAATGTCGGGGGGCCTGCCCCTGCGGCCGCCCGTCGCAAAGGGGGCACCACATGACAGCCATTCCCGAGGGCTCGGCGGCCATCATTCTTGCCGCCGGCAAAGGCACCCGCATGCAATCGGAATTGCCAAAAGTGGCCGTCTTGCTCGGCGGACGTCCGCTCATTCGCTACGTGCTCGATGCCACGTTCGGCGCCGGTCTCGATCGGGTCGTGGCGGTGGTCGGCTATCGGCGCGACATCGTGGCCGAGGCCATCGGCTCCCTGCCGGTTCTCCTGGCCGTTCAGGAAGAGCAGCGGGGGACCGGACATGCCGTGATGATGGCGGCACCATTCCTTGAGGATCAATCCGGTCCGGTCGTTGTGCTGGCCGGGGACATTCCGCTGATCCGGGCCGCGACCATTGCCGAACTGCTTCGGCATCACGCAGGGACCGGTGCCGCCGTGACGGTGCTCACGGCCGATCTTTCCGATCCGTCCGGGTACGGCCGCATCGTTCGCGGCCCGGATGGGCGCGTCCTCGCCATCGTCGAGGAAAAGGACGCCACCGCCGAGGTTCGCCTGATCCGGGAAATCAATTCCAGCATCTATGCATTCGACTGGTCGTTCCTGTCGAACGCCCTGGGCCGGTTGACCAGCCGGAACGCCCAGGGTGAGTACTATCTGACCGATACCCTCCGGATGGCGGCCCTGGACGGCCGAATCGTCGAGGCGATCAAGGTGACCGAGCCATCGGAGGTCTCGGGCGTCAATACGGTGGAGCAACTGGCTGAACTCGAAGCGGCCAGGGACCGCATGGATGGCCGGGGCGGGGAGGCAGGCCGATGAGACGCCTCTGGGCCGGGTGGCGAATGGCCTACGTGGAACAGGCCGGGCAGGACCATCGTGGGGGGTGCCTGTTCTGCCGGCTGGCGGCGCTCAAACCTTCCGCCACGAACCTCATTATCGAAAAGAGCGAGGACTGCCTGATCATTCTGAACGCCTTTCCGTACAACTGCGGACACCTCATGGTGGCGCCCGTCCGGCATCGTCCCTGGACGGCGTCGCTGAATCCGGCGGAGCGCACCGCCGTCTGGGACGGCATGGCCCGCTCGGAGACCGCCTTGAGAAAGGCCTATCGCCCTCATGGTATCAACGTCGGCCTCAACCTTGGCCGGCCGGCGGGCGCCGGCGTCGTCGGGCACGTTCACTTCCATCTGGTGCCGCGCTGGAACGGCGACACCAATTTCATGCCGGTCGTGGCCGGTACGAAGGTCCTCCCGGAAAGCCTCGATGTCACCTGGACCCGGTTGCGCGAGGCGCTGGCCCCGGGATCTCAACTCCGGAAATAGAGTTCCCGGTAGTCCTTGATCTCGGCGGACTCCTTGAGATCCTTCAGCCAGTCCTGGTAGACCTCGTTCCTCCGCTGCGAGACCAGCTGAGTCTGGATCTGTCCTTTCTGGGCGGCGAGCAGCGTTTCGTCGGCCCCTTTCTTTTCTTCGATCTTCACGACCATGACGCCACGTGTCGCATCGACCGGACCCGCAATCCCGCCGGCCTTCGTCGTGAAGACCGCGGCCATCGCTTCCGGATCGCGGCCGAGGCCGGGGATGCCCGCCGACTTCGAAAACGGGCCAACGGTCCGGACCAGGGTTGAATCGCTGCCGGCGGCGCGCCGCCAGTCGGTGCTGTTGCGCGCCAGGGCCAGGAACGACTCGGCTTCCTTCCGGGCCATCTCGCGCTGCCGCGCCTCGGTCGTCTTCTGTCGGGCGATCTCGGCGAGGTCGGCGAAGGTGGCCTTCCCCTTTTCGCTCCGGCGATCGAGGACGATCAGGTACCAGGCGTCGTTGGTCGTGAATACCGGCCCGACCGTGCCGACCGGAGCCTTGAAGGCCCAGCTGGCCGGACCGCTGACCGATTCCAATCCCCGGATGAATCCCGCCTCGGCAAAGGGCGGGGGCGTGGACACGGTGAGGCCGGCGGCCTGCGCCAGTTCGGCAAACTTGCCCGGCGTCAGGGTCTCGCGCAACTGGGTCATTTTCTCCTCCAGCCCGCTCACGGTGGCGTCGCTCGGTCCGACCGGGAGCATCAGCTGGCGGAACCGGACCTTCCGAACGCCGTCCTCGATCTTGACGGAATCGATCTGGACGAGGTGCATTCCCTGGCGATCCTGGATCGGTTCGGATACGCCCCCCTCCGGCAAAGACATCACCTGTGTCTCGAGTTCCGGCGTCAGCTCGCCTGGCCCGACGAAGTGGTCCGTCAAGCCGCCGTTCTGTGCCGACGGCAATTCGGAGTAGGTCTCGGCCAGTGAGGCAAAGTTCTGGGCGGTTGAGTCGCCATTCGCCGCACGCTGGGCGATCGCGGCGAAATCCTGCAGTTGCTGCCGGAGGTCGCTGACGTCAGATTCCGTTGGCTTGCGATCCAGCTTCGCCACGCGCACGGTGGCCTGGGGAGGAAGTTGAAACTCCTCCGGGTGGGCCTTGAACCAGGCTTCGGCTTCCTGATCGGTGACCGCCGCCGGGAGGTTGTACTGGCGCAGTTCAAAGAGCCGGTAGGTCATGCGGACGGTTTCATTCCGATCCAGGAACGCCTGACGGACATCGTCATCGGATACCTGAGCCCCCTGGTAGACCATGGATTGGAGTTTTTCAACCGGAAGCGTGTCACGCAGGTAGGCTTCCAGCTGACGGGCGAAGTCCACGTTGGTCTGGATCAACGACAAATACTTCTGCCGGTCGAACTGGCCGTTCGTCTGGAAATTCGGGTTGGTGGTGAAGATGGGGGGCGGCTGCTGCAGCGCGATCTGCTTCAGTTCCTCGTCGGTGGGAGCCAGGCCCCGCTTCCGGGCTTCCTGAATCAGGAGGACCTGCTCGACGACGTTGTTCCATGACTGTTCCATGAGCAGGGCTTCATCACCCGGGCCCGGATCGGTGCCGCGTCCCTGACGGAAACTGTCGCGGTTGGCCTGATAGACCCGGTTGAAGTACTCGAGCTGGATCGGCTCACCGTTCACGCGCCCGACGACACCCTGGCTGACGCCGCAGCCGACCTGCTGCTCGGCTCCCCAGACAAGGACCATGAGAAACAGAAACGCGACGACGGTTATCCAGAGGATGACCTTCGTGTTCTTGCGCATCGCATCGAGCATGAGACGGCCACTCCCAGATAGTGGAAAGGCGGGTAATCACCGCCGGATAAGTGCATCACCAGAATGAGGCCCGAAATCATATCATTCGGCGCGCGGGTCCGACAATCACACTTTGCCGTTGACCTGAGTGCATCCCATCGGGCAAATTGACGGCTTGCCAATCCTCTTGCCGGTAAGAGCCCGATGATGCGTGCGCTGGCACCGGAACTTTCCGATCGCATCTTCCAGAGCCTGCCGTTCGGGGTACTGCTCCTTGATCGTCGCGGGCGGATTGCCGCATGCAATCGCCGGGCACTCGATCTTTTCGCCCTGGTGGACGACGACATCGTCGGCCGGGACGTAAACCAGGTTCTCCGGACCGACGACCCTCACTGGTTCAGTCTCGACCCGATCGACCGACTGGGCGATCCCGACGCCGGCCGGCTGGTGGAAGGGCGAATCGGGGGGCGAAAGGTCACCTTTTCAGTCAATCTGGCTCCGTGCACCGACGAGGCGGGCGCCACCCAGGGCACGCTCGTCCTGCTCGACGATTCGTCCCGGCGGGGGACGGACGACGACCGGATGGAGCGCCTCATTTCACTGGGGGAACTATCGGCCTACGTGGCTCACGAGATTCGAAACCCGCTGACCGGGGTCCGCACGACGATTCAGTTCATTGGCCAGAAACTGGGCAAGGACGACCCGAAGCAGGAGGACATTGAGGCGATCATCGCGGAACTTGACCGGGTCGAAAAGATCATCGAGGACTTGCTTCAGTTCTCCCGGCCCCAGGTGGGGACAAAGGCCATGACCAGCCTCAATACACTGGTCGATCGAACCCTCGAGGCGCTGGGCCCCCAGTTCGAGGCAGCCAGGGTCGAGGTCAACCGCAATCTCCGAGCCCGCCTGCCCGAGAGCCTGATGGACCCGGACATGATCCAGCGCGTCCTGTTCAACCTGATCACCAATGCCGTCGAAGCGATGCCCGACGGTGGTTCCCTCAAGGTCACGACCACGGTGCGCCGCTACCGGGCGGGGGAGGCCAATCTCGAGGTCTTCATCAGCGACACCGGTCGTGGCATCGACCCCGAGATTGTCGAACGAATATTCCAGCCCTTCTTTACCACGCGGCCGGCCGGGACGGGGCTGGGCCTGCCGATCTCACTTCAAATCGTGCGCGCGCACGGAGGGCGAATCACGGCCCGCAATCGGGCGAAGGGGGGCGCCATCTTCCGACTTTCCCTCCCGCGCGCCACGGCCACCACCGAGGAGGCCTGATCTGAAATCGACCGTCCTGGTCATCGACGACGAGCCCTCGATCGTCCGGTCGCTTGATCGAATCCTGACCGACCGGGGCTACAAGGTCGAGTCGGCCGGCTCGGCCGCCCGGGGAATGGAACTCCTGGCCAGTGTCCGTCCCCAGGTGGTCCTGCTCGATCTGAATCTTCCGGATGGCCACGGCATGCCGTTGATCAAGGAAATTCTGGTTTTCGACCCGGCCATTCGGGTGATCGTGATCACGGCCTTCGGCGACTTGAAGCTCGGCATCGAGGCCATGAAAGCCGGCGCGAACGACTTCCTGAAGAAGCCGTACGAAATGGACGAACTGATACTGGCGGTGGACAATGCGGCGCGCGCCTTCGAGAGCCAGGTCCGTCTCGACATCTACAGCCGGCGGGAGGCCGAGATATTTCACGGTCAGCACCTGATCGGCGAGAGTCCGCCCATGGTGCGGCTCCTGGACATTGTCGAGCGGGTGGCCGGCAGCAACGCCACAACGGTTCTGATCCTGGGAGAGAGCGGAACCGGCAAGGAACTCGTGGCGCGGGCCATTCACTATGGAAGTGAGCGAAAGAACGCGCCGCTCATGGAGGTGAACTGCAGCGCGTTTCAGGAAACCCTTCTCGAGAATGAGCTATTCGGCCACGAGCGTGGGGCCTACACCGACGCCCGTGAACTCAAGAAGGGGCTGGTGGAACTCTGCGATGGTGGCACTCTTTTCCTGGACGAAGTGGCCGACATGCCGCTCGCCACCCAGGCCAAGTTGCTCCGATTCCTTGAAAACCAGACGTTCAAGCGAGTCGGCGGCGGCGTCGATCTCCGGGTGGATCTTCGGATCGTAACCGCCACGAACAAGGACCTTGCGACGGAGATCGCCGCGGGCAACTTCCGGGAGGACCTGTTCTATCGACTGAAGGTTGTTTCGCTCGAACTCCCGCGCCTCACCGACCGTGGCGACGATGTGCTGCTCATCGCCCGCTGGTATCTCCGGCAGTTCAATCAGAAGTTCAAGAAGTCATTCCGCGAAATTGCTCCGGAAGCCGGCCGCCTCATCGGAGCCTACCGCTGGCCGGGAAACGTACGCGAATTGAAAAATGTATTGGAGCGTCTCGTACTCCTCGAGAACGATACGGTCCTCCGGGTCGAGCACCTTCCGGCCGAGATCCGGGAGGCGGGAAGGAATCCGGCATTTCGGAGAATGGCTCCAGCCGAGCTGCTCGGTGTCGATGATGTACCGACGCTTGCCCGGATAGAGGATGACCACATCCGGCGAGTCCTGCTTTTGACCGGTGGAAACAAGTCTCATGCGGCCCGCTTGCTCGGGATTTCGCGGCAGGGGTTGTTCGAGCGTCTCAAGCGAGTGGTCGAACCCGTTGCGGCGACCGAACAGGGCGTCAAATAAATAGACATGTCCATAAAATTGGCAACATTGTAACTTATTGAATTGCAAAGCATTACGGTGGTGCGGCCAATAATCGTCCTATTTGATTACGCCCCATTCGGTTAGGAAGATCCGGCACCCTTTTCACCTGTTCACACCTATTCCGATGGCTAAATTGTTTTATTTCAACAACTTATGGATCAGGCCGTCTGGCATGAAACTGGTAACTTATTGATTGGCATCAGGTTTGCAGTGTGACCTTGCATGATGTTCGGGAGGCAATGGTGTCGAAAATGGTCCTGATCGTGGAGGACGAAAAGCTGCTGGCTCGCACGCTCAGCCGGGCGATGAAGGATGCGGGGTATCGCACCGTCACGGTCGGCAGTGCCGAGTTGGCAGAAAAGCAGCTGGGTACGTCCCAGTTCGACCTCATGGTCATCGACAACCGCCTGCCCCAGGAAACGGGGCTGGAGCTCCTGTCAAAGGTCCGCGATGCCAATCAGGACCTGAAGGTGATCTTGATGACCGCCTTCGACAGCCGCGACGTCAAGTCTGAAGCCAGGAAATTGAAAGTGGACCGGTACCTGAAGAAACCGTTCGATCTGGAACGGATGCTGGCCCACGTTTCCGAGTTGATCGGCGGCCCGGAAGATGGCCCGACCGATTAGATCCCAATACAGGAAGGAGGTGGTTCGGAATGGCGGCGAAGAAGAAGGCGGCTAAGAAGACGGCCAAGAAGGCGACGAAGAAGAAGTCTGCGAAGAAGGCGTCGAAGAAGAAGTAGTTCAACTTCCGCCCGAACGCCCCGCCCGCATGACGGGCGGGCACCGAGAGGGGTCGGTCCTGGCCGGAGTCAGGGCCGGCCCACTTTTTTTGACGGGGTGGGGATTGGGATGATGGGGTGAATTCCAGGGCAAGAAAAACGGCGAATCCGAGAGGATTCGCCGTTTTTCTGTTTGCTCGAAACAGTGCTGCCCGGGTGCTGTTGAACCTAGTTACAGGTCGCCGCTGTTGCCACAGGGGCGGTCAGCAGCGTGGCATCGGAAAGGCCAACGGTTCCATCGGAGTTCAGGTCGAAGCAATATCCGTAAGTCGCGGTGGAGAGCGGAAAGGTGAACTGGACGGCATCGTTCAGCGCCACCTCGCAAGGGGGCCCGAGGGCAGTGCCCGTGAGGTCGGGCGACACCTGCCCCACTTCCTTGATCTTGATGCTGTTGATGAACACCTCAACCGCCACGCCGCCTGGAATCGTGGCCGGGTTCAGGCAACGCCCAAGTCGGAGATTGAAGACGGCCACACCACTGGCATTCGTGGTGGACGAGACGCTGGGGTGCGTCTGGGTTGAACACCAGCAAGTTGCCGTATCACCCGCTACTGTCCATACAAGCGTGACGTTAGCGCTGTCGATCGGGCCGCTGGTGCCGACGATCGTGACCCGGTAGGCCAGGCCGCCGTTCGGTGACCCGAGAACATTGGGGATGGTGCTGAGTGCGGGATCCGGAACGCCGGCAAGTGCGGACACGGGTGCCACGACAAGGCCCAAAGCAAGAACGAGGAAAGGAACTCCATAACGCCGACCCATCGATGCACCTCCTGAATGTCCCGGGCTGGTTAAATCGTTGCTGCACGGCCTGTTTTTAGATGGATCGCAGGCACTGGGAGTGTATCGGACGTGCGGCCCACCTTCAACATTCATTTTTGTGGGTCAATCCACGCCGGGTTGCCGCCCGGTTGCGGGCGGGATGGGCGATTTGAGGTTCTGGCGTCCCTTGTTCTGGCTCAAAAGCCCCATGTCTCCCAGGTCGAAGTCGAGTTGTCGGTCTTCCTTCCCGGACTCGCACACCACAACATATCGCCGGTACAGGCTGCCGTCAGCCCTGAGCCCGTTCCGCATTTCCTGGACCCGGTAGGAGCTTTTGTGATCGGAGCAGCGGAGACGCTGGACCACCGATTCGTGCCAGCTGTCAGTTGCCTCGCGCTTGGCAGAACTTCTCCGGTAAATCGTCGTCAATGATCCGACCAGTCTGACGGCCGCCTCGGATGCCTCCTCGCGAAGTGCCGGCGGGGTATCCGACGGGAGCGCGGTTGCCCCGGGCACCACCTTCCCGATGATGAACGCGATGACGAACGGGGAACTGGTCTCCGTGACCGGGGGCAGCGTTCCAACCCCTTCCCGGAGAAGCGCCGCCCCCTCCACGGATGGCATGTCCCGGTCCAATTGTTCAAATCGGGCGACCAGTGAATCAACCACGGCCAGGTACTCGTCGTCGAAGCGATCGGCCATGACGATTCCGGTGAAGTTGTCCAGAGGGTAGTCCATCGCAATCACACGATGGGCCACGCGCCGCTGGTCATGCATCGTGCGAATGGCGCTCAGTGCCGTCCCCGCATCCTTGACGGTTGGAAGGAGCCTGTCCCGGGTGGTTTGAAGGTTGTTTATGCCGAACTGGAGCATCTCCTGACTGGTGCGGGCCTCCTGGGCCCGGCCGCTCGCCGACAGCAGCACTGACAGGATGGAAGTGACCAGGAGCATGGCCGCCAGGCGGCCAAAGAGGCGGGGAACGTCCCGGTTCAGCGGCCGGATGGTGATGCTGGGGCTCAGTTTCAACTTCTCTTCCTCGCTGGCTGACTGGAAACCAAAGGCCTGAATCCGAACGGCCGACCGCCATTTCCTTGACTGACACCGGCTCTCGAGCGTACAATCTTGCCTTGTTCGTGCCGCATTGTCGACTCGAGCACCGAGTGGCCGCCACCACATCCTGGAATGACAACGCCCCCGATGACCACAAACGAGTTGACCCTTTGGCACGACACACCTTGATGGTCGACGATCAACCCCGTCCCTGGGATGTCTGGTTCCCGGGGTGCGGGGCTTTTCTTTGAAAGCGCTTTTTTGATTTGCCGCTCCGTGACATGCCCTGAGGAGGCCAGCATGCTCCAGAGCCGGAGGCGTCCCCGACAGTTTCCGTTCGGGATTCTGAGGCCAGTTGCCCGAACCCTGTTTTTTTCGGCCCTTATGGCAGCCATTTCGATTGGCGTGGCCGGCGCAGGTGTCCACCAGGTTGAGGTTCGTTTTGATCCGGCCGCCATCACGCGCGGCGTACGAATGGGAGTTGACGGGGCCGCCTGGCTGCTTCCCGGGTGCAGCGTCTGGAATGAGGCCGGTGCGCCGGCCGTTCCGTTTCGTCCGGTTCTCCTCGCCGTTCCGGCGGGAGAAAGGGTCGTGTCGGTGACCACCCGTGCCTCCGGAGCCTCCGTTGAGCTGGACCTGGGCGAGCCGGGTATTGGAAGCACCGACGGAAGGCGTGCCCCAACCGCCTGGGACGGGGCAACCCCGTATCCGGCCCGGCTCCACCGATCGAGTGATGCGGGCTGGATGCGCGGACAGCAAATCCAGCCCCTGACCATCTGGCCGCTGGATTGGGATCCGGGCCGCGGCCTGGCCACCCTCACCACGTCCATCTTGATCGAGATGGTGACCGAGGCGGCCCCACCACCCGCGGATACCTTTCTGCCGCTCCGACCTTCAGCACGGGTCGACGGTCATTTCGGGGCGCTGTTGTCGTCGTGTGTCCTTAATCCCGAACTGCTCGCGGACGAATCCCGGCGGCGTGATGTCATTCGCCCCCTCGATTCCGCCGCGACACCCTTCAGCCCGCGGTTCCGCCCCTCCGTGGACGGCAGCCCGGTCGAAATGGTGATCATCACCTCGGAGGCGCTGGAGCCTTACTTCACGCCTTTGGCCGTGTGGAAGACCGAACGGGGGATCCCCACGGTGGTACGCAGCACCGAATGGATCCGGGCCAACTACCCCAACGCTGTCGATCTGGCATCGACGATCCGCCGGTTCATCGCTGACGCCGCTTCCCGCTGGGGGACCGAGTACGTCCTCCTGGCCGGCGGATCCGAGATCATTCCGGTGCGCTACGGCAAGAGCCTTTACTTCGGTGGCGAGGACATTCCGGCGGACATGTATTACCAGTGCCTGGACGGCACCTGGAATTCCGACGGGGACGCCTTCTTCGGTGAGGGCTACAACAGTTCGTTGATCACCGGCGACGGTTGCGACCTTTTCCCCGAAGTGTGGCTGGGGCGCGCGGCCGTTTCGGATTCAACAACCGCGCAGACCTTCGTCAGCAAGAATCTGACCTACGAACGGGACCCGGCCCCGGGTTACCTGACCCGCGCCATGATGATGGCCGAGGTTCTCTTCCCCCAGCACTATTCGACCGGTGATTCCATCGTCTACGACGGCGCTTATGTTGCGGAGCAGGCGCTCTCCCGATTTCCCCCCTCGTTCACACTGTCGCGTTACTACGAGAATTTCCCACCGTATGCCCCTCTCGGCGCGTTGCCCGAGACCAAAACGGCTGTCGTTGACGCAGTCAATTCGGGTTACGGCATCATCCAGCATGTCGGTCACGGCTACATCAATACGATGGCCGTCGGCATCGACGGACTGACGCTCGGCAATCCCGATGTGGCCGCGTTTTCGAACGGACCCCGGTATTCGCTTCTGTACTCCATCAACTGCACTTCGGCGGCGTTCGACTTCAACTGCATCGGCGAGGAGTGGTTGGAGAACGCGACGGGCGGTGCCGTGGCCAATGTCGGATCAACCCGGTTCGATTTTCCGGGCACCGGCACCGAGTACCAGAACGAGTTCTACCGCGTGCTGTTCGGGGCGCCGGTGCCGAGCCTTGGTGAAGCCTTCGCCGGCTCGAAAATCCCGTTCATCGCGGAATCGACCTCCGATTCGGAGCACCGCTGGACACAGTTTGCCCAGGTACTCCTCGGAGACCCGTCGCTTCGCATCTGGCGGTACGAGCCGGTGGCGGCGGCGGTATCGCACCCGTCGTCCATCGAACTCGGTGCCGGCGTCGTCGTCGTCACGGTGATGCGGGGTGGATCACCGGTCGATTCGGCGGTGGTTTGCCTGTTCAAGAATTCGGACGACTACGTGGTTGCCCTCACCGACGGCGCCGGGCAGGCAACACTTGATTTCCATCCGGATCGGCCGGGCCAGTCCCGGCTGACCGTGACGCATCCGACACTTCGCCCGTGGCAATCCGATATCGCCGTCCTTGCGCCGGCATTGCCACACCTCTTCGCCTCACTGGCGGTCGTCGACGACGCGACGGCCCCGGCAGACGGAAACGGTGACACGATTTTTGACCTCGAGGAAACGGTCCGTTTCGAACTGGTACTGACCAACCAGGGGACCGCCCCGGCCACTCTGGTGACCGCCACCCTTGTCTCGGCCGATCCAAATCTTCAGATCATCGACGGCACCGCCAGCTGGCCCAGCCTCGGCGTCGGGGCCTCGGCCCCGCCGATCGATCCGTTCGTCATCCGGGCGGTGGGCACCGCGACCGATCGCTATGAGACCACCGCCACATTGATCATTGCGGCGGCCGGTTATTCTCGTTCCGAGCCGGTAATCATCCTGGTCGGCGCCCCCCTTCTCGAACGATATCGACTTCTGCGGAGCGACGTTGGCTTGGGAAATGGAAACGGGCTGATTGAGGTCGGCGAAAACCAGACCCTGACCCTGACGCTGCGCAACAACGGGCGGGGCGCGGTCCGAAATGTCACTGCCAGGCTCCGCCCGCTCGGTCCCGAAACCACGATCAGTGACTCGATGGCCAGCTTCGGCACCATCGGTGCCGACCAGGTGGCCATTGGCGACCCGTTCGTTTTTCAATGGAGCACTATCAACCCCTCGCGCAAGATGCGATTGGTGGTCGAGAGTCTCGGCAAGACATTGATGAGCTTTGACGTCGACGTGTACCCCCCGGGCACGCCGGTGCTGCCGGCCGCCGGCGGGAAGGCCTCATCCATCGCATTGACCTGGCAGCCGAATATCGAACTGGACAATCGCGGCTACGTCGTCTATCGGGGAACAGCCGCCGGCGGTCCGTTCGCCCGTGTCAACATGTATGCTGACAATCGAATCGCCTACTACAATGACGAAAACCTGGCGCCCCTGACGCGATTCTATTATCGGGTGGCCTCGATCGATCAGTCCGGGAATGAAAGCCCCCAGTCGATCGTGGCAGCCGCCACGACCACGCTGTCCAGCTCGGCCGGCTACCCGCTGTTGCTTGGCGGATCGACATCGTCCTCCCCGACATTCTCATACTTTGACGGGGACACGATTCCTGAAATTGTCTGCGGCGCGGAGGAACTGTACGTCATCAGCGGGCTCGGAATCGAGTTCGTCGACGGTGACAACGACGGTCGGACGTATGGCGTCTACTCCAGCTCGGGTTACGCCACGTTCTGGTCGCCGCCGTCGTCGACCGACATCGACCTGGATGGCGTCATCGACGTCTGCGCGGCCGGGTGGAGCAACGGACTTCTTTATCTTTACGATGGCCATCTCGGTACCAAGCCGGGATTTCCGGTGAACATTGACGTCAGTGGCACCGGCAACCCCGGCACCTGGAGCGCCCCGGTCATGGTTGACGTCGATGGTGACGACGTGATGGAAATCTTCATCAACTCGGGAGCCCACACGTACGCATTTCACGCTGACGGCTCGGAACTGGTCGATGGGGATGCGAACCCGGCCACCCAGGGGGTTTTCGCCGCCCTCGGTGCGCCGTCCAACTACTCGACACCGCGTATCGTCGACCTCGACAACAATGGGGTCATGGAAGTGATCATCGCCAGCCGCGACAGGAAGCTGTACGTGAAGCATCTCAATGGCACCAACTATCCGGGCTTCCCGATCACGTACACCGGGGACATCACGTCAACGCCGGCCATCGGTGACCTGAACAACGACGGATTGAAGGAGATCGTCTTTGGTTGCAGCGACAACAAGCTGTATGCCTTCAACATCAACAAGGTGGCCCCGCCCGGGTGGCCGAAGGGGGTCAATTTCAACCAGGACCTCGATTCGAGTCCGGCACTGGCTGACATGAACGGGGATGGGTTCCTCGATGTGGCCATCTGCGCTGGAAACGGAACGGTGGGGATCTTCAAGGGGCAGGATGGCGGGATCTTTCCCGGTTTTCCTGTCATACTGACGAATGGCGCGGGTCAGTCCATACAGATACGGTCAAGTCCGTCCATCGGCAACGTCGATACCTCGCCGGACCTGGAAATGGTCTTCGGCGGGCAGGACGGCAACGTCTATGCCCTGAAGACAAACGGCACGATGGCCATCGGATTTCCGATCAAGACCGATAACGTCGTGGAAGGGGGGGCGGTTCTCTGGGATGTCGATGGGGATGGCCTTACCGAAGTATGCGTTCAAAGTTTCGACCAGCGGTTGTATGTCTGGGACACGCCGGCGCCCTTCACCGCCCAATCATGTCCATGGCCGATGTTCGGCCACGACAGCCGTCGAACCGGCGTGGTCGGCAACCCCATCTTCATTGTGACGGGGACTCCCGATTCGCCGCCGGCACCGCCTCTTCCATTGACCCTGGCCCAGAATTCACCGAATCCATTTCAGCCGGCGACAACGATCCGATTCCGCGTGGCGCCGGACTCAAACGTCCGGTCGGCGCAGCTGGCAGTTTTTGATCCATCGGGGCGGCTGGTGCGCCGATTGTTTGAGGGCGAGGTGGCAGCGGGGGAATTCGAGTTTCGCTGGGATGGTCTGGATGACGCCGGGTGTGCCGTGGGGTCCGGAGTTTATTTCTACCGGATTGAAGCGAACGGGCAGTCGATCACTCGAAAGATGGTGCTCGCGCGGTAACAATCGCGGCCGAGCGGATTTCGTTCGTCCTGCCAATTTGACAGGGCCCTGGGGCTCCATTAGCCTCATATGGTTCTGGATCCGTCGCCGGGACAGAGCCCCGCGTGTCACCAGCATGAGGAGACATTCATCGGGACTGGCTAAAGGCAATCCGCTGACACGACGATTCTGATCTATCCGGGCAACGCCTGCCGGGTATCTGACGTTTCGTTCTTGGCGACTGTTCGCAATTCATGCCGGATCCGGAGGTTTCCCGAATGCTCGATTCTCCCTGTCCCCCCGGGCGCAAGCCCGTCCTCATTCAATTGATCGCGCTCACCATTGGCCTCCTGACGTCACTGGCGTCCTTCGCGAACCCGGGCCCGCTTCGGCTCGATCGCCGATTGTCGCCCGACGATGTCACCATCGACAGCCGCGCCAACGTCCCCGTCATCCGAATGAAGGGGGAGACGTTTCGTGCCCTGGCCGGAGGCACATGGCCGGAGGCGCTGACCTGGTTCGCCCTGCCGCCGGGACAGGTGGCTGAAAAGGTGACCGTGACGGCCGACGACCCGGTCGACATCGAGGAGGTTACCGCGCTGGACCTGGCCCCTTTGCTCGAGGGACTGCCGCGTGTCGGGGCACCGCTTTCGATTCGACGCGCGGAGGGGAACTCGCGCGGTGTGCGATTGCTCGGTCTTGGCGTCTCGCCGTTGGCCTGGGATGCCGCTCGCGGGCGGCTCGTCTTGTACCAGCGGCTCGAATTTACCGTTGATCTGGCCCCCGAGCCGGCGCCGGCCGCCGCCTTGACGCCCGGACGCCCGGGTAGCCCCGGCGACAACCGATTTCGCGACGCCCTGCGCGGCCTGGTGGCCAACCCCGGCCTGATCGTGGACGGAATCCCGCCCGCCGCCGAACAACTACGGGGCGATTTCGCGCCAAGTTCATTCGTGGACGACGCCTGGGAAGGGCCTTTCCGACCGTCACTCGACGGCCGGCCCGTGGACATGGTCATCATCACCGGTGAGGCGCTTGAATCGGAGTATCAGCGACTGGCCGAATGGCGGACCCGAAGCGGCATCTACACCGTGATCCGCACCGTCGAGTGGATTGCCGCCGAATACCCGGAAGGCGTTGATCTGGCCGATCGCATTCGTCGATTCATCAGGGACGCCGTGTCGGGCTGGGGGGTGGAGTGGGTTCTCCTCGGCGGCGATGCCGATGTCGTGCCGGTACGCTACGGGCGGAACCAGTACTTCGGCGGCGAGGACATTCCCGCCGACATCTACTACCAGTGTCTTGATCGCACCTGGAACGAGAATGGGAACGATGATTTCGGCGAGGGGGCACCTCCCGGCGACGGGACCCTGCCGGCCGACAACGCCGACCTGATCCCCGATGTCTGGCTGGCCCGGATTCCCTGCTCCTCGGCCGAGGGCACCCGCTTGATGATCGACAAGACCTTCCAGTACGAGCGGACGCCGATCCTTGCCCCCGGATACCTGGACCGGTTCGTGTCCATGGCCGAGGTACTCCAGCCGTCGAACTGGAATTTTCCAGATACGGTGGTCTTCGACGGCGCGCTCCTGTCCGAGGAACTCATTGCGGGGCTATCGCCGTTCTACCAGATCGACCGTTTCTACGAGAACTGGCGGGCCTATCAACAAGTGGGGGCCATGCCCGAGACCCGGGATGCGGTCCTGGCCGCGATGAGCGCCGGCGCCGCCATCGTGAATCATGACGGCCATGGCTTTCACAACAATCTCTCGGTCGGCATCGGCGGACTGGAAGTTGTCCGTACCGACGTCGATGCCCTGGCAAATGTCGGCAGGCCGTTCCTCTTCTTCGGCATCAACTGCAATTCGGCGGCCATCGACTTCGATTGCATCGCCGAGCACTTTCTCTGCCAGCCGAACGGGGCCTTCGCCTACATGGGGTCGACGCGTTTCGACTTTCCCGGAACTGGCGATCTTTATCAGTCGGAGTTCATCGAGAACCTGATGGATGGTGTACCACTGGGGAAGGCCCATGCGCTGGCCAAGCTGGCCGAGGTGCCGCTGGCCCAGTTCGACGGGCCGGAGCGCTGGCATCAGTTCTCCCTGCTCTGCCTGGCCGATCCGGCCGTACCGATCTATTCCGACCTGCCGCGATCGCTGTCCGTGATGCACGCGTCATCACTGACGCTGGGTCAGCCGGTGCCGGTCACAGTGACCCGCCTCGGGGCACCCCTGGCCGGCGCCCGCGTCACGCTGTACCGCGCGGGTGAGGTATTTATCACGGCGACCACCGACGTCAACGGGCAGGTCACGCTGGAATGCGCCGCTGAAACCCCGGGCCCGCTATCGCTGGTGGTGACCGCGCGGAATTCGTTACCCTATGAGGCAACTCCGATGCTTGGGCTGCCGGCTGCCGCCGCATGGCCCGTCATTCGATCCATTCGGGTGGATGACATGGCCTCCGGCAACGGCAACGGACGGCTCGAGGCGGGCGAGACGGCCGATCTCTTGATCACCGTTCGCAACGACGGCAGCGCTCCGGCGGCGAACCTGGGATTATCGATTGGAACTACAACCGCGGCAGTAAGCTTTCCGAGCGCGACCGGTCTCCTCGGCACGCTGGCCGCCGGCGCCTCGGACTCGACCTGGGATGGCGCCCCGATACGGGTTGCTGTCGAAGCGGGCGTACCCGGATGGCTGGATGTCGAATCGCTTGTCACCCTGTCGTGGACCGGTGGTTCACGCGTCATACCGGTGGGGTTGCGCGTTGGCGGCGCCGTCCTGGCCGTTCGCTCGCAGAGCTATGTGGACGATCCAGGCGGTCCGGCTTCCGACGGTGTAGTCCTGGCCAACGAACTGATTCACCTGACGCCGGTGATTGTCAATCAGGGCGGCGCCCGAACCGGGAGCGTCATTGTAAGACTGGAAAGCGTTGATCCGCGGGTCACCCTGGAAACCGCCCAGGTCGTCGTGGGTCCGCTGGAGGCCGGACAGGCGCTGGCACTGCCCGTGCCGCTGGCGTTTCGGGTCAGTGACCTTCAGGCCTTGCCGACCATCGACCTGGTGCTGTCGATCGGGTCACCCGAATACGGCCGGCGGGCCGTTGATCTGAAACCTCCGGGAGTTCCACCGATTCCCTTCGGGCTGTCGCGGCCCTCCTCGATCCTGTTGACCTGGTTTCCGGTTCTTGACCCGGACATCCGGGGTTACGCCATCTACCGTTCCGCCAGCGAAAGCGGGCCTTTCGATCTCCTGAATCCGGATGTCGACAATGCCATGGGTTACTACGAGGACATCAACCTGCCGCCGTTCAGTCGGTGGTTTTACCGGGTGGCCTCGATGGATCGCTCCGGGAACCAGTCCGGCACGAGCGCCACGGTCAACTTTGCCACGAGCTATCCCACGCTGGGAAACTGGCCGATTCGTCGAGAGGGGGCCACGCCCTCCTCGCCGGTTGTCCATGACTTTGACGGCGACGGTATTCTGGAAATCATCATCGGCGGTGAGGAAATCTATGTCGTGCGAGCCGACGGCACCGAATACCGGAACGGCGACGATGACAGCCGTACGCTCGGGATCCTGACGCGGACAAACAAGGCCAACTTCTGGTCGACTCCCGCGGTGGCCGATGTGGATGGGGATGGAATCCTCGACATCGTGGCCGCCGGCTTCAACGACGGCAAACTGTACGTTTTCGGGAGTGACGGGTCAACGCGCGCGGGATGGCCGAGAGCGCTCGGAAACCCCCTCGGCCAGTCCGATGCCGCCGTGGCGTGGGGTTCCCCCCTGATCGTTGATCTGACCAACGATGGGTCGCGTGAGATCATTATCCCCGGAAATCGGTACCTGTTTGCCTTCCACGCCGACGGCACAGAAGTGTCCGACGGCGATTCCAACCCGGCCACCTACGGCCCCTGGCTCGATCTGGGAGGCGCATTCAATTACGGGACCGCCGCCGCGGCCGATTTCGACCAGGACGGCCGGCCGGAAATTGCGGTCGGCAGTCGCAGCGGACAGTTTTTTCTGATCGACGACACCGGCATCGTCATGCCGGGCTTTCCAAAGGTCTACCCCGGTGCGCAGATCACCGGTTCGCCGGCGATCGCCGACCTCGACAAGGACGGCGAACTGGAGGCGATCTTCCCGCTGCGAAACACCGCGGAAATTCACGCTGTCAACCGGTTCGGTGCATCGCCTCCGGGCTGGCCTGTCCGGATCGCCGTCAACCAGGACCTGGATGCCTCACCGACGGTGGCCGACCTGGACGGCGACACGTTTCCGGACGTGGTCATGGTCGGTGGCTCCGGCCGTGTGTCGATCTGGAAAGGGCAGAACGGCGTCATCTTCCCGGGTTTCCCGGTCAACCTGGCGCTTCTCGAGCAGGCCCAGTCCTTCGCGGTGCGCGGCACACCCTGCCTCGGCGACGTGACGGGTGACGGGGTACCGGACATCCTGATCGGCACACAGACCGCCAGTGTTTACGGGTTGTCGACAAGCGGGCAGGTTCTGCCGGGCTTTCCGCTCCGGGCCGAGGACAACATCGAAGGGGGACCGCTCCTCTGGGATATCGATGGCGATGGCAATACCAACATCGTCTTCGGATCGATCGACCGGAAGATTTATGCGTACGACACCCCCGGCCTGTTCAATCCAATCAGCTGCCCCTGGCCCATGTTCCGCCACGACCAGATGAACACCGGCTTTGTCGGCAAACCATTGTCGGTGCCGGCCGAGCCGGCTCTCAGTAACTTGACCGCCCTGGCCACGCTGGAGGGAATTCGACTCGAGTGGTCCCTTTCGGGGGATGGCTGGACCGGGTGGGTCGTGGAGCGTTTCCCCGCAGCACTACCGGAGGCCGCCGAACGCCTGACCGTGGAGGCGTTGCCGCACCGGACGGGCACAATGACCTACCTCGACGGGACGGCGCGGCCTGGTGATCGGTACGCCTACCGGCTTAGCGTGATCGACCGCCTGGGACATGTCCGGACTTTCCCCGAACTGCTCGCCTCGATCCCGGCAGGAGCACCCAGGGCCCTGGCCGGATCCGCGGCACCCAATCCCTTCGGTGCCGGTACAACGCTCTCCTACGCCATTGCCGAAGGGCCGACGAAGGTGACCCTGGATGTCTTTGATCCTCTCGGGCGACGGATTCGACGGGTCGAGTCGATTGATCGGGCACCCGGCACGTACAGCACTGTCTGGGATGGCCGTGACGACTCGGGTGCGGAGGTCCTTCCCGGAGTCTATTATTGGCGGCTGACCGCCGGGCCCGATCAGGTCCGCGGCAAGCTGACCCGTATCCGTTGAGACTCGCCCGGTTCGAGGAGAGATGATGGCAACGCCCGTTCGTGTCCGCTTCGCGCCCAGTCCGACCGGTTACCTGCACGTAGGCGGGGCGCGGACGGCCCTGTTCAACTGGCTGTACGCCCGGCATCACGGCGGCACCTTCATCCTCCGCATCGAGGACACGGACGCCGAGCGCTCAACGGATGAATCGACGCGGGCCATCTTCGACGGGATGAGGTGGCTCGGCCTCAACTGGGATGAGGGGCCTGACCGGGGGGGGCCGCATGCGCCGTATGTCCAGACGGAACGCCGGGCCACCTATCACGAAGTGGCCGAGGAGCTCCTGGCGCGCGGTCAGGCCTATCGCTGCTTCTGCAGCCCGGATGAATTGAAAGAGCGCCGCGAGGCCGCCATGAAGGAGGGGCGTACGCCGGGATACGACGGGCGCTGCCGAACGCTCAACGCCGCTGAAGTTGCAGCCCACATGGCCGCCGGGCTGCCCATGGCCCTTCGCATCCAGACACCACCGGGGGAGAGCGCCTGGGTCGATGCTATCAAGGGAGAAATCCGGTTCGATCACAAGAACCTGGAGGACTTCGTGATCATGAAGTCGGACGGCAATCCGACCTACAACTTTGCCGCCACCATCGACGACATCCGGATGGAGATCACCCATGTCCTGCGCGGGGACGATCATGTATCGAACACGCCGCGTCAGATTATCCTGTATCGGGCGCTGGGCGCCCCGCTGCCGGTCTTCGGCCATTTGCCGATGATCCTGGGCGGCGACGGCACCCGGCTCTCGAAGCGCCATGGCGCGACGGCTGTCGATGCCTACGCCGACATGGGATTCCTGCCGGACGCCATGATCAATTACCTGGCGTTGCTCGGCTGGTCGCTGGATGGTGAGCATGAAATTTTCGCTCGAAAGGAATTGATCGAGGTCTTTACGCTGGAGCGCTGCGGTTCAACGCCATCGATCTTCGACATTCAGAAGCTGGAGTGGCTGAATGGCCTGTATCTGCGCGGCATGCCGGTGGCCGAACGAACGGCGCTCGTGACGACCTATCTTGGCGAACGAAACCTCTGGCCCAGGGCCGGTCGCGACGAAGCCTGGCTCAACCGGGTCGTCGACGCCGTCGGCGATCGCCTGAAGCGGATCAACAGCATCATCGACTACGCCGGATTCCTCTTCGTCGACGTGGTCCAATTCGATCCAGTCGCCTACGAAGACATGGCCAGGCGCAAACGCGTAACGGAAATCCTGCCGGCCGTCCGCCGCATGCTGGCCACCGTCGAACCATTCGACGAAGCGGCCACGGAGGCCGGCCTGCGTCTGGCAGCGGAAGCACTGGGCCAGAAGGCGGGGGACCTGATCCACCCGACCCGAGTGGCACTGACCGGAAAGAAGGTCGGCCCCGGCATCTTCGAGACAATCGTCCTGACCGGGCGCGAGGAGGCGGTCAAAAGGCTCGAGCACGCGGAGCACCTGCTGGCCGAGTCGTATTCGCCGATCGCCGAGGAAACCCGCTGAACCAGTCCCAATAAGTGGTTGCATCCACACCACGCAGTTGGTAAATTCCTGCGCGGCCTGAAGCCACCTGATTGGCAAATGACGTAATCGATTATCACACAATCGGTTGGGGAGTCGTTCAACGGTAGGACATCTGCCTCTGGAGCAGAGAATTGGGGTTCGAATCCCTGCTCCCCAGCCATTTTGATTAAAGATGACTTGAATATCAGGCGCTATCGTCTAGGGGTTAGGACGGGTGGTTCTCAGCCATCAAACCGGGGTTCGATTCCCCGTAGCGCCACCAGCAGTAGTCGGGGGTAACCGCAATGCGGTTACCCCCGACCGATTTGGTCCTTCGACATCGTCAACCCGGCGCCCGCACGTCTGTCAGGCGCCAATGATCTCATTGAGGCCCTCGAGAACCTGGTCCAATTCCTCCGGGGCTGCCTTGCCCATGCGTTTGCCGATGCGCTCGACCGATAGCGTCCGAATCTGGCTGATCTTGACCCATGATTGCTTTGGAAGGCGAGGTGTCGTCAGTTCCAGCGTCAGCGGGAATGCGGCTCGCTGCGGCTGGCTTGTCAATGCGACGGCGATCACGGTACCCGAACGGTCGTTGAACACATTCTGGCTGAGAATCAAAACCGGGCGCTGACCAGATTGCTCATTCCCGCGCGTAGGGTTGAGATCCGCCCAGCGAATCTCGCCTCTCAGTATTCCGGCCATCTGTCCATTTCCGCGCCCAATCCCTCATCGGCAAGAGCCTGTTCGGCTGTCGGGTCAAGTTTTGCGCATTCTTCGGCGAGGCGCCGGTGTTCGAGGCGATCCAGTTGCCCGGTCACAGCGGCCTCAATTGCCTGGCTCCGGTTCGGATAGCGCGCGTCCCGTACCAGCCGATCGACACGTTGAAGCGTGCGTGTATCAAGTGTTACCGCAACCTTGGTCTTGGCCATAAATCCTCCTAGTATGATAATATATCATACTAAAAGCGCTGGCAAGAACTTCAACCGGATTGATGCGAATTGCGGACGACCGGGCCGGCCGGCGGACGTTGACAGCTCAGAGTTGGCTTCGGGATGATCCGTGGGTAGTCTTTCGGTTGGGGGCCTCCTACCGCACCCGCAACACCCGCCCTGTCGACGCCTGTCCGGCATCGCCCGTGAGTCGATAGAAGTACATCCCGGACGGGACCTCCGCGCCGACATCATCGCGTCCATCCCAGTCGACGGCGTGGGGGCCGGCGTCCATGACCTGGTTCACGAGTGTCCGGACGAGTCGGCCGTCGGGGGCGTGAACTCGGATGGCGACGCGGCCGCGTAACGGCAGTGAAAATCCGATGCGTGCGGCGGTGTGGAAGGGATTGGGGTGGGCGGGGCCGGCGGCGAAGACGAGCGCAACGTCCTGGCC
>JAWXBZ010000046.1:0-7592 GCA_034440375.1 Candidatus Eiseniibacteriota bacterium
CCCGGCTCGCACGATCGGCATCGCTTGTGTCAGGGAGGAAGTCATGCACGACGTCATTATTGTCGGTGCCCGATGCGCCGGCTCGCCCACCGCCATGCTGCTCGCCCGAAAGGGATACCGGGTCCTGCTCGTCGACAAGGCCCGCTTCCCGAGCGACACGCTGTCAGCGCACTACATTCATCAGCCCGGCATCGCCAGCCTGCACCGCTGGGGTCTCCTGGACAAGGTCGTCGCATCTGGCTGCCCCCCCATCGAGCGGCAGGTATTCGATGTTGGACCCTTGGCGCTGACCGGAGTTCCACCGCCGGCCGGCGGCATCACAGCGGGATATGCGCCGCGTCGCACGATCCTGGACAAGATCCTGATCGATGCCGCGGCGGATGCCGGCGCCGAAGTCCGTGAACACTTTTCGGTGGAGGAACTCGTCACCGATGGCGATCGCGTGACGGGAATCCGCGGTCGGTCGTCGGGTGGCGATCTCCGGGAGGAGGAGGCTCGCATCGTCGTGGGAGCCGACGGAATGCGCTCGGCGATCGCGCGAATGGTTGGCGCCCCCGTATACAACGAGCAGCCGGCATCGAGCTGTGCCTATTACTCCTACTGGAGCGATGTGTCGATCCAGGCCGTGGAACTGTATCCACGGCCGGAAAGCATGGTGATCGCCGCCCCCACCAACGACGGACTGACGATGACGATCGTCTACTGGCCCGAGTCCGCCTTCCAAATGGTTCGAGCCGACATCGAAGGGGAGTTCATGAAGGCGGTGGACATGATTCCAGATCTCGCCCGGCGTATCCGTGCCGGATCCCGCGCCGAAAAGTTCCGGGGCGCTGCCGAGCTGCACGGGTTTTTTCGCCGGCCGCACGGACCCGGATGGGCACTCGTGGGAGACGCCGGCTATCACAAGAATCCGATCACGGCGCTCGGAATCACGGATGCCTTTCGTGACGCCGAGTTGCTCGCGGATGCCCTCGACGTCTCGTTCTCAGGCCGCCGTTCAACCGAAGAGGCGCTCGCCGGTTACGAGCGGCAACGCAACGAGGCCGTGATGCCGCTGTACCAGATGACCTGCGACCTGGCGAGGCTTGAGCCGCCGCCCCCGGAGATGCAAAGCCTCTTCGCCGCGTTGCAAAACGACGAAGTGCAGTCCGGCCGTTTCATGGGAACCATCGCCGGCACTGTGCCGATCCCCAAGTTCTTCTCACCGGAGAATATCGGGCGGATCATGGCGGCCGCCGGATGACGCAGGATCGCCGTTCGATTGATTGGCCCCCGAGCCTGACTCGGCCTGGACCGAGTCATTATGTAAACCTGGGAGTTCCGACGCCCGGGTCCAACTCGGCCTGGACCGAGTCATTATGTAAACCTGCCCTGTCCGGATGGTAGTGAAAACTGGGCCGTCGGTCTGGAATGAAACGCGGCGGCTGCCCGGTCGTGAAGACGCGGCGGTCGCTCGGGTGATCCCGCCATCGCGACGATCAAGGGCCGCCCTTGCCGGCGAGCCAACACCCATTTCATGCGCAAGGAGTGTTCGGGGGTTCTGCCCTGGCTTGAGGCGAGCGGGTGCTCGAATGCAACAGTGTGGTCGCCCGAAGGCGGCCGGACATGTATTCAGTCCCCCGGGATTGCGGCCGCCCGATACCAACTGTGCCTGCCGGAACTGGACCGTTCGCACTCGGCCCCTCAGCGTTCCGACCGCACCAGCTTTTGAACTTGTTCGACCTCCCCGGCATGGAGTCGGACAAAGTAGATTCCCGACGGCAGGGACTGGCCGAATTCATTCCGGCCATCCCAAGGGACAGCCTGCCTGCCCGCCTCCCGATAACCTTGCTCGAGGACTCGAACCAGTCGACCCGACGTGTCAAAAATGGACAGGTTCACCGAAGTGGCCCGGGGAATCGCATACCGGATCAACGTGGACGAATGGAACGGACTTGGCGATCCCCGCTCCAGCATGATGGCATCTGGGGCTCCCGGACTCTCCGCAGCCGACGTCGGATCCAGAATCCGCTCTTCGGAAAACGGGGAGCCGCGAAAGGCGCCGTCGATGGCCTGGACGCTCCACCAATATGTGCCGACCGGGAGCCGCATCGTCCACTCCCCGCCAACGCCGCAATTTCCCTTTCCCACCAACCGGCGCTTGCCGGTGGCCGTGTTCGACATGGCCGACATGATCTGCTGCCCACCCGGCGTCGTCCCGATGCGCATGTTGTAGCCCAGTTCGCCTGTCGGCGTATGGTCGTCCGTCCCCGGCAACCACCGCATCGTGACCTGGTTTCCGACCCGTGACGTGCCCAGGCTGACGGGTGCCCCGGGGTCGACATTTGGCGTCAGGAAAGTATTCAGATAATAGCGGGCCGGGCCTGGCTGCCCGGCAATCAGGAGGTCCAGATCGCCATCATCATCGCCGTCGCCCCATACCACAGAGCCACGGCTGACCCCGGTCATGGAGCCGGACTCGGCAAAGACGCCATTCCGTTCATTGCGATAGAGGCGAGCCAGGTTGGCCGCTCCGGTAAAACCGGTCAGCGCAAGATCCGGATCGCCGTCATTGTCATAGTCGCCCCAGGCAACGGCCGCGTAACGAACTCCTGCCAGGATGGTCACGACATAGTCCAGCGAGCCGTTCGTGTCGTTGTGAAACAGGCGGGCGGTCGGAGATGAATCTCCCTGGCCGACGAGCAGCAGGTCCGGGTATCCATCGACATCGTAGTCGGCCCATGTGGCCATCCCATCCGAAATTCCGGGAAGGCTGGTCCCCACTTCCGTATAGCTCCCGCCGCCATCGTTCCGGTGAAGCGAGGTTCGTCGGACGGAGGCTGTGTCAATTCCTGCGATCAATATGTCAAGGTCACCGTCCCGGTCGTAATCCTCCCAGCTCACCATTCCCTGGGATCGACCTGCCAGCCCCACCTCTCCATCGACGAAGGTGCCACCCATGTTCCGATAGACCCTTGCGATGGGACCCGCTGCGGCGACGCCACTCAGCAGGATATCCAGATCGCCGTCATTGTCATCGTCTCCCCAGGCAACGGACGATTCAAAAACCCCGGGAAGCCCGGCAGCGATATCCGCGAAGACATCATTGCCATCGTTTCGGTAAATCCGGGTCAAGCCGGCCGTTCCGTTGTGGCCACTGATCAGGAGATCGAGATCGGCGTCCCCGTCAAAGTCGCCCCAGGCCACCGAGGAGAAGTAGACACCGGGCAAGCCCAGCGATACGACGCCAAACACCGAGGGTGATATATTCCGCAGGAGGCTGGTGCGTGGGTTGGCACCGTCGTGTCCAGTCAGGAGGAAATCGAGGTCGCCATCACCGTCTGAATCTCCGCAGGCCGCGGATGCTGCCAGCGCTCCCGGGAAAGTGTTGGCCGTGACGCCCAGTGAGAAATCGAATACTTTTTCGGCCCCGAAGGGGGACCCCTGGAAGGCGGTATCGAGGGACTGGACACTCCAATAATAGGTCTGGCCGGGCAGTTGCCTAACCGTCCAGGAGGTTCGCAGCTGAGCGTTTCCCAATCGTGTCACGCGTCGGCGGCCCGTGCTTTCCGCCATGGCGGCGACGATGTCATCGCCGCCGGGTGTGGTTCCTATTCGCAGGTTGAAACCGAGGCCCAATGTCGGCGTGTGGTCGTCCGCGGCAGCCGTCCAGGAAAAGGTAACGTCCGAACCGGTACGGACGGCCGTGGTGGGAATTGGCGCAGAGGGCGGGAGATTGGCTGCTGCACCATCGCTCCGGTAGACCTTGGCGACGTCGGACGTGCCGTTCCAGCCGGAGATCGCGATATCCAGATCGCCATCGACATCGATGTCACCCCACGCCACCGCGGATCGATAGACGCTCGAAAATGAAAAGCCGGCATTCGCGAACACTCCGGCGTTTTGCTGATAGACCCGGGTCACCGCTGCCAGCGAGGCATCCAGTCCCGACAAGACCAGATCGAGATCCCCGTCATTGTCATAATCGCCCCAGGCCAGGGCCGACGACGAGACTCCTGGAAGCCCGGCGACGATGTCGACAAAGGTGCCGGAGCCCATGTTGCGGTATATCCGGGCGACCCGTAGAAAGGAAGCATCGATTCCAGCCAGTGCCAGGTCGAGATCGCCGTCGTTGTCAAAATCGCCCCAGGCGACAGAAGAGAGGTAAAGGCCGATGAACGATACCGACACGGAGGTGAAGTTCAGGCCAGCGTTGTTGCGATAGAGACGCGTAACCGCCGTCGATCCCGTGTAACCGGTCAGAACGAGATCAAGGTCGCCATCCTTGTCGTAGTCGCCCCAGGCCAACGAGGAATTGAATACTGCCGCGAGGCCGGCGCCGATGTCGACAAAGCTCCCGCCGCCCATGTTGCGGTATATCCGTGACACACCGCTGACCGCGTCGTGGCCGCTGACCGCGATGTCCGGATCGCCATCGTTGTCGAAGTCGCCCCAGGCGATCGCGCCGTCGTCCAGCCCGGGGAGCGACAGCGGAATGTTCGTGAACTGGCCCCCGCCATCGTTGCGGTGGAGCACCGTGGTGCGACCAGAGGCCCCGGTCCCCATGAGAAGGACATCCGCATCGTCGTCGCTGTCGTAATCGCCCCACGCCAGCGCGGCATGGGAAAGATGGGGCAGGCTGGTCGGTAGCTCCGAGAGGACTCCGCCGCTGTTGCGATAGAGCTGGGTCCGGTGTCCGGTGGCGCCGAGCCCGGTCATCAGCAGGTCCAGGTCGCCATCGTTGTCGTCATCACACCAGGCCGCAGCCGCGTAGGAAATACCAATGAGAGGGGCGCCTGAATCGGTAAACGTCACGGCGGAAGCCGCGGTTCGAGCCAGGAGCGGGATCGCGATTCCTGTGGCAACGATGGTTCGAACGATAGGGCCGCAACCGTGCGATGGAGGGTTCAACCGCTCCCGTCCCTTCTGCTGCCTGGGTACTCAGATGGTTCGCCGCCGTCGATGGTTCGCCGCCGTCGATGGTTCGCCGCCGTCTGGGTGAGCCGTGGCAACGACCATGGGGTGCCACAGTCGGAATATAGTCCCCTTTCTACTATCGAGGCCAATCAGTGAACCGGTTCAGGACCACACCGTCGCTTGTCCTGGGTCCTCAACTCGGCTGGACCGAGACATTATGTAAACTAGCGATCCCCTGACGGCCCAGCGAACCCGGCCGGAGTTCGTTCGATTGTGTCATCGGTTCGAGTCAATAGATGCCCCCTCGCTGGCAAACCGACACCCACTATCTTATTATTGCGCAATGAGTTCTCCCCCATCTCACGACCCCGATCCTCTCAGCGTTTCCCCTGCAACGTGACCCGGCCCCGTGGCGGTTCCGTCTTCATCACCGGTGGCGTCCAACGCAAGGCGCTGGCGGCGGCGCTGGCGTTGAAGCGGAAGGGTGTGGAGGTCACGGTCGGCGATCCCTCGCGCCTGGCGCTGTCGCTCTGGTCGCTACGGGTGGATCACCGGGTCATCTATCCGGAGCCCGAGGTCAGCGAAGAACGCTTCATCGACTGGCTGGTCGCGCGACTCCGGAAACATCCCGTCGATCTCCTATTCCCGACTGGCGGTGAAGGGGAGATCAACGCCATCCATCGTCATCGGGATCGATTTCAGGGGATCACGACGGTGGGGCTCTCCCCCGCCCATCTCTTCGACGTCACCGAGGACAAGGGAACACTTCACGATCGGGCGGTTCAGGCCGGCGTGGCGGTGCCGGCCACCTGGCAGCCACGGACGGTGGACGAGGCGCTCGATCGGGCCAACGAGTACACCTATCCGGCCCTGATCAAACCGCGACGCGGCAGCGGAGGGCGCGGCATCAAGCACGTGGTGGATGCGGCGGCATTACGGCGCGACTACCCGGGCGTGGCGGCGCGGCACGACCGGCCCCTGGTGCAGGAGTTCGTGCCGTCGGCCGGCGTGGGGCTCGGGGTGGCGGCGCTGTATGACCTGGCGGCGAAACCGGTGGCGCTGTTCAGCTACAAGCGGCTGCGGGAGTTTCCGATCGGAGCCGGGCCATCCACCTTCACGGAATCGACGCGTGATCCGGAACTGCTCGACGCCGCCCGGCGGATACTGGACGAACTCCAGTGGCAGGGGCTGGCCATGGCGGAATTCCGGCGCGATGCGCGTGATGGAAAGGCGAAGCTGATCGAGGTCAACGGGCGGTTCTGGGGATCGGCGCGGTTGCCGATCGTGTCGGGGCTCAACTTTCCATGGCTCTACTTTCAGCTCATGACGACGGGGCGCGTGGATCCGCCTCCGGCCTACCGGGCCGGTGTCCGCTGCCGCTGGCTCTTCCCGGGCGACCTTCTCCACTTTCTGACGAATCCCAAACGGTTCGAGATGGATCCCCCGTTTTTCCAGTTCTTCGGGAAGGATCTCTACTACGATCCCCCGATCTGGCCCGATCCGTTACCGTTGATGGGCCAAGTGGCCTGGGCCGGCTGGCATGCACTTCACCTGCCGACGCTGCGGAAATATCTGCACCGGCACTGACCTTGACGGATACCCCGGGATCGCCTCTCCGACGCTGAGGACACCGACCACCGCCGATGCTCCTCCTCCGACTGTTCATCGACAATCTCCTGCCGGCCTTCCTCGCCGCCGGTTCGGGAAGCCTTGTCGCCTGGCGGCTCAAGATTCCGGTTCAGCCGCTGGCCCGGGTGGCGCTGTACGTCTTCTCCCCCTGTCTCATCTTCAAGCTGGTGATGTCACAACCACCGGATCCGGTGGCCATGCTCCGGATGGCCGGCTTCGCTTTGACGGCACTCCCGATCATGGGCTTGCTTGGATACCTCGTGGCGCGGCTTCTCAAGTTGTCGCGGTCCATGACCGCCGCCATGATCCTGGTGGTCCTCCTTCCAAATTCCGGCAATTTTGGCCTGGCCGTCAATCTATTCGCGTTCGGTGAGGAGGGGCTCGCACAGGCCGGCCTCTTTTTCATTGTGTCCGCCCTGTTTTCGTACTCAGCCGGCGTCCTGGTGGCGGCGATGGGCAAGGCCGGCCCCCGCGAGGCGGCACTCTCCCTGCTCAAGGTGCCGGCCCTTTGGGCGGCCCTTGTCGCCTTCATCTTCCTTGGCCTGGGGTGGAAGCTGCCGAATCCGATTCACCGGGCGGTGGACATGCTGGCTGACGCCTCGATTCCCCTTTTCCTGGTGATCCTGGGAATGCAACTGGTCGGCGTGAACTGGAAGGCGCAGCGGAATCCGTTGGTCGCCGCCGTGGCGCTCCGGCTGGTGGCCAGCGTCGGCATCGCCTTCCTGATGGTCCGCGTTTGGGATCTGGACGGGGCGGCCCGGCAGGCGGCGGTCTTTCAGGCCGCGATGCCCACGGCGGTCATCACCAGCGTCCTGACCAGCGAATACGAGGGAGAAGCCGAATTCGTGTCCTCGGTCATTCTGTTAACGACTATTCTTTCGCCCCTGACACTGACCCCCTTGATGGCGCTGCTCGGAGCGCGATAATCCCGGTTCCCTGGAGGCACACGCCCATGATTCGCAAAATGCCGTCCAAGTCAACAGTCGCCCTGGCGGCTGTCACCCTTCTCCTGTTCTGCGACATCGGCGTGATGAACGCCGCGGACAAGGACAAGGCTAAAGACAAGG
>JAWXBZ010000047.1:0-13012 GCA_034440375.1 Candidatus Eiseniibacteriota bacterium
CGGTGCCGACGTTTTCTCGTAGTTCCAAAGCCGGGTCAGGCGCGACTCGATGGTTTCCCGTCCCGGCAGCGATGCCAGGTAGCCGCGGGTGAACCGGTCCTGCTCCTCGACCCAGTTCGAAACCGAGTCGCTGTTGCGAATGTCCGTCTCCAGCCAGCGATAGGGGTCGGGCACCGGCGTGCCGAAGTAGCTTTCGGTGATCGGGCCACGGGGGGTGGCGGGATAGACCAGGTGGTCGGTGGGTGCCTTTCGCGAGGCCGCGGCGTCGGATGCCGTGGGCCGGGTGCCGCTGAACAGCAGCACGACAGCCAGCGACAGCATCAAACGACATTTCATGGCGATACCTCGGGCAACAAACCGGACCAACAGGAACCAGGATGGAAGTCGACGATCATAGACGAGCCGAAGGGATGATCCCAGCCGGACCGGTCGGCTTGCGGCCGGCTACTTCCCGACCAGCGAGGCCCCGCAGATGGTCCGCAGTGCCAGTTCCAGGTGAAGTCGGTCAGGCTCGGCCTGCCCGGTCTTGAGCGCGCGGTCAAGCCGGGCCAGCGATTGGACGGCAAGGGACAGTTCCGCGCGGCTGAACAGACTGACCGAACGCAGGAAGGGCGCGGAGCCACCCGGTCCGCCGAACCACATGCCGGCCACGACGGCGCTGGCGCCGTAACCGGCGTCCATTCGGTCGCGGGCTACGAGCATCTTGCGGAAGCGCTCCCCGAGCATGGCCGTGATTCGGATCGGGCCGTTATCGCGTGGGAACAGGAGAGCGGCGTCCAGGGCGGCCAGGGCCGGGCTTAGTTGCCGTTCGGCCACCGCACTCTCGATCTGGTAGAGCACACGCGATTCGGCGTGTCGGCTGACGACACGCAGATCCTCGCGGACGAGGCGCCGGCGCTGGCCGGCCGACAGGCAGATCTTTTCCAGTTCTATTTCGAGATCGGACAGGGCGGCCCGGCTGTCGCCTGACTCGCCGGTGCACATGGCGTACAACTCCTCGGCCACCGGGAGCGGCAAGTCGTGGCCGAGTTCCCTGGACCGCTGGATCGCCCAGGCGATGCCGTCCTTCGGAAACGGGCGCCAGAGGGTGTAGCGCTCCGGTACTTTCTTGAGGGCGGCGGGCAGTTTCTCACCGGCCTCCGAAGCGACAAGAATCAGGATCGTGGAGGGAGATGGACTGGCCAGGTAGGCGGTGAGGCGTTCCATGTCGCCGCGCGGCAGGCCGTCGGCATCCGCGACCACCACGATCCGCCGCTCGCAGAACATCGGTAGCGTGGCCGCGGCATTGAAGATGGTATGGCCGTCGTCCTGGCCCCCGCGGTACCGGTTGAAGTTGAAGACCTGGAGGTCCACCGGTACGAATCGTTTAAGGGCGACCGCGATCAGTTCATCGGCGAACAGGCGCTCCGGACCGGCCAGGAGAACGACCGGCCCCAGTTCACCTTTCGCAAAGGTCTGGCGCGCTTCGGCGATTCCGGCATCCGCGCCGCGGCGCGGCCGGCTCACCACCCCTCCAGGGTGCGGGAGAGAATGATGTCGGCCAGCTGGTCGATGGCCTCGGTGCGCGCTTCCGACTCTGTCCTGATCCGAGGCCCCACGACTTCGTACGTGGCCGTGGCCCGGATACCCTCTTCTGACCAGAGTTCCTTGTTCTTGACCCGGTCCTGGACGATGACGTTGACGGTGATGATCAGGATGTATTCACTGGCCTGCTCTTTATCGTCAAACCGATAGACCTTGTTCTCATAGTTCTTGATGACGCCTTCCAGCAACGAATTGGCCGTCGCGGGCTCGGCGATGGCCAGGACGTTGCGTTCCTGAAAGCGCTGGATGATCCGCCGCGTGGCTTCGTCCTCGACACCCCCCTGGAGCGATTCGTTGCGCAGGACCGGAATGGCGATGGTCTTGATGTGGCCGGGGATGGAGTTCTTGACGGTGTAGCAGGCCATGTAACTCAGCGCGCCAAGCGCGCTGAGCTGCCAAAGTAGAATCGTCGGAAGGCGTTTCATGGAACGGCATGGTATCAGGCGGAAACGCGTTCACAAAAGAAGGCGGCGGTGCCGGGTTGGCACCGCCGCCATTTCAGGCCGAGTTACGATGTCGAAAAACGCCCTCGGTTGCTTCGCAACGTCGGGTACTTAGGCCACTTGCCGGTGCACCTTTCGCTCGCGTTCCATGTCGTACAGCTTCATCCGGTAGCGGAGCTTGTCCCGCTTCAGATTCAGCAGGGACGCCGTCCGACTCTGATTCCAGCCGGTGGAATCGGATGCCTTGCGGATCATGGCCTGCTCGATGTCACCCATCAGTTCCTCGAACATGACCCCACCCGGTGGCATGACCGGTGAATCCAGCACCTGCTCCAGCCGGCTGACGAGCGAATTCGGGTCTCGCCCGTCGCGGCGAGCCGACAGTGTCAGCATGGCCGAATTCATGGTCGGGCCGTTCTCCAGGAGGACCGTGCGTTCCATCAGATTCTTCAGTTCGCGGATGTTGCCCGGCCAGTCGTAGTTGACCAGCGCGGCTTCGGCATCCGGCGTGAAGTCCTGGAAGTTCTTGGTGAACGCCCGGGAGAACTGGTGCATGAAGTGCTTGGCCAGCAGCAGGATGTCCTCGCGGCGCTCGCGGAGCGGCGGCACGAAAATCGGCACGACCTTGAGGCGATAGTACAGATCCTCGCGGAACCTCTGTTCCTGAACCATCCGGGAGAGATCCTGGTTGGTGGCGGAGATGATGCGAACCGAAACCTTGATGTCCTTGGTGCCGCCGACCCGCCGAAAGGTCATCCGTTCGAGGACTCGCAGCAGCTTCACCTGGATCGAAAGCGTCATCTCCCCGACTTCGTCGAGGAAGAGTGTGCCGCCGTTGGCCAGTTCCAGCAGTCCCTGCTTCTGCTGGCGTGCGTCCGTGAACGCGCCCTTCTCGTGGCCGAACAGTTCGGATTCGAGTATTTCCCGGGGGATGGCCGCGCAGTTGATCTCCAGGAACGGCTTGTCGCGGCGGGCCGACATTTCATGGACCATGTTGGCCACCAATTCCTTGCCGGTGCCGCTCTCTCCCTGGATCAGGACCGAAGTGCTGTCGGAGCGGGCCACCTGCTCGCACATGGTGTAAACGTGGTGGATCTTGGGCGAGTTGCCGCGCACGAACTCCTTGGAATAGCGCTGCTGCTGAAGCTGACGGTGATGCTTCAACTCCCGCCAGAGCTTCTGACTTTCCAGCCCCTTGCCGACGACGATCGAGAGCTGCTCCAGGTTGATCGGTTTGTTGACATAGTCAAAGGCGCCCAGCTTCATCGCCTTGACAGCCGAATCGACATCGCCGAACGCGGTCATGATGATGACCGTCATTTCCGGCCAGGCCGACTTGATTTCCTTCAGGACATCCAGGCCGTGAATATCGGGCAGGCGCAGGTCGAGGAGCACCAGATCGGGCGGCTCCTTCTCGACCGCCTTCAGGGCTTCCTTCCCCTCGGCGGCGGTGGTGACCAGGTAACCTTCGTCGGTCAGCGCCTTCGAGATGAAGTGCCGGATCGACTCCTGGTCGTCGACGATCAGGATCTGCGAGATCATTGGGCTCCTCCGTTGGAAACCGGCGTCCTGGGAAGTTCCACGGTGAAGCTGGACCCCTCGCCTTCGACACTGTCGATGCGAAGCAGTCCCCCGTGTCGTTCCACGATGCCATGACAGATGTACAAACCGAGCCCCGTTCCCGAGGCCTTCTTCGTGAAAAATGGTTCGAACAGGCGCTTGCGAACCTCCGGCGACATGCCCGTTCCCGTGTCGGAAACGGTCATCGTTATCCATGGCTCTTCGCCTGGACGGCCGGGGCGGGTGCCGGTCCTCAAGGTGAGCGTGCCGCCCGGCTCCATCGCCTCGATGGCGTTCTTGATCAGGTTGATGGTCACCTGCTGGATTTGATCGGCGTCCGCCGGAACAGCCGGCACCGATTCCGGCAGGATCCGGATGACCTCGATCTGTCGGGCCGTCGCCATGTCGCCGAGACTTCGCAGGGATCGTTCCAGGATCAACTCCGGTCGCTCGGGTGCCGTCATGAGCGGCCTCGGATGTGTCACCCGGAAGAGATCCTCGATGATCTGGTTGAGACGCTGGATCTCCTTCTGGATGAATCCGATGTTGTCGCCTTCCGGGCCCGAGCGGTCCATGCCTCGGGTCAGGTATTCCACCCCGGCTGAAATGCCGGCCAGTGGATTGCGAATCTCGTGGGCAATGGCTGCCGTGAATCGGCCAAGGGCCGCCAGGCGGTCGAGATGACGGATCCGCTCCTCCATCTCCTTGAAGACAGTCAGATCCTGGAAAGTGGCGATGACGCCGTAGATTTCGCCGTCCTCATTGCGCAACGGCGAGGTGGAAACGCTGGCCACGAAGAAGGTGCCGTCCTTCTTGGAGAGGACAACCTCCTTGCCCAGGACCGGCTTGCCATAGCTGGCGCCGCGAATCGCCGCTTCCATCCCCCGGTCGGCGAGCGGCAGGAATGGCGGGATGTCGCCCAGGACATCCTCCATCTCCCACCCGGTCAGACCAACCGCCGTCTGGTTCATCGAGATGGCGCGGCGGGCCAGGTTGATGGCCACGAGGCCCGAGCCCATGCTGTTCAGGAGGTCGTCCCGGAACATCTCCCCCTGCCGGAGATCCTGGTACAGGCGGCCATTCTCCACGACGGTCGAGAGCGTCGTGGCCACCGATTCGATCTGGGACAGGTCGTCGCTCGTGAGGGGTGTTTCGCGTCCGCACCGACCGACCATGATGAGGCCGAGAACGGTCGTCCGGCCGTCGGCCGGGCCGGGAACCTGGTCCAGGTTCTGTCGGCCGGAACCGGCGCCAACCGGTGACGCGAACAAGTGGGCCGCCTTGAGCGGTGCCAGGACGATGGACCCGAGATTCTCCATGTCGAAGGCCGAGGCGAGATCCCCTTCGCCCTGGTAGAGACCCGCTTCGGTCGGCGATTCGATCAGGCGGGCCTCCCCGCTGGCAAACGAGGTGGTAACGGCGCCGGTGGCGCCGGGAATCGGCAGAGTGATCTGCGCTTGAAAGAAGCCAAGGCCGGCGCGCCGGATGGCCGTGCCCCGGAGCACCATCGGTTCGCGGTCGAACAGGAGCACCGCCACCCGACTGTGATCGAAGGCCTTGTGGAGATAAAGCGCAATCGTTTCAGCCGCGCGGTCGGCCGAACGAACGGAAAGGAGGCGATGTGCGACCTCGCGCAAACTGGTGAGTTGCACACTGGTAGCGATGAGCTGGCGATGACCCCGTTCGACGCGGTCGGCCAGGACAAGGGCGAGGTTGGACAGGGTGGCGGCGCTCGAAAGATCCGCGTCGTCCGGAATCAGCGGTTCGCGAAGGAGCCCCTGGATTTCATCAAGGCGTCGTTCCAGGGGGTCATCCGGCAGGCGGCGTGCGGTCGAGGACATCGAGGAGAGATCCATATCCATAAGGCATCAGCAAGGGTTGGGCCGAATGGACCACTGGAAAGCAGTTTGGGTGATGGTTGAAGTGATCGATTCAAGACACAGCCAGACAATACGTTACACTCTATCGGAATCATCTCACAAAAACAGGGCAAGTCGCCGGGCTCACGGACCCGTGCAGCTTGCAATGAGGCTGTCGCAGTTCGGGGTTTTTGGCGCGGCCGGTCGGCATCCAGGAGCCAGCGTCGGTTGATCCCGGCCCCGCAACGAAGCAGAATTCCACCCTATGGCATACATTCATCGAATTCTGACCACTTTGCTGCTGGGAGGCGGCCTGTTCGCCACACCCGACGATTCATGGATCCCGGCGGTCTCGGCCGCCAATCCCCGCGAGCTTGGTGACGTCACCTGGCGTCGCGACTGGGACGTGGCCGCTGCCGAATCACGCCGCAACGGCCGTCCCCTCCTGGTTCTGTTCCAGGAGATCCCGGGCTGCGCCACCTGTGTCGGGTTTGGCGATGGAGCGCTCTCCAACCCGCGACTGGTCGAGGTCATCGAAACGCTCTTCGTACCGCTGGCCATCCACAACAACAAGCCGGGCGCCGACAGGGTTATCCTCGAGCGCTTCCGGGAGCCCGCCTGGAACAATCCGGTGGTGCGTTTCCTCGACGCCGACGGTAACGACTGGATTCCCCGAAAGGATGGTGTCTGGTCGGAGGGGGCGCTGTCGCGACGGATGCTCGCCGCGCTGGAGAAATCAGGTCAGCCCGCGCCCGGGTGGTTCCGCCTGGTGGTCGAGGAAATCGACGCCGACGACCCGCAGCGGCTCTACCTGGCGATGCACTGCTTCTGGGAGGGCGAGGCTCGCCTTGGCACGCTCGATGGCCTCCTGGCGACGCGGGCCGGGTTCATCGACGGCAAGGAAGTGGTGGAAGTAACCTACGACGCGGTCCGCCTGCCGGCGGATCGCCTGATCACGGAAGCCAGGAAGCGCGGTGTGGCCGGGGAGTCGTGGACGGGTAACCAGGTGCCTTTCCGCGAGGCACCCGCATCGGACCAGAAGCGCCACCTGTCAGGAACGCGCTGGGAATCGGTGGCGCATCTGTCGCCGCTCCAGGCGGCCCGGATCAATTCGGCGCTGGCGAGCGGCGCGCCGGCCGGTCCGTTTCTGACGCCCAGGCAGGCCGTGACGGCCCGGTAGGCCGCCGTCCATCCGGCCGCCGCCGTCAGACCTCTGCGAACAGGTTCCTGTTCGCGCTGACCCAGTCGATCAGCCTGGCCACGCCTTGCTCGGGCGTGACCGACGGCTTCCAGTTCAACGCCGCCTTCGCCTTGTCGATGTTGGAGATGTAGACCTTCTGGTCACTCGGGCGCCAATCGCTGTATGACAGAACCGGCGTGATCCCGGTCTTTTCCTTGAGGATGTCAAGCAGCTCGTGCAACGACATCGTGAAATCCGGCCCGCCCCCCATGTTGAGGACGGCGTGATTCATCGTGGAGTCGAGGAAGGAGCGATAAGCCGTCACCAGGTCGTCGACGTACAGCACGTCACGGACCTGCTTGCCGTCCCCGAAGATCGTGATTGGTTTTCCGAGCAGCGCGGCGATGGTGAACCAGGCCACCCAACCCTGGTCTTCGAGGCCGAACTGCCGCGTGCCGTAGATGCACGACATCCGGAAAACTCCGATCTTGAGGCCGTACAGATGGGCGTAGTCCTGCATGTAGAGGTCACCGGACAGCTTTGAAACGCCGTACGGTGTGTGTTCGCAACGGTCGATATTGAACGTTTCGGGGATGCCGCGGGCCATCGAGTCCTCGAACGACCAGCGCTTTGGGCTCTCCGTGAGGCCAACGGCATTCACATTTTCGCCATAGACCTTGTTGGTCGAGCAGAAGACGATGGCCGGCTTGACCTTTTGTTCGCGGGCGGCTTCCAGAACATTGAACGTGCCGAGGATGTTGTTCTCGAAGTCGGGTCGCGGATCGGTGACGGAGGTCGTCACGGCGGTCTGGGCCGCGGCATGCACGATGACCTGACACCCCTCGGCGGCGAGCCGCACGGTGTCGGTGTCGGTCACGCTCCCCTTGATCAATTCCATGCCGGGGATCCGGCTGAGATGATCCCAGTTGAACGTGGCGTTTCGGTCCGGCTTCTTGAGGAGCCGGGCGCGGGACAGGTTGTCCAGGACCCGGACCGACCAGCCATCCAGGGCGAACTGCTCGGCCACATGGCTGCCGATGAATCCGGCCCCGCCGGTTACCAGGACTCGTCGAGACATCTCAACGCCCCCCTGCGGTGGTCGTCGCGCCGCTGCGGGCAAACTCGATCACCGCATCGGCAACTCGCCGGCGTTGTGCCGTCGATAGTTCAGCGTGAACCGGAATGGAGAGGACCTCCCGGCAGGCCATGTCGGTATTAGGAAACGAGCCGCCCGCGAACCCCATATCGGCGAAGCAGGGTTGACGGTGCAGCGGGATCGGATAGTAGACGATGTTTTCGATGCCGCGGGCGGTCAGGTGCTCGCGCAGGCGATCGCGATCGCTGGCGAAGAAACTGTACTGGTGATAAACATGCTTCGCCCGGTCATCGACTCTCATCAGGCGGATGGCCGGTCCGAGATCGGCGAAAGCACCGTCATAGAAACAGGCATTCTCCCGGCGGAGCTCGGTCCAGCGTGGCAGGGCCCGGAGCTTGATGCGCAGGACCGCGGCGTTCAGGGCCGACAGCCGGCTGTTGAGCCCAAGTTCGACATGCTCGTAGCGGACACGCTCACCATGGTTGCGGAGGCGGCGGAGCTTGGCGGCCAACGCCTCGTCCTTCGTCCAGATCATCCCCCCCTCCCCCGGCGCACCGAGGTTCTTGCTGGGGTAGAACGAGGTTGTCCCGGCCAGCCCGACGGAACCGCACGGCGTGCCCTCCCAGGTGGCGCCGATCGATTGGGCACAGTCCTCGATGAGCGGGAGTCCGGCCTCGTCGGCCACTTTCTTCAACCCGGTGACGTTGGCGCACTGGCCATACAGGTGAACGGCCAGTATGGCCTTCGTCCTCGGGGTGATGGCCGCCCGGACCGCCTCCGGGTCGATGTTCAGTGTGTCGGGCTCCACATCGACGAAAACCGGCCGCGCCCCCGCCAGCCGTACGCTGGAGCCGCTGGCCAGGAATGTCATGGACGGCACGATGACCTCGTCCTCCGCGGTCAGGTCGAGCGCCCGCCAGACCAGGATCAGGGCGTCGGTGCCGCTGGCGACCCCGATGCCGAACGGGACCGCATGCAACGCGGCAATTTCCTTCTCGAAGGCCTCGACCTCGGGGCCAAGGATGAAGCGTCCGGTGTCAAAAACGTGCTTGACCGCCGCATCAATTTCCGGGCGGAGCGGGTCGTACTGGGCCTTCAGATCAATCATGCCGACCATGGGCAAGCTGGAAGGCGTGGGCTCTGGCGCCACCGACTGTATCCTTTCTCTGGCGCGGCCCGCGAGGCCGCTCAATTAAGTTCGCCGGGCATGAGGAAAACCTCAGCCTTGCGGGACGACGGATTTCTGGAAGTACGCGACGGTCCGCGACAGACCGTCCTCGAAGCTGACCCGGGGCTCGTAGCCAAGAATCCGGCGGGCGCGTGTGATATCCGCCTCGGAGTGGCGGACATCCCCGGCCCGGGCCTCGCGATATTGCGGAGCCACGTCCCGCCCCGTCAAGGCGGCCACCAACGCCACCAGTTGATTGAGGCTGTAGCGTGTGCCGCAGGCCATGTTCAGGATTTCACCCCGGATGGCATCCGCCGGAGCGCGGGCCGCCAGGAGATTGGCGTCGACGACGTTGGCCACGTAGGTGAAATCGCGGCTCTGCTCGCCATCGCCATTGATGACCGGCGGCTGCCCCTTGAGGATTCGATCGATGAAGATCGGGATGACCGCCGCGTACTGGCTGTCGGGACTCTGGCGCGGGCCGAACACGTTGAAGTAGCGCACCGTCACCGCGTTGAATCCGTACAGGGCGCCGAACTGGCGGCAGTAAAGTTCGCCGTCCCTCTTGGTCGTTCCATACGGGCTCATCGGGATGGTGGCCATCTCCTCGGTCTTGGGAAGCCCCTCCACCTCCCCGTATACGCTCGACGAGCCGGCAAAGACAAACCGGGAGGCGCCGGCATCCCGCGCGGCCAGGAGGAGTCGAAGCGTACCGGTCGTATTGACCTCGTTGGTGGTCAGGGGGTCCTCGACCGATCGTTCCACCGAGCCGAGAGCGGCCAGATGAAAGACCACATCGATGCCGGAGACGGCCCGGGTGACATCGGAGGCATCGCGGAGATCGCCGGTCTGTACCTCAAGACGGGAAGCCGCCGGCCCAACCGCTTCCTTCACCTGCGCCAGGTTTTCGGATCGGCCGGTCGAGAAATTGTCCAGGACACGGACGGCATTGCCTTCGCCGAGCAGCCGCTCGACCAGGTGACTGCCGATGAACCCGGCGCCGCCGGTGACGAGGACTCTTGAGGTGGGTGTCAACATGGTCGATGCGTCCTAGAGCCGGGAGATGGTCGATTCGCGTCGACCCTTGAAGACGTTTCGGGTATCGAAGATGGCGATCGACTCGAGGGCCACCAGATCCCAATCGATGTTCTTGTGACCGGCGGTGACGACCACGCAGTCAGCCGCCCGGAGACGGTCCGCCGTCAGGGCCACGCCGGTCATCTTCAGGTGGTCGTGCTCGAATGCCGGAATGAACGGGTCGTGATATTCGACCACGGCTCCCCGCTTCTGCAGTTCGGTAATGACATCGAGCGCCGGGCTCTCCCGAAAATCGTCGATGTCCGGTTTGTAGGCCACGCCGAGGATCAGGAGTTTCGATCCCTTCACCGGCTTTCCCGCATCGTTCAGGACCTGGGCCACCCGATCGACCACGTAGTGCGGCATCGAGGCGTTGATCTGTCCGGCCAGTTCGATGAAGCGGGCCTCGAAACCCGATTCGCGGGCCTTCCATGACAGATAGAAGGGGTCGATCGGAATGCAGTGGCCGCCGAGCCCCGGGCCCGGATAGAACGGCATGAAGCCGAACGGCTTGGTGGCCGCGGCGTCGATGACCTCCCACACGTCGATCTTCATCCGGTCACAGAGAAGCGCAAGTTCGTTGACCAACCCGATATTGACACTCCGGTAGGTGTTCTCCAGGAGTTTCACCATCTCCGCGACGCGGGTACTGGAAACGGGAACCACGGTCTCGATGCTCGTCTGGTACAGGGCGCTGGCCACCCGCGTGCAGGCGGGCGTGACACCGCCGACGACCTTGGGGATGTTGTGTGTCTTGTACTTTGCATTGCCGGGATCAACCCGTTCCGGGCTGAAGGCGAGGAAGAAGTCCTTCCCCACCGTAAGTCCCTTTTCCTCGAGGCGAGGCAGGATCAGCTCGTCGGTGGTACCGGGGTAGGTGGTGCTTTCGAGCAGGATCAACTGCCCCGGATGGAGATAGGTCACGATCTGATCGACGGCGGCCACGATGTAGGAGACGTCCGGATCCTTGGTTTTACGGAGCGGTGTTGGTACACAAATGTTGATCGTATCGACATGCGCCAGTTCCGCAAAATCAGTGGTGGCCGAAAGACGTCCGGAGGTGACCTCGGCGGCCAGGACGGCGTCCGACACGTCCTTGACATGGGATACCCCTGAATTGATCCCGTCAACTTTTCGGACATCGACGTCAAAACCCGTGACGCGGAACCCCGCCCGGGCCAATTCCACGGCCAGGGGCAGGCCGACATAACCGAGGCCGATGACGGACAGGTGAGCGGTGCGCGCCTCGATTTTCTGTATGAGATCGGACAGTGACGGACTCCTTTCGATCGGGACCCGAACCCTCATTCACAGCCTGTTTTCGGCCGGCCCGACCCTTCGAAACAGCTTTCGGACGATTTGGGAGCGCCAAGTCTAACAAAGACTTACGACGGCTGTCAAAAATTGGCTGCAAGGGCGGCGAGGGCCAGGGCCGTCAAGGCGCCGACGAGCGTATTCGTGAAATTGAGCGCCTGGTGGCCGAGCGGCAACCGCCCGGCGGCCAGGCTTTCATATAGCCCGCCGATGACGCTGCCGGCAATGACCGGCAGGAGAGCGGCCGGCATGATCTGGCGCACCAGCACTGCCACGGCGGCCAGGAGGGCTGCCAGTGCCAGTGCCCCGAGCGTCCCCGCCAGTGACACGGCGCCCTCGGTCCCCGGGGGCACCTTTCGGAAGCTCCGCAGGCTGATCGGCGTCCGGCCGTACAGCCCGCCGATTTCCGACCCGGCTGTATCGAACAGGGCCGTGGTGAACGAGGCGGCGAAGGCGGCGCGGAGTGGTTCCCAGCCGGTCAGCAGCCAGGCCAGCGCCGCCAGGACACCCACGCCGCCGTTGGCAACGGCGTTCTGCCAGCCACGACGCCCCCCTTTCTCCTCCGCCAGCCCCCGGGCCGCCTTGCGCGCGTAGCCGAGTTTGGTGAGCAGGCTCCCGAGAACGAAGAACGCCGCCAGGACCGCCCACCACGACCAGCCACCGGCCGTCCATATAATCGTGCCGACGAGGAGCCCGGCCACGACGCCTGAGCGACGCACGGTGCCGGCTCGAGCGGCCAGGAGCGCGAGGGCTGCATTGACCGCCAGGCCCACCGCGGCCCGTGGGAGCAGCGCCTGCCAGTCCATCATGACCGGAGCCACACCAGCGTCGTCTCCAGCGCCGCCTCGAACGGGGTGATGCGATAGCCCAGCTCCCGCTCGGCCTTCGCGCTCGAGTAGATCCATTCGTGACGATAGATGTCGATCTCGCCGCGCGTGAGGCGCGGCGATCCGCCGAACGCCCCGGCCTTCCACTCCTCGAGCGCGGCCACGAGCTTTCCGACGCTCCAGGGAATGTCGCGCGTCGGCACGGTCACGCCCAGCTTTCGCGCCGCCCGTTCCGCCACCTTGCGCAGCAGGACGTCTTCCCCACCCAGAATGTAGGCCTCCCCCACCCGCCCCTTCTCCAGCGCCAGCACGTGGCCACTCACGACATCCTCGACGAAGGCCATGTTCCACCGGAAGCGCGCGCCCCCCAGGTGACCCGGAAACTTGCCGATCTGCAGCCAGCGCAGGATGCGGGCCACGTGGTTGCCGTCGGTTTCGGCGCCGGGTCCGTAGATGACCGTCGGGATGACGGTGATGAGCGGCAACCCGCGCGGCAGAAAATCGCGCAGCAATCGCGCCGCCCGGAATTTCGTCGAGTGATACTCGTTGAAGAACCGGGGCGGCGGGGGCGCCGCGAGCGTCGACTCATCTACCGGTTTCCCGTCCAGCGAAGGTCCGAGCGCAAAGAACGACGATGTGTACAGGAACTGCGTCACGCCGGCCATCAGCGCCGCCTCGCACACCGTCCAACTCCCCCCGACATTCACCCGCTCGAACTCGCCCGGATCGGGCATCCAGTTCCGGACCAGCGCCGCCGCATGAATCACCGCATCGCACCCGTCCATCCCCGCCGCCAGCCGGCCGGCCGCATCCGGATGCGGATCACCCAGCGCACCGATGACCGTGCGGTACGCGACACCCGGAAGAACCGGCGCCCGCGCCGGATCGCGCAACAGCAGCACCA
>JAWXBZ010000048.1:0-4759 GCA_034440375.1 Candidatus Eiseniibacteriota bacterium
CCCGACCGCCCTGCAGACGTGGGTCATCGAGGAAGGACTTGCGCTTCCGAAGGAGGAGCGCTACCTGGAAGTTCGCAAGTGGTACGCCCGCGACAAGGGCCAATCCATCCTGGGGGAGCTGATCGGTCTGATGGAGACGGCCGCCACCGCTTGACAGTACCGGGCGGACCTTCGAGGATCCCCATCCCATTACCGGCGGAAGTCCTCACGGACTGCCACCGGTGGCCTGACTCCCGGAGAATTCGCCCGTGGCTGATCTGACATACCCCGTCAAGTCGTTTGTGCTGGCGGCCCAGGAGTTCTGGCTCCTGATGTGGCACTCCGCCATCGGCCTGCCGGCGGCAGTCACGTACCGCAAGGAGACCTTCCGCCAGATTTACTCCATCGGCGTCACGGCGACACCGCTCATCATCCTGGCCGCGCTGCTGACCGGCCTGGTGCTGGCTTTGGAGTGGGGCAACAAGCTCGAGCCATTCGGCGCCAAGATCCTGATGGGCCGGATCATGGCCGTCGGCACAATTCGCGAGATCGGGCCGGTCATCACCGGCCTCATGTTCGCCGGCCGGACCGGCGCGATGATCGCCGCCGAGCTCGGTTCGATGAAGGTGACCGAGCAGATCTCGGCGCTGACGGCCCTCGGCACCGATCCTATTCGCCGGCTGGTGGTGCCGCGCCAGGTGGCGAGCGTGGCGACCATCCTGCCGCTGACGGTTCTCGCGGATGCCGTGGCCATCTTCGGCGGTTACGTGGTGGCCGTCGCCTGGCTTCACACCCCCGGCAAATTCTATTGGAAGTCGGCCCTGGAAAGCCTGGCCTGGGAAGATCTGGCCATTGGCCTCCTGAAGCCATTCTTCTTCGGCTGGATGATTTCGACGATCGGCTGCTTTTACGGCATGACCACCGAGGGGGGCGCGACGGCCGTCGGCGGCTCGACGACAAAGGCGGTCATGTACGCCAGTCTTGGAACGCTGGCCGCCGACTTCGTCCTGTCGAAACTCATCCTCTCGTTCTTCCGATGACGACGGAGGACGCGGCGCCGGCCGGGACGGCAGTCATCGAGCTTCGGGACGTCACCTTTCGCTTCGACACGCGGCTGATTCTCGACCGCGTCTCGATGAAAGTCGAGGCGGGGACGACGAAGTGCGTGCTCGGCGCCTCCGGGGCCGGCAAGAGCACGATTTTGAAACTGCTGCTCGGCCTCCTCGAACCAGAATCGGGCGAGGTGTGGGTTCTCGGGAAGGAGGTCACCAGTCTGAAAGGCAGGGAACTCCAGGAACTGCGTCACACCATGGGAATGGTCTTCCAGGGGGGAGCCCTGTTCGACAGCCTGTCGGTCTGGGAGAACATCGGCTACTGTCCACTGGAAACTCATCACGAGAAGGCCGAAGCGGTTCGGACCAAGGTCCGCGAGATTCTAAAGATGGTCGGGCTCGGCGAGGTTCTCGACATGATGCCTTCGGAACTGTCCGGCGGCATGAAGAAACGGGTGGCCATCGCACGCTCGTTTGTCTGCGGACCAAAGGTCATGCTGTACGATGAGCCAACGACCGGCCTCGACCCGATCGTCTCGGATACAATCAACGAACTGATCAACCGTCTGAAGCGGGAAAACGGCGTCACCGGTATCGTGGTCACCCATATCATGCGCGACGCCTACAACGTGGCCGACACCTTGACCCTGCTCAAGGAAGGTCAGATCATCTTCGACGGGACGCCCGAGGAAATTCGGGCCTCGAAGGACCCGTACATCCAGGAGTTCATCGCGTGAAGCTCGCATGGAAATCCCTGACCACCGGCCTCTTCTTCCTTGCGGGCCTGGTCATTCTATTTACCGCCCTCCTGATTGTCGGCACCAACCAGAACATCTTTTCGAAGGTCTATCGCCTGAAGGGCTATCTGCCCGATACCCAGACCCTCACCGAAGGGACCAGCGTCACCCTGTCCGGCATCGAAATAGGCGTCATCGAGACGATTACCCTCGACACCTGGCATGGCGAAAACGCCGTCCGCTTCGACATCCGCCTCAAGAAGGAATTCCAGCCCCGCATCACCGCGAGCAGCAAGGCCTACGTCAAGTCGATCGGCGTCCTCGGCGACAAGTTCATGGAGATCTCACAGGGATTGGCCGGTGAAAGGGCATTGGCCGAGGGCGAAGAAATTTCGATCGAACCCGCCGTTGACTACGAACGCCTGATCCGCGACGTCTCGAACTCACTCCTGGGCTCGCTCAAGCGCGTCGAACTGATCCTCGACGAGGTCGAAGCCGGCCGCGGTACCCTCGGCGCCCTCGTCAAGGATTCCACTCTGGTTGTTCGCCTGAACGGTGCACTCGACGGTTTTGAATCGACCATGATGGCGATACGATCCGGCAAGGGAACGATGGGTCGGATGATCAACGACCCATCCCTCTACAATGACCTGACCGCCATGACAGCACGGTTGAAATCCGCCGCGCAAAAGATCGATGACGGCCAGGGCACGCTGGGCCGGATGATCGCGGATTCGACTCTCTACGTGGGCGCCGCCCGGGCCGCTTCCGGCGTCGATACCATTGTGGCCCGTATCAACGCCGGCGAGGGCACCCTGGGCAAGGCTCTCAACGACGACGCGGCCTACGATGAAATGCAGAAGACGATTGTGGAACTGCGGAAATTGCTCGAAACGATGCAGAAGGATCCGCGGCGTTTCTTCAAGTTCAGCGTGTTTTAGACCCTCCAAGACATCTGCAACCCTCCCGCCCCTTCACCCGGCCTGTCAAGATGACCACGGCGCCGCGGTTCACGCATCGCCCCGTCGCCTGTTAGACTCCCCGATTGCAACCTTTACGATTCCCATCCCCCCGCGGCCACTGGCCGAAGGATTCCATCATGTCCGTTGTAACTTATTGCCGCGTCGGAAGATGGTCCGCCGTCTTGATGGCGCTGTTGCTGGTCTCACCACTGGCCCTGGCCAAGGGACCGGGACTTGGGGCCCCGCAGGTGCCCGAACCGAAAGTTGGTCCGACCTACGATTGGTCGGCCCAGGATTCGCTCCTCGCCCGATACGCCGGAACCGGCCTGGTTGACTATGCCGCCTGGAAGGCCTCCGGCACCGCCGAACTCGACCAGGTGCTGAAGGAGGCGTCATGCTGGGCGCTCTACGACAGCGCGGAGTCCATCGAGAAGCTGGTCTTCCTGATCAATGCCTACAACGGCTTTGTGGTGCGGGACATTCTGGAAAAATACCCGGTAGCCAGCGTGAAGGACATTCCCGGATTCTTCGACACTAAAAAGCACGCAATTGCGGGGGGGGAATACACGCTGGACCAGATCGAGAAGAAACTGATCAAGGGCGTGGCCTCCAACGACCCCTACATACACTTCGCACTCGTCTGTGGCGGCAAGGGATGCCCGGCACTCCGCTCGAAGAGCTATCGGGCGGCATCCTGGCCCTTCGATACCGCCAACCAGACACAGCATTTCGTGGCCGAACCGACCAAGCTGCGGTTCGATGACAAGGCCTACATTCTCCACGTTTCGGAGATCTTTCACTGGTACCGCAATGACTTCGAAGTGGGCGACTTGACGCTGCCTCGCTGGATCGGCCCGCACCTGACGCTCGGCGTGGCCATGAAGATGGCTGCCTCCGAGCCACCGGTCGAGTTCCTGCCGTTCGACTGGTCGCTCAACGATGTCGCGAAGGGAAAAAAGTGAGCCGCGCCGTCACGGCGGCTCGTGCCACCGACCTCGTACTCGGCCGGATCGGCTGGGCCCGCTTCAAGGCCGGACACCCGTGGATTTATCGCGGGCAGTTTGAAATGCCGGGCGGCACACCGCCGGCCGGCCCGGTGCGAATCGTCGACAATCGCGGAAAAGTCCTGGGCACGGCGCTTCACAGCCCGGCCTCACAAATCGCGTTGCGCGTCCTGACGCGCGAACCCGCAACCATCGACACGGCGTATTTAATCGCAAAACTGAACGACGCCCGCGCCTACCGTGACCGGGTGATGGACGCCCGGGGCGCCCGCCGAGAAGTCTTTTCGGAGTCGGACGGCCTCCCGTCGCTGGTGGTTGACCGCTACGGCGATCATCTTGTCATCCAGGTCCTGTCCGCCGGTCTCGAGGCAATGGAGGGTTCGCTCCTCGATGCGCTGAACGAAGTCTATCGGCCGGCCAGCATCCTGGCCCGAAACGAAGGCAGCGTCCGCAAGCTGGAAGGGCTGGAGCGGGGCGTGGTCCAGAAGAGCGGCACGACACCGGATCGGCTCGAAGTCATGGAAGGAAGTCACACGCTCGAGGTCGATCCGTGGAAGGGGCAGAAAACCGGCCTCTTCCTGGACCAGTTCGAGAATCACGCGGCCGCCGCCCTGGTAACGAAGGGGCGCGTCCTGGATGCCTTCAGCTGCACCGGAGGGTTCGGCCTGGCCATGGCCAGCCGTGCCACGGAGGTCGTAGCCGTGGACAGCTCGGCCGAGGCGCTGGAGATTGCCGCCCGCAACGCGGAACGGATCGGCCTGACCAACTTCAAGTTCATCGAGTCGAACGCCTTCGACTGGCTCAAGAACAGCGACCTGGCCAATGAGAGGTTTGACGTCATCGTGCTCGACCCGCCTGCCTTCTCCAAGAACAAGTCCGATGTCGAGGCGGGCGTTCGCGGCTACAAGGAAATCAATCTCCGCGCCATGAAGATGCTGTCACCGGGCGGGATTCTCATCACCTGCTCGTGCTCGCACCATGTCACTGAGGAGCTGTTTCATGATGTCCTGGCCGCGGCCGCGGCC
>JAWXBZ010000049.1:0-11431 GCA_034440375.1 Candidatus Eiseniibacteriota bacterium
CATTGACATAGCTCACGGGAAGCGCGCTTCAACTGCAGCTCAGGTTCGGAGAAAAACGGAGGTGTACTCATGAATCGCTCGATATATAGTTTGTTAATTCTGACGTCAATCGCTTGGTTGGCAGTTGGTACGGCGGATGGAAGATCCTACATGTTGGAGCCCACCCAGGTGATCGCCTGCTCCGGAGAGAAAGTGGGTCCGGCTCGGCTCATCTTAACCTTTGACTTCACGACTTTTCCAAAGCGGTCCGGCTGGCAGGTTCAAGATGCCTTTCTGGAATGGCGAACAGCCGCCCGGCCATCTGCAGCCGCACCTCGATTCATTGCATACCCAATCATCGCTGATTGGATCGGCGTGGACGTGGCGCAGGGTAGGGCCCCACTCCTGGATCTGGCCCGGAGTTCGGAATGGGAGATCGAACCGCTCGATGTGGAACGAATGGGTGGTGGCTTTGTCAGGCTCGACGTGTCCGCGATGGTCAAAAATTGGGTGCTTGGGTTGACCCTGGACAAGGGAATCCTCGTGGAAGCTGATTCACTACCACTCTCAGTACTGATGACTGAGTCGGCTGGAATGAGGCTTCACGTCTTGTATGCGGGCGACCCGCGGTAACCTCGGATGACACGAGTCTCGAGCAGTGCGAACCCGTGGTGTCGATTGGTGGCCCCGCGACATGGCCCCGGGCCGACAGCGATGAGTTGCTTCTTCGTCATGCTCGTTGTTTCGTGGGCATGCCTGGCCACCCAATCGCTCGCCGCCCCTTTCGACAACCGACCCAAGCTCATGCTGCATCTGATTCCGGTGACGACGAAGAACATCTGCGCACGAGGCTTGATCGATTGCCAGGCGGGTGCGACCGCGGGGAGCCTGGTAGATTCGGAGAGCGGGCCATTCTACATCGTGTATCTCCTGGCAGAACTCGGGAGCATTGCCTCATCGACGGGATTCGCCTGTGGGCTCCACTATGGTAACGATTCCCCGAACGCTGATCGGGATGGACGGGGCATTGAAGTATTCGATTGGCGGCTGTGCGGTAGTGGCTATGATTTACCATCGAATCCGCCGTGGCCGAAACCGACGGGAGTCTCCAGTCGGGTCTGGTACAGCGACATGGATGATTGCCTGAGTGATCGGGCCGCCGTGTCGGGGTACTTCTATCTTGGGGCGTACAGCCCGGACACACTGAGGCTTGGGCTCCGCCAGTTTGACAATCCACCGGTGATGATCAACTGCCAGACCGGCCTGGAACAAGGACTGTCTCCCGGAGATCTCGGTTCGGTGGTCTTCTCCGCCGGCGGGACGATTTCCGGGTGCAATCCCTGCGTGGTGCCCTGCGGCGTGATTGCCACCACTTCGACCACGTGGAGCCGGATCAAGGGCACGTTGCTGCCGCAGACCGGGGACGAGTGAGGCGAGGGTCCATCGTTCCAGGCAGAACGATCCCGGATCCCCCACCTGCCTGATACACTGCCCGGTCCATGGCAATGCCACCGGTTTCAGTTCTGAGTTTCCCCTTACCAAGGAGTGGATTCATGAACAGCTTTGCTAAGACAGCGAGATCCTCTCTCCTGGCACTTTTGGCGTTGCTCGCGATGAGTGCGCCGTCCATTGCCAACGAAAACATTGTTCTATTCAGCGGCAACGGACCCGTCGGAAATCTTGATCCGATCATCCGGTACCTGGGCCTCGGGAGTTGTTGCGCGGAATTTCCTGCGTTTACGGCGGCGCACTTCGCCGCCGCCGCGGCTGGACCGCCGGCGACGATCATTGGGCAGGCTCACCCGGCATGGACTGCGGACCTGTCGTGCGATCCCACCGTCGAGACCGTGGGCCGCTGGGTTGGTGTCGCCATCGGCGGACCGCCGGAGACGGCGCTCTATGCGGTGAATTTCAACGTCACGACCCAGTGCATCCACTCCGCGACACTCAGCATCTGCTGGATGGTGGACGATGCTCTTGGAAGCCCCAACAACCCGGCGGGTCTCTATCTCAATGGCAATCCGATTCCGGCAGTTGCCGGCGGAAACTTCGCCGCGGCAACCTTTGTCGGCTCGATCCCCGTGGGTGGCATGCTGACTCCGGGCGCGAATACGCTGTACCTCTACGATGCCGACATCGGCGCCGCGGTCAGCGGCGTGGATTTCCTGGTACGCCTCGACGTCGTGGAGTGCGAAAGCCCGGTCGAAACGCACAGCTGGTCGGACATCAAGACCCGCTTCTAGTTTGACCGGCCGTCGGCCCGTACGGGGCCGGCGGAGTACCGGGCATGGCAATCCATGGGAGGCTGAATCGCGGCCATGGGCGATTCAGCCTCCCATTATTTTACGGCGAGGTGCCTCGAACCCTTGCGCTCCGCCCGTCTCCCGGCTTTAATCTCGCGATGCCGCTTAGTCCCGGAACCCGCATCGGCCCCTACGAGGTCATCGCCCCGCTGGGCGCAGGCGGGATGGGGGAAGTGTTCCGGGCGCGGGATTCGCGGCTCGGGCGGGATGTGGCCATCAAGACGCTTCCCGATGCGTTTGCGGCCGAGCCGGAACGACTGGCACGATTCGAGCGGGAGGCCCGATTGCTGGCCTCCTTGAGCCATCCGAATATTGGCGGTATCCACGGCCTGGAGGATTCGGGGGGGCATCGCCATCTCGTCCTTGAGCTCGTGGAAGGGGAGACGCTGGGGAATCGCCTGGCGCGTGGTCCCCTGCCGCTGGACGAGTCGCTGGAATTTGGCCGGCAGATCGCCGCCGCGCTGGATGCGGCCCACGAAGCCGGCATCGTTCATCGCGATTTGAAGCCCGGCAACGTCATGGTGACCCCGGCCGGCGATATCAAGGTCCTCGACTTCGGCCTGGCCCGCGGCGGTGGCGCCACGCCGGCATTGGACATGGGACTTTCCGCCTCGCCCACGATGACCTACGCCGCCACGATGGCCGGGGTGATCCTCGGTACGGCGGCCTACATGAGTCCGGAGCAGGCCCGCGGCCGCACGGTCGATCGCCGCAGCGACATCTGGTCTTTCGGCTGCGTGCTGTTCGAATGCCTGACCGGCAAGATCCTCTTTTCGGGCGAGACCATTTCGGACACGATCGCGAAGATCCTGGAGCGCGAGCCGGACTGGAGCTTGCTGCCGCAGAAGACGCCACCGCGCGTGCGCGAGCTGCTCCGCCGCTGCCTTGAAAAAGATGCGCGCAAACGCCAGCGGGATGCCGGGGATATCAAGCTCGAGATTGACGAGATCCTGGCCGGCGGCGTGAACGCGAGTGGCACGATCCCGGCGTTGACTGCCGCCGCTGCCCCGGCGTCGTCGCAGAGGGGCTCGCTTCTGGCCTGGGGCATTGCCGGGCTCTCGCTGCTGGTGGCAGCCGCCTCATGGATTGCCCCCCGCCTGGCATCGCCACCTGCGCCTCCACCACCCGTTCAGTCGCTGATTGCACCGGCCCGGGGCACCTCCAGCGATAACATTCTCCCAGCCGACGCCGCCTACTCCCCGGACGGCACGATGATCGTGTTCGCGGCGGTGGACTCGGCGGGTCGCAGCCAGCTCTGGCTCCGGTCGCTTGGATCGCTGGATGTCCGATTGATCACGCATACCGAACTCGTCGATGGCGGCCTGCCGTTCTGGTCGCCGGACTCGCGCCGGATCGGTTTTTTCTCCGACCGCAAGCTCAGAATCATCGGGCTGGATGGCGGATCGTCTCAGATCATTTGTGATGCCCCGAGTGGCCGCGGCGGCACCTGGAATGGGGACGGTGTCATCCTCTTCGCTCCGACGAGTAGTGGTCCCCTCCAGCGGGTTTCCGTCTCGGGAGGGAAGCCGGAGGCGGTCCTGCCGCTGGACGAAAAGGCCGGTGAGACGGCGCAGCGTTTTCCCCGGTTCCTGCCGGATGGAAAGCAATTCACGTTCGCTTCGCTGCCGGCCCGGAATGAGGAGATTACGACCTTTATCGGGCGATTGGGCGCAACCGAGCGCCGCGTTTTCGTCCGCGCGTCATCGAGCGCCGCATTCGTGCCGCCCAACCTTGCCGTCTTCACCCGGGGACAAACGCTGATGGCGCAGCGGTGTGACCCATCCTCCTTGACCCTCAAGGGGGAGCCGGTGGCCATCGGCGATGCGCCCTCGAACCTGTGGACCTGGGGAACGAATCCGGCCAGCTGTTCCGATCGTGGGGACATCGTCTTTCCGACAAGCGTTTCCGATTTGACCTACCTGGAATGGATGTCACCGTCCGGCCAGTCGCTGTCGCGGCCCCGCATTCCAGAGGCGCAATGGGCTCAAATCTCCCTGAGCCCGGACGGGCGGCAGGCAGCCATTCTCCGGTCGTCGGATTCGCGCGAGACCAATATCTGGCTGGTCGATCCGATCCGGGGGACGGCTGCCCCCATCACGACCGAAGGGGGGCCGGTCGATAAGCTGATCTGGTCGCCGGATGGCCGCGAGATTTTCTACACCGCCGATCGGACCGGACGCCAGAACCTCTATGCCCGTCGGACGACTGGTTCGTACGAGGAGCGGCTGGTTTTTCAGAACGACAATATGTTTAAGCTGGCACAGGATATCTCGCCGGATGGGCGCTTTTTCCTGTTTGCCCAGCTCGATCCGGTCACCCGGCGGGACCTCTGGGTCGTGCCGTCCGCTGGAGGCAACGCGACGCCGTTTCTCACGGCGCCGGCCGAACAGAATGCCGCCATCTTCTCCCCGGATGGACACTGGGTGGCCTACCAATCGGACGAATCGGGTCGACTTGAGATCTACGTTACGTCATTTCCCATTCCGGAAACTAAGATCCAGGTATCAACCGCTGGAGGGGGAGGCTTTTTCTGGTTGCGCCAGTCGTGGGAGATCAGGTACTTAAGTCCCGCGGGCCGGTTGATGAGCTGCGCGGTCAGGCCTGGTCCGACACTTCAGATTTTGGAGCCCAGGGAAGTTGGCGACTTCTCGAGGAACGTGCGCGACCTCGACATCACCGCCGACGGTCAGCGCATCCTGGCCATCCGCGGCGAAACCGCCGCCGGCGGTTCGAGTTTGACGCTGCTGACCAACTGGCATTCGTTGTTGGATAAGCACTGACCTGTTCTCCACCGCTTGACCTCGACGCGATCGAATCGAACGATGGCAGCATCGATTGCATGCCGCAACGGGATTCAATAAATGATCTGCAAACTCGGCCTGGACCGAGTCTTGTTAGCCATGACTGCATTTACTCGCCCCGGGGCGAGTTGCGTCAGATATGGCTGATAATTACGGAGTAGGCAAGTTGGCGTACGGCACCGGCACTACTTCCCGTGCGGCACCAGGTTCGGCAGGGGCGCCCGATCCCGAACATAGGTATCGAACCAATAATTAACCTGGCGGGCCACCTCCGCGCGGTGCTCCGAAAGACCGTGGTCGCCCCCTTCGAGGAAGACAAATCGAACGGGGCGTTTGGCCTTGTACAACGCCTCGGCCATTCGCAAGGTCTCGGTCGGTTCGACGCGCCAGTCGGCGCTGCCCTGCAGGAGCAGTATCGGCGTGGTCGGATTCAGGCGTTCCGGCCAGCGAACAGCGGAGCGCGCTTCCAGGGCGGCTTCGCGAATCGCGGGCCAGCCGGGCACCAGCTCAGCCAGCACGCCTGTTTCCATTTCCGGCCGTTGCCTCACCATATCCGCGGCATCCGACAGACCGGCCCCGACGACGGCCGCGCGGATTCGATCGGTGCGGGCCAGCGCCAGGTAGGTCATCATCCCGCCCCGACTCCAGCCGTACATCCCGAGTCGGGTCGCATCGACGCGGGGCTGTCGTTCCAGCAGGGGAACCAGGTTCAGGACATCGTTCACATCCGCCCCGCCGAACTCCTCGCGTCCCTCGCCGCCGGCATTGCCGCGATATTGGCTGGCCACGACGACATAGCCATGCTGGGCCAGCGGGCCGAGGAGCAGGGCGGCCGACGTATCGGTGATCGCTCCAAATTCCCGGTTGCCGCCACGATTGAAAATAATGGCCGGCAATGAATCACCGCTGATTGGTTCGACGAGATAGCCCCGCACCTTGAGCCCATCGCTCATGTAGGTGATGCGCTGGACGAGGACGCTGTCGAGATCAAGGACACGACCGCTGCGCTGGATTCGCTCGTCAATGAGCCGCCTCAGGTTGCCCGTGTACGAGACGGGTGCCCGAGCGACCAAGGTGCCGTCGGGTTCGATCGCGCCGACGGTCGTGGCCAGTATCAGCGGGAGCACGAAAAATCCACTTACCGGCCAACCCGAGCGATGACCAGTCATCCGCGCCCCTTTCGCGCCGTACATCCCGGGAGCCATCAACCCCGCCGAAACAGCACCCAGAGAAAAAACGGTCCACCGATGGCCGCGGTGATGATCCCCACCGGCAGTTCCAGCGGGTTGGCGATCGTGCGCGCCAGCGTGTCGCACACGATCAGGAACGATGCGCCGCCCAGCGCCACGGCGGGGAGCAGCACGCGGTGATCGGGTCCGACGAATCGCCGGAGCAGGTGCGGAACGACCAGGCCGACGAAACCGATCGGGCCGGCCCAGGCCACGACCAGCGCCACCATGATCGAAGCCGCCGATAACCCGATCAGTCGCACCCGGTCGGCGTTGAGGCCAAGGTGGGTGGCCGTCCGATCCCCGATCGACATGACATTGAGCCCCTGCGCGTTGGCCATCAGGATGACGAACGCCGCCAGCAGCGGAAGGGTGAGCGCCGCGGGGAGCGCCACGCTAGATACGTCCAGTCCTCCCAACATCCAGCGGAGCATGGCGAAGGCCTGGTGGGGGTCCGACAGGTATTGAACGATCAGGATTCCCGATGCGAAAAGGAGATTGAGCGTGACGCCGGCCAGCAGCAGTGTATGTGTTCGGTCAGACACCGTGGGCCGGCGGGCCAGCAGGGTGACCAGCAGCATGGCCAAAGCCGCACCGACCAGCGCCGACAGCGGAACCAGCGCCACGCCGAGCGTCGCCAGGCCGACGGGCATCCAGCGCATGGCCAGCAGCGCGCCGAACGAGGCGCCGCCCGAGATTCCCAGCGTGTACGGCGTGGCCATGTCGTTGCGCAGCAGCGCCTGGTACACGGCGCCGGCCACGGCCAGTGCGGCGCCGACCAACGCGGCAAACAGCACCCGGGGAAGCCGCGTGTTGAAGAAGATGACGGCATCAATATTTCGCTCGATCGGAATCGATCGATCGAACGCTTTGACGAGCGATATGGAAGTCGGACCGATCAACGGCGCCAGTGCCATCGCAAATAGCATCACGATGAGGAGAAGCATAATGACCCGACCGGGATGGGCCGCGCGATTGCCGGCGGTCATCGCGTCAATCCCACGATCGGCGCCCCGGCCGGTGAAGTAGCGCCCCAGAGCGAGGCGCCGTAAACCGATTCCAAACGATCCGGCTTCAGGATGTCCTCGGGGGATCCGGTGGACTCGATGCGACCGTGGTGCAGGATGGCCAGGGTCCGACAGTAGAGCCCGGCCAGGTTCAAGTCGTGGGTCACGACCACTGTTGTCAGGTTGTGCTCGACATTGAGGCGCGTCAGCAACCGAAATATCGACTGTTGATGAGCCAGGTCGAGCGAGGCGGTCGGTTCATCCAGCAACAGGATGCGCGGCTCCTGGGCCAACGCGCGGGCCACCAGGACCATCTGCCGTTCGCCACCGGAGAGCTGGCCGAGCGGGCGACAGGAGAGGTCGGCAATGCCGACGGCATCGAGGGCGCGGCGGGCGGCCGCATGGTCGACCGGTGTCTCGGTGGCCAGGAGCCCGGTGAGCCATGGGGTCCGACCCATCAGGACAATCTCGCTGACCCGGTATGGAAACGCGTGCGGTTCGGCCTGCGGAACAACGGCAACCTGGCGGGCGATATCGCGGCGCTTCCATTCGGTGAGCGGTCGGCCATTCAACTCGATGAGTCCGCGCGCGGGTTGGAGCGCGCCGGATAACAGGTGCAGCAACGTACTTTTTCCCGCGCCGTTGGGTCCGACGATGCCGAGGAAGGCACCGGCGGGGATATCGAGGGTGGCGCCGGCCAGGACGGAGACGCCATCGTGGTAGGAAAACGATAGATCGGTGGCCTTGAGGCTTCCTTGTACCGTGGATTCGATCATTGGCTTTGGCCGCTCGGCGCGCTGACGCGCACCTCGGGAACTTCGCGCACCTCGGAATCTTTGCGCGCCTCGGGAACTTTGCGCGCCTCGGAAACGACTCGGGCCAGCTTTCGCCCGGTGTTGACCAGGTCGACGCCATTGATTGTCATGTGGTCGTCATCCATGACGACGACACGACCGTTCCGGACCGCGGGGAGCGTGGGTAGCTCGTCCCAGAGCCGAATCATGGCCTGCTTCTGTTCCGCCGAGGCCACGCCACCCAGGTGCCGTTCCAGGATCAGCTCCGGGTTCATCGTCAGGATCGCCTCGCGGGTGATGATCGGGTAACGGCCGGCATCTTTCGGCACGACATTCGTGCCACCGACCCGCACCAGCAGTTCATCGAGATAGGTTGGGCTGCCGACCGCGTAGATCTGCTCGAGGGCGCCCTCGGCGTGGCCCAGGATCATCAGTGTTCTGACCGGCGGGGGATTGTCACCCGCGGCCGCCAGCGAATCGAGCCCGCTGTTCATCTCGCGAACCAGGGCTTCCGCACGCTCCGCCGCTCCAACGGCTGCACCCAGTTGACGCAGCGTGGCCTGGATATCGGCAATCGTCTCACAGGCGTTTGTTTCTAAAATTCGCGGCTCGGCGCGACCGGAAAAAAACTCCAGCACCTTCGTGTTGCCGGGGACCGCCACGATCAGGTCGGGGCGGGCGGCCACCATCGCTTCGAGATTTGGCTGATAGAGATCGCCCAGGGGCGGGCGGGTGGCGGCTTCCGGCGGATAACGGCACCAGCGAGTGACACCGATGACCCTGTCTCCCGCGCCCAGGGCGAACAGCATTTCGGTCAGGTTGGGCGAACAGGAGATGATCCGCGCGGGGGCGGTGGAGGTCTCGTGCGTGGCCGTGCGGCCCGAGCAACCGGCGAAGGCCAGCAGAAGCACGAGAAGTGGCGCCGGCAACACGCCGAACAGCCGCGCCGGCCACCGGAGGAACGGTGGCCATGTTCGAAGGAAGATCATCAACCCTCAAGCATCTCGCGGGCCACTTCGACGACATGGGCCACGGTGAAGCCGAAATGCTCCGCCAAATCATTGTCGGGCGCCGAAGCGCCGAACCGGTCCAGTCCGATGACCCGCCCGGCCGGTCCGATCCACTTGTCCCAGCCGAAGCTGCAACCCGCCTCAACGGCCAGCCGGCGTGTGACACCCGGTGGCAGGACCGAATCGCGATAAGACGCATCTTCTGCCTCGAACATCTCCCACGACGGAAGACTGACGACGCGGACCGACCGCCCCTCGGCTTCCAGCAATCGGTGCGCCTCCACGGCCAGGGTCACCTCGGAGCCGGTGGCGATCAAGATCAATTCGATCGCGTCCGGGCGCAGCTCGCAGGCCAGGATATAGCCACCCCGGCGGAGTCCCGTTGCCGGCCCGTAAACGGCACGATCCTGGGTCGGCAGGTTCTGGCGCGTCAACACGAGGCCAACCGGGCCGTGCGATTCGAGCGCGGCAATCCAGGCCTGCACGGTCTCGTTGGCATCGGCAGGACGGATCAACGTGAACTTAGGGATGGTCCGCAGGGCCATCAGTTGCTCCACCGGCTGGTGGGTCGGACCGTCCTCGCCGAGATAGAACGAATCGTGCGTCCAGACATAGATGACCGGCTGTTTCATGAGCGCGGCCAGCCGCACCGCGGGTCGCATGTAGTCGCTGAAGATGAGGAACGTGCCGCCGTACGGGCGAAAGCCGCCGTGAAGGCTCATGCCGTTCAGGATGGAACCCATGGCGTGCTCGCGCACCCCGAAGTGAAAATTGCGCCCGCCGAACAATCCCGGGGCGATCGGATCGGCCTTGTCGATCCATGTCTTGTTCGATGGGGCCAGGTCCGCCGAGCCGCCGACGAACTGGGGGAGCGCGGCGGCCAGCCACTGGATCATTTTGCTGGAGGCCGCGCGGGTCGCCATCCCCTTGGCGTCCGTCGGAAACTCCGGCGCCCCGGCCGACCACCCCGCCGGCAGTTCCGCGGCATGCGAGGAATCCCAGAGTCGGGCTCCGGCGGCGTCGGCCTTCCGCCAGGCATCGAAGAGCCGCTGCCACTCGGCATGAGCCACCCGGCCACGATCCGAGACCGTTTGCCAGAAGGCGCGCACTTCGTCCGGAACCAGGAACTGCGAATCCTCCGGCCACCCGTAGGCCTTCTTGGTGGCCCGAACCTCGTCGGCTCCAAGCGGCGCCCCGTGCGCCTCTTCGCTGTCCTGCTTGTGCGGCGCCCCGTAGCCGATGTGCGTGCGGGCCACGATGAGGCTGGGGCTGTCGGCCCTGGCCCGGGCCGCGATGAGCGCCGCGTCCACGGCCGGGCGGTCGTGGCCATCGACATGATTGACATGCCAGCCGTAGGCCTGGAAGCGGGCACCGACGTCCTCACTCCAGGCGAGCGAGGTCTTGCCGTCGATGGTGATGCGGTTGTCGTCGTACAGCACGATCAGCCGGTTGAGCTTCAGGTGACCGGCCAGCGAAGCCGCTTCGGAAGCCACGCCTTCCATCAGGTCGCCATCCGATGCCAGGACGTAGGTCCAATGCTCGATGACACAATGTTCCGGGCCATTGATACGGGCTGCGAGCATCGCCTCGGCGATGGCCATGCCGACGCCGTTGCCGAACCCTTGGCCCAGCGGCCCCGTCGTCGTTTCGACGCCGGGCGTGTGGCCGTGCTCCGGGTGCCCCGGCGTCCGGCTTCCCCACTGGCGGAATTGCTTCAGGTCATCGATCGACAGGTCGTAGCCGGCCAGGTGGAGGAGGCCGTACTGGAGCAGGCAGCCGTGGCCGGCCGACAGGACAAAGCGGTCGCGATTCGGCCAGTGCGGGTCGTCGGGATTGAACCTGAGATGGCGCGTCCAGAGAACATGAGCCATGTCGGCAGCCCCCATGGGGAGGCCCGGATGACCCGAGTTGGCCTTTTCGACCGCATCCATGGCCAGTGTGCGCAGCGTGGTGACCGCCAGATCCTCGGGGCCGGCGTTGCCTGCCTCGAACCGTTTGTCCTGTGACATCAAGCGCTCCTGATTTTGCGTCCGCGTGTGGCTGGAGATACGGGAATCCGGCGAGACTATCCGTTCACCCATCCGCCCGCCACCGGGGGGCCGGCATGATTGCTTACTTTTCAATGTAAAGTACTTTACAATCACTCAGGGACCCGGAACGGCCGGATCAACATCAGCTGGAGGACCCCATGGATCGCACACCGTTCCTCTCCCTGCTATTTTCATCGTATGGATCTGATTCCCGACGCGCATTGTCATCTGGACGAAATCGACGACCCGATCGGCGCCGTGCATGCGGCGCGCGCCGC
>JAWXBZ010000050.1:0-10688 GCA_034440375.1 Candidatus Eiseniibacteriota bacterium
CTCAGCGCTGACCACGGGACTTCCCTCAGTCATGATCCATGAGGTTCTGTAAACAAAAGGCGACTCCAGTGTCAACTAATGCTTGATCCAGCAAGGCACTGAAATTTATAGAGTTGTCGCGTTGACGTGAGCTTTCTGTCAACAATGATTGTCAATCATCCTGGCGCCTGAGAAGATTCTGACTGTTTGTCCCTCCAGCAAATCAAGTCGTGATAATGAGTTAGCAGAATCGGGGGCAGATCACCCACGTATGGCATATTGCCTGCTTTGCATGGGTTGCGACGCTGGACCAGTTGGTTCAGGACAACTGAGTGAAGGGGGTGACGCAATGCATCGACTGGTTTTAGTGGGTCTCACAGCGATTGCCTTGATCAGCGGCCTTGGTGGAAAGGCTGGCTGGTAAGGGGTAGCGATTCGCGAGATCTCGGGAAAGGGCAGACGGCCACCTTCGGGTGGCCGTCGTTTTTTTGACAAAGCGCCATTTCGGGCACTTGAATGGCATGTTGTGGGACAATTGACAAAAAAATTGCAGGGACGACAACGTCCGGTTTATACTATGGATATTCGTTCTACTGATTGATTTTTAATGACTTACAGGTTTTTCGGAGGTGCCTTGGAATCTGGATTCGAACGGAACGAGGAGTCGCCTAAACCTGACAGTGATGACGATTTTTTTAACACCATCGAGGCAAACCTAAACGGCCGTGCCGACGAGCGTTCCGCGTTGCTCGATGATCGGGCGAGGTTGGATGAGCGCCTGCGTAATTTGACGGAAGAGAGATCCCGCCTTCGACTTCTGCTCGATGTTTCCGGACGAATCAACTCAGTCCTCTGCACGAGAGATGTCCTCGATCGCGTCATGGATGCGGTCATTCAGGTTGCCGGTGCGCAGCGCGGGTTCCTGGTCCTCCTCGACTCGCAACGCGAGCCGCATCTCGAGATCAGCCGAAATCTTGACGGCACCGAGCATGGGGCTGAGGAAACGTATCAAATCAGTCGCACCATCCTGAATCGGGCCATCCAGAGCGGGCGGACCATTTTCGAAAACGATGCGATGAACAATCCTGCGTTCACCGGCTACAAGAGCGTTCGCGATCTCTCGCTTCGGACGGTGATCTGCCTTCCGCTGAGAATTGACCAGCGAGATCTCGGCGCCATCTACCTGGATAGCCGTAACGTGTCCGACATCATGACCCCGGAGGGTCAGGAACTGCTCGAGGCTTTTGCCTCGCAGGCATCCGTCGCCATTGCGAATGCCCTGGCGCACGATACGCTCAAGACATTTCAGAGCCGCCTTGAGGTTGAGAACCGCAGCTTGAAGCGCGCCCTCCGGTCCGAATTTTCGTTCGATTCGATTCTCGGACAGAGTGAGGCCATCCGCCGAATATTTGAAGTTCTCGGCAAGGTGGCCGACACCACGGTCACGGTTCTGATCCAGGGCGAAACCGGTACCGGCAAGGAAATGGTAGCCCGCGCCATTCATAACGCCAGCCCGCGCCGAGCCGCGCCATTCGTGCCGATCAACTGCGCGGCCATTCCCGACGCGCTGCTGGAGGGCGAACTGTTCGGCTACCGGCGAGGCGCTTTTACCGGCGCCACCGAGGACAAGGTCGGCCTGATCGAGACGGCCCACGGGGGTACCGTCCTGCTCGACGAAATCGGCGATATGCCGTTGACGCTGCAGACCAAGATTCTTCGCGTGGTTCAGGACAAGGAACTGCAGCGGCTCGGCGAATCATCGCCCCGAAAGGTAGATGTTCGCTGGCTCGCTGCCACGAACCGCGACCTGGACAAGGACATTCAGACCGGGCGATTCCGCCAGGACCTCTACTACCGGCTGAATGTCGTCAGCATGGTCATGCCCCCGCTTCGGGATCGCCCCGAAGACATTCTGCTGCTCGCCGACCATTTCCTCCGGCAGTCGTCCGCCCGAATGAAGCGCGACAAGGTCTACCTCACGGCAGAGGGGCGCAGCTGTCTCCTGGCTTACGCATGGCCCGGCAATGTCCGCGAACTGGAAAACGCCCTCGAACGCGCCTGTGCACTGACCACGGAAGGACCCATCACCAAGGAGCTCCTCGTGCCGGCCGCTGCGGCAGCCATGGCGGACGAGTCAGCCGGTGGAACTTTGAAGGACAGGCTTCTTCGAGCCGAGCGCGTTGCCATCGATGCGGCGCTGCGCCGCAGCCAGGGAAACATCTCCCGGGCCGCGCAGGCACTCAGCGTGAGCCGCCAGCACCTGCACAACCGAATTCGCAAGCTCGAGATCGGCACGCCCGGCCGAATCTGATTGCCCCCGATCCGGTCAAAAAAGAAGGGCGTCCCGGTTTCCCGGGACGCCCTTTCCAATGATGCTGTTTGAATTATTCGCCGATCAGTGTCTTGATACCGGACCAGGTTGACGGGGCGACTGCCGTCGGGGCGCCGCAGGGGTTGTAGCCCGCTGCGCCGGCGAAGCCGGCCACGCCGAGGTGGGACGGAACCGCGAACGTGAGGTCGTCTTCACGTGACGAACAATCCGCAACCTTGGCGCGACCCGACACCGGGCGCGGGGTGACAAACATCTGCGAGGGGCCGTAGGCACCCATGTAGAAGTAGCCACCGATCGCGATGACCGTGCGGGGCACGGCCGGTTCGGAACGGTCATTGTTGCAGTTGGCCAGCGTCCAGGTCAGCAGGTTGCTGCCACCTGAGTTCGGCCAGATGCCATCCGGGAACTGAAGATTGGCGCAGGAAACCCAGTTATAAACCTGGATCGACGTGGGGTACTGGATGCCCATTTCCATGCCGGCAATGCCGGTGGAGTCGGAGCCGTTGCAGGTGAGCAGATAGGTCCAGAAGAAATTGGCGGGGCTTGATTGGGGCGTCTGGTAGACCAGCGTCGGAGCCGTGACGCCCGGGTTACAAGGCGGCGAGGCGGCGCCGGGCGGCGTGATGTGCAGGGCGATACCGGCCTGCTTGTTGTCAAATGCCGCGGCGGAGCCGGTGAGGCCCATGACCAAGGCACCGAGAAGAACAGTCGAGACAAAACCCTTCATTGTGTTACCTCCTTAGCGAACGACAGGCTGTGGGATCGAAATGCAGTGACGGTTGTCTACTCGGGGAAGTAACAACCCGGTCACGGTGGTAACGAACTCTCGAGTTGCGATCACCTCCCGGGCTCAGGGCGCAAGTTCCAGTGGTGTAAAGGCTAATGAAATTATAGGGGCCGGGCAGAATGAGGGTCAATGCAAAATTGGATTTGAAGGGAACAGAACCGGGCAGTATGGTGGACGGCGGGGCGCCAAATTTGAGACGCCCCGCCGACCGTGGTTCTAAGTATATATAATATAAGATCTTATCGGATCAGCGACTTGACGGCGCTCCAGGTGGCGTTTGCGACCGGTACGATGGTCGAGCAGGGGTTGTAACCCGGGCCGGTCCCGAAATCGATGTATCCGAGGGGCGAAGGGGTCTGACCCGTCAGGTCATCCTCCACCGAAAGGCAGCTGGCTACCTTGGCCCGCCCGTCTCCGGGCCTCGGAATCAGGGCAATGCGATCGGGGGTATAGGCACCGAGGTAGAAAAAACCCGCTACCGCCGGGTTGGGGCCCAGCTGGCAGTTGGAGACCGGGTCCCATGTGACCAGATTGCCACTATTGTTGAGCGGCCAGTTGTTCGAGGCAAATTCGAGGGTGGCGCACAGAGTCCAGTTGAAGATGTCGACCCCGGCACTGGAAGCATCGTTGTACTGGATTCCGAACTGGCAGCCGGCGACTCCGACCGAGTCCGAAAAATTGCCCACACCGACATAGGCATGGTAGAACGAGCCGACGTTGCCGGCAACGCTGGCGTTGCGGCAGTCGGTCGGAACCTGCGTGCAGCCGTTCTTGGCCACAACCGGGCCGACGTGCATGAAGATCTTGGCGTTTTGGTTGAGTCCCGCGAAGGACGGGCTGGCCACCAGCACAAGGCCGGCGGCGAACAGGAAGCTCCGGATCACCAGTTTCATTTCTTGATTCCTCCACCGTCGACACCGGCCGCATGACACGTACCGACTGCCTTGGTTCATGCCGGCAGGCCTGGTCGATCCAGTTCCCGGCACTCCATGGGTATCGGCGGTGAACTGGGGATTCTTTACCGTCACAAGGGCGGGCCGGGTCAGATGACCCGAAGTGCCGTGCTATACTTCTCGATTCTAATTTCAGTGCATTCTGCAATCCGACCGCCCGCGGGCGGTCCTCCCAAGGAGTTCGTTCAATGGCCAAAAACATTACGCCGCGGGCGAACGACTACTCCCGCTGGTACAACGACGTCATCGCGCAGGCCCAGCTGGCGGAGCATGCGCCGGTAAAGGGGTGCATGGTGATCTGGCCGAACGGCTATGCCATCTGGGAGTGCATTCAGCAGACGCTCGACCGGATGTTCAAGGAGACGGGACACGTTAACGCCTACTTCCCGATGTTCATTCCGGAGTCGTTCATCAAGAAGGAAGCGCAGCACGTCGAGGGATTCTCGCCGGAACTGGCGGTGGTGACCCATGCCGGCGGTTCCAAGCTTGAGGAGCCACTGGTCGTCCGGCCAACATCGGAAACGATCATCTGGCACACCTACCGAAACTGGATCCAGTCATACCGTGATCTGCCACTGCTCATCAATCAGTGGGCCAATGTTGTTCGATGGGAGTTGCGCACACGCCTATTTCTCCGAACGACCGAGTTTCTGTGGCAGGAGGGGCACACCGCCCACGCCACCGCTCTTGAGGCACACGAGGAAACGATTCGGATGCTGAACGTGTATGCCACGTTTGCCGAGGAGTACATGGCGATGCCGGTACTCATGGGTCCGAAGACCGACTCTGAAAAATTTGCCGGGGCGGTTCGAACGTATTCGATCGAGGCCATGATGCAGGATCGCCGGGCACTCCAGGCCGGTACATCACACGACCTGGGCCAGAATTTTGCGAAGGCGTTCGACGTCACTTTCCAGGATGCCGAGGGGAAACGGGAGCATGTGTGGGCCACGAGCTGGGGCGTCAGCACGCGACTCGTTGGTGCGCTGATCATGTGCCACAGCGATGATGACGGGCTCGTGCTCCCGCCGCGGTTGGCCCCAATTCAGTGCGTGATCGTGCCGATCTGGATGAAGGATGAGCAGAAGGCCGAAATGACCGCTGTCGCGGAGGCGATTCGGGTCGAGCTTTCGGGTGCGGCCTCCGTAAAGGTCGACGCGCGCGACCAGTACAAGCCGGGGTGGAAGTTCGCCGAATGGGAATTGAGGGGCGTACCGATTCGAATCGAGGTGGGCCCGCGCGACCTGGCGGCAGGGCAGGTGACCCTGGTTCGGCGCGACACGAAGGTCAAGGAAACCGTTCCCCGCGAGGCCGTCCGCGAGCGCGTGCCGAAGTTGCTCGAGGAGATCCAGTCCGCCTTGTTCGAGCGGGCCCGGTCCTTCCGGGAGGCCAATTCGCACCGGCTCGACGATTACGAACTGTTCAAGTCACAGGTTGACGAACCGGGCGGATTCTACTGGTTGCCCTGGTGCGGATCGTCAGCGTGCGAGGCCCGCGTCAAGGAAGACACGAAGGCAACGATACGCTGCCTGCCGTTTGACGCACCGGAAGAGAAGGGCAGCTGCATCGTTTGCGGCGGCGCCTCCGAGCGGCGCGCTGTCTGGGCGAAGGCCTATTGATCGATCAGGGAGGCGGTACTCCGGCCCGCACCTGATTCAGCGTGATCAGGTAGTCCTTGGCGCGTGGGTCCATCGCGACCGCCCTTTCAAGGAAAGGCAGCGCCTCGCTCAGGCGGTTGGCCCGGCCGAGGAATCGGCCCAGGAAGAAGTAGTGGTCGGGTGAATTCTTGTCGAGCTCCAGGGCCTTCCGATAGGCCGTTTCGGCCGGATTGGCCAATCGCCCCTGTTCACAGGCCCAGCCAAGCAACAGAAAGGACTTGGCCCGACCCGGATCGAGCTCCGTGGCCTGAACCAGCAGTTCAATCGCCTCCTTGATCTCCAGCTTCCGCAAATGTGCAATCGCGTCCCGTGTCCGCTCATCCACCAACCGCCTGGAAGCCTCATCCCCCGAGAGTCGCGTCAGCTGGTACTTTCGATTCTCGTCAAGTTCGAGGAGATAGGGAGCCCGGTCAGCCATCCTCTCGATGATTGCGCGATTGTCGGCGCCACGGTCGCGGACATAGAGAACCTGCCGTTCCGGTTCCGGCACGTTGTTTGGCGGTGAAAAGACCCATGAGTCAAATGGATGGCGCTGCAACGCCCCGGTGAAGATCAGGAGCTTCTGATCCGACGGAAGGCCGGCGACCCGGCGATAAGGTTCCTGAATGCGGTCGCTGAGTCGATGCAGTTCGATCGCCTGGACGCGACCGAATCCCACCCAGCCGACGAGTGTCAGTGCGACCACGAGCGCGGGCGTCAGCGACGAGAGGCCCGGCCGGCCCCCCCGGCCGATCCGTTCGTGGAGGCTCCGGGCACCGGCGACGGTGAGCAGGATGATGACCGGGAGGATTTCGTAGTACTTGACCGGACCGGTATCGCTGACGCCGAGCGAAAAATAAAACACGCTGCCGAGCGCCGTGACGATGAGGACGGCCCAGAGCGGTGCCAGGTCGCGGCGGCGGCTCCACAGAAGTGCCGCCACGACGAAGAGCCACGAGAGCGGCCACCCCAGCGACCAGAAATTGAGTCGGACCAGCGTTTGAAACACGTTCAGAAGGCCCGAGAGGGGTGTGCGCTCGGGCTGCCCCGGGACAGCCTCGCCGAAACCGAGGACACGGCCGCGATCGCCCTGGATCTCTGAGTATCCCGTCTTCAGGGGATTTCCCGTCAGCACCTGATTGACGCCGAGCAGAATGACCAGGAACAGGGAGGCCACGCCGAGTGCCGTTAACCAGGGTTTCAACGATTGGCCACGTCGGCGGAGCGCAAGAAACCAGGCGGCGGCGATCGGCAGGCCGATCATGAGACCGGTGTAGGGACGAATCAGGAAGGCCATGCCGGCGGCGAGGCCGGCAATCAATGCCGCGGAACTCCCTGTGAGCGAGCGATGGACGCAATAGGCGAAGAGAAGCAGCATCGTCAGGCAACTGGTATGCGACAGGAGCGTGGCTCCCGTGAATAGAAAGAACGGGGAGAGCAGCAGGAGCAGGGCCGCGGCGCGTGCCAGCCGCCTGGAGAAGTAAAATCCGGCCAGCCGGTAGACCAGGAGGAGATTGATCGCGGCCAGGACCGCCGGCACGAGTCGGGGCCACCCGGCCACGATTCCCGGGACGAGGAACAGCGGGTGGCCCGGAGGATATTTTCCGTACCACTTGCCATTGTTGATGATGGAGACATTGTCGAAGAACTCGCGCAGTGGCTGCGAGTCGAGGAAGAGTCGGCCCCGCGAGAGCAGATCGGCCTGGAAGAGATAGACGCGTTCGTCGTCGGTGAGCGGCTGATTCTGGAGGATGAGGTGACCGATGGCCAGAACGAGGCCCGCCCCGGCAATCAGGAGCCCGACGACGAATAACCGTTCTGGAACGGCCTCGAGGACCTCGAGTCGGCGCCTCCAGAAGTCGGCGCCGAAGAGGTAAGCCAGCCCTAGCCCGACGAGGATGGCTGCCGGCAGGGCCAGTGCCAGGTATCGAAGATAAAAGGCCGCCTCGCCGCGCGGGAGACGGAAGAGAAACTCCAGTTCGTACTGGTGAAACGCGGAGGCACCCGCGCTCGCGCGTTCGAGCCAGAGAAATGCAGCGATGAAGGCGGCGCCGGCAAGGAGGAGCAGGGCGCCCAGACCCGGTCGTCGGTCAGCAGTTTGAGTCATCATCGATTTGCGTCGTTGGTTCCTTTGGGTGAAATTGAACCGGTGGCTCCGGTCCGTCCTAGAACAAGGGACCGTTCCCGCGCCCGGGACAATTCGGGTTCGGAGCCGCCCAGGGCCACCGCTCGACGATAGAGGGCCAGCGCGGCAGGATAGTCACCGATTCGTTCGGTCACAAGTGCCAGATTGTAAACCGTCGTAAAGTGATTCGGCGAAAGCGCCGCGGCCGTCTCCAGATGTCGTCGGGAGTCTTCGTACCGCCCGGCCGCGGCGGCCATCGTGCCGAGCGCTGCCCAGGCGCCGGCCAGGTCGGGTTTCACCGTCACCGCGCGACGGAGCGCCGCTCCGGCCGCCGTGGTGTCCCCGAGCGCCTGCCAGGATAGACCTCGGCGGTAGGCAAGGGCTCCGGCGAATGACTCGCGTACCCCCGGAACCCGCTGTTCCATCTCCTCGAGCAGGCCGAGGGCGGCCCGCCATTGGCGACGGGAACGCTCGATCTCCTCCAGGTTGAACCAGGCCTCGGGGCGCCGCGGGTCAAGAGTCACGGCGCGTCGAAACCAGGATTCAGCCCCCGCGGCGTCCCCGGCATTGAGTGCGAGCCGACCCAGGTTGTTGGCCGGCTCCGCCAGGTTGGGCGCGATGGCGACGGCCTCCTCGAACTCACGACGGGCGAGGCTGGCTTCGCCACGCTTGTAATGAATGGTTCCGACGAGGTTATGCATGTGCGCCCGGGAGGGCGTCGTATCGATCAGCGGAAAGGCGGCGAGCACCAGAAAGGATGCCACGACCATGATTGCAGGGAGCGCGGCGGTGAGAGGACGCCGGCGCGCCACGTTCATGAGGTCGGCAAGGCCCACGCCGGCCGCCGGCAACAGGACGGCCACGAGCGGCAGCCGGTAGCGGTCGGTGACGAAGAAAAACGCCACCGAGAGGATGAGGGCGGCGGCGACGGCGATCAGCAGACGGCCGGCCGGTTCACGCCCGCGCCGCAGAAATCCCCATGCCGCCAGGGGAAGTATCAGAAGAAAACCCGGAAGAATGCGCAGGATGGGAACACGCGCCCGAAACCAGGCCTGGTCATAATGATTGGGGATCTCGAGATCATTCAGGACATAGAGAATTTTGCGTGCCGTAAGGGCGGCGGCGTCAATCGGCGCAGCGGCCCACCAGGAGAGGCCGCGGTTCTGCCAGTAGCTCGACGCCGCGGCCGGTCCGGCCGGCCGGCCGAGCCCCCTGGATGCCATCTCGCGGGCGCTGACCACGAGCCCGTCGGGATCATTGAGCAGTGGCTCGCCGGGCGGAAGGTGAAAGGTGCCGTCGGCCAGCGCGTTGTTGCCGATGAAGAAGTTGATCCCGCCATTGGCCGAGATCAAGACCCAATCGCCCGACTCGGCCCGATTGCGCAGCGTGATCGGAAGGATCACCAACGAAAGGCCAAGCGCGAACGCCAGCGCGCCCCGCCGGGCCGAGGGCGGGGTGCGGCCGGTCAGCACGAGGAAGACCAGCGCCGCCAGTCCGGCCAGAAGTGTATTCGGCTGTGCCAGCGCAGCGAAGCCGGCGAACGATCCCGCCATGCCGGCCACCATGGCATCGTTCTTGCCGGTGGGCGAGGACATCCGCGCAACGAGTAGCCATAGCATCCCCTGGATAAAGAGCAGCGACCAGGCGATCGAAAGCAATTCCCCCTCGAAAAAGACGCGGGGACCATATCCGGCAGCAAGGAGTCCGGCGGCGAGGCCGGCGGTGCTTCCGGCCAGCCGCCGTGCCGTGTCCCAGGCCAGGAGAGCCCCAATCGCGCCGGCCATGAACTGAATCCATCGGGCCAGTTCAAGCTGGCCGATTTCCGCGCCCACCAGGGCCAGGTAGGCGGAGTACAGGGGAGCCTGGAAGTAGGCCTCTCCGCGTGGCGCCAACCACCCGTCGAGACGCAGTCTCCCGGCCAGTTCAAGGTACTGCGCGGCATCCCCGGTCAGTTCGTTGAAGAGGACGAGGTCGCCGGCCTGCCGGACGTACAACCAGCGGATGGCCACGGCGAGCAGGGCCACGAGTGCGGGCACCCAGAGCGGGATTCGAGTGGTGTCCGCCGGCTCGCCGGTTCCGGATGGCTTGGTCATGAGATGTGGTGAGTATAGAAATCGCCCCCGCCGAGGGTCAAACGGCAGGCCGTCCCCTGGGTTAGAATTTGCGCCGTGTGTCGCGCTCGGCGGTGACCAGTTCAACCAGGAATCGATTTCATGCTTGAATTTCATCGCACGCTGCTGACGCTGCTCGAAGGTGGGCAACGCGTGGCGGTGGCCACCATCGTCGAGGCGCGTGGCTCGACGCCCCAGCGCGAGGGGGGGCGGATCATCGTGGCCGAGGATGGCCGCACCTGGTTCACCATCGGCGGTGGTGCCTTCGAGGCGCTGGTCATCGATGATGCGAGGACCTGCCTCCGTGAAAGCAAATCCGAACTCAAGACCTACTCGCTTCACGAGTCCGGCGAGGAAGCGTTGGGGATGGCCTGCGGCGGGCGAGCCCAGGTGTTCATCGAGGTGTCGGGACTTGTCGAAAATCTGCTCGTCTTCGGTGCGGGTCATGTCGGCCGGGCGCTCGCCCGGTTGGCCGCCGGGGTCGGCTTCGGCATCACCGTGGTCGATGACCGTTCCGCCATGCTGGATGCGCCGGCATTTCCAGCCGGAACGCGTCTCGTCGAAACCGATCGACTCTTTCGCGAGGCGCTGCCGCCGATTGACGATCACTCCTATGTCGTCCTGGTCACCCGATGTCACGACACCGATGAGGCAGCTCTTCGGGCGCTGGCCGGCCAGCCATGGCGGTACCTTGGCATGATCGGCAGCCGCCGAAAGGTTCGCGTCGTGCTCGATCGACTACTGGAACAGGGGGTGCCGGCCGC